>CAZSNV010000316.1:0-5438 GCA_964608035.1 uncultured Gemmatimonadaceae bacterium | reverse complement strand
GGGAAACGGTCGGCGTTCCGAAATCGTAAAACGGTCAACGGCGTAAAACGGTCAAGACGAGGTGCCGGCGGGCCTGGAATCGCCTGCTGCTGCATCCGAATGTGTCGCAGGTCACCGATAGAAGCGCACCGACCATTTTCGTTACGCCACCGGTATTGTGACGTCCTATCACGAATCCGGTCACTCCGGCTCAGACGTCCAAATGGTAGGTGTCGCATGGCTGCGCTCCCGAAGACGCGAATTGGATCCGATATGGGGGTCGGAGCGGCTCCCATTCCCCTCGTGGCTGGCGTGCCCTCGCCGGCGCTGAACCAGGCCGTTGCACCAGGCGTGGCGACGTCGCCGAGCCTGCGATGCCCGCGATGCAGGCGGACTCTCGTCCCTCTTCGGGAAGGCGAGCTACAGTGCACCCGGCCTGCCCGTCCGCACAGCTATCCGATCGTCGCCGGGATTCCCGACCTCCGCGCAACACTCGAAGCGGATATCACCGTGGCTCGCGAGCGCGCCGACGCCAGGGTCCTGGCGGAGATGCTTTCTCGAGATCCCCTGGATGGGGACAGTCTTAGCGAGGACGTGTCTCTTCTTGCGCGTGGTGGGGCCTTCGCCGAGGAAAGCGGTATTGGCGGTGCATTTGGCAACAGCGAAGACGTGCTGAACGACTGGCAGGAACTTGATCGTTATACACCCGACCCTCGCATGGTGCTCGATGTGGGCTGCAAATCCGGGGCACTGCTCGAGGCAGCCGCGCGTCGCTGGCCGGTTTGTGTGGGGGTCGATGGCAGCCTTCGCCGGCTAGTGATGGCCCGGCACCGTCTGAAGCAGGCAGGCGTGAGAGCGAGACTAGTGTGCGCCAACGTAGATGCATTGCCCTTTGCGGACGGCATATTCGACCGCGTCATTGCCGAATGGGTCCTGGAACTCTCGCCGCGGAAGGAGCGCGCGTTGCGCGAGTGGAACCGGATGCTGAGCGAGCATGGCAGGCTCTGGATCTCCACGTCCAACCGGTGGAGCGTGAGCCGCGACCCGCAACTTGGCATACCCGCGCTGAGCTGGTTGCCGATGCAACTGGTCGATCTGTGGGCGAAATGGCACGGCCTGACTTTCCCACAACGCGCGCTGGTGGGAACGAAGCGGCTGCGTCGGCTACTGCAAGAGACCGGGTTTTCTCGCGTACGGCTCGGAAAGCCGGTCGCTGACGAGTCGAGCGGAACACAGTCGAGGGGTCGGCGCGCGATGACCATTGCCCGCAAGACCCTGTACGATCTTGCCCTGGTTCGGGAGATCGCGAAGCGGGTCAGGCCCATGCTCCTCGCTACGGCCGGAACTCCCCCTCGCGCGCGGAGTCGCGTCGCGTTCGACCGGTACGTGGCCCGATTGGCGCTCTGAACGTTCCTTCGCCTACGTGGCAGGTCACGCACACTCCAGTTTCAGGCAGCCCGCCCGTCCTTGAGTGGTCGGTACTGCCTAACGCTAACGTTCAGTTCCGAGCGAGCCAGAATCGATCACTCGCCAACTCACTCCAGCTGCGCGCTCCCGAACGCTCACAGCCTGCCAAGGCTCGCCCGTCTGCAGCAAGCAACGTTAGGCGGAGCATTCGCCGCATCGCGTTGGCCGGGTGAGACTCGGAGAGGGTCACTGCTCGTCCGCGGTAGGGCCGTACAAGCTAGGCAGCGGGACGTCATTGAGGCGCAGATAGACGGAAAGTTGGCCGCGGTGATGGACGAAGTGGTTGATCGTATTCCGCAGGACATCCTTGCGCCGTCCTGTGTCCAGAATCTGGTCCGCGTACCTCAGGTTCCAGGTCAGAGCGAAGTCATCGTCCTTTGCGGTGCGGAGTACGTCGCGCGCTGCCTTCACGCAGGCGTCCAATTCGCGCAGGAGGGCTTCCGTCGGTTCGAACGTGTAAGGCGGTCCTGCCGCGAGGTCTAGATCCACCCCGCGAATAATGTCGGCCATTACACCTGGCATCCGCGTTACCAGTTGCGCGAGATGTCCGAGCGCTGAGGACTTCGGGTGTGGCTTCCACGGACCCTTCTCGCTGAGCACGCGCTCGAGCAGACGTCTCGTCGCGGGTAGCTCGTAGTCCAACTCGGCACTGAAGTCCTCGGCGATGGTCATGTGGTGCACGCTCCTTAGCAAGACGACTTCGTTTACGACGCCGATATGGACACGAGCGCGATGCGTCCGGGTCAGATGCGCCTATCGAAAGGTGCAACTGCCATGCACGTAGGCACCGGCCTAACCGCCCAGGTTCAGCCGCAACGAACGCCGAACGCGCGTTTTGTCGGCTGCAACCCGTTGTTAGGCCCACACCCTTTCGATTCATTGCCCTTCTGGAGGCTGCCAGAGTTCAACCTTGTTCCCCTCCGGGTCTATTACCCAGCCGAACTTCCCGTACTCTGAATCGTCGGTCTTTTCGAGCACCGTACAGCCCTCGCTACGCAGGGCATGCAAGAGACTTTGCAGGTCCGCGACTCGATAGTTGACCATGAAGGACGCCGTGCTCGGGGCGAACTGGTTGCCATCAGTGCTGCCCACGGACCATGCGGTTGTGCCCCCAATGGGGTTGCCGCTTTCGTCGGTCCAGCGAAACGCGGCGCCTCCCCACTCCTGCACGTCAATGCCTAGATGCTTCTTGTACCAAGCACCCAGTGCGGCAGGATCCCTGGCCTTGAAGAAGATGCCGCCGATTCCCGTGACTCTCTTCATCCGCGCCTCCGGAATGTGACTGTGGGTCATGCGTTGTGCAGCGGCCTAACGGATATTGAGAGCACGCCCCTTGCTGCTACCATGGAGTTGTCGAAGGCCCATGGACCACAGCAAGGAGCGGTTCTCATGAAACGGACGCCGAAGTATGTCGGGCTCGATGTCCATCAAGCAACCACGCTGGCGGCGGTGCGCGAGGAGACAGGTCGGGTGATCGCCCGAACGCTTCTCCCCACCGAACCGCACGCACTCGTCGAGTTCTTCCGCGGCATGCGCGGGCCCATCCACGTCGCCTTTGAGGAGGGCACGCAATCGCAGTGGTTGCACGATCTGCTCGAGCCTATCGTTGACCAGGTCATCGTCTGCGATCGCTGCGGGCAGACCACGCCGGGCAGTAAGAGCGACCGGGGCGACGCCGAACACTTGGCCGAGCTGCTGCGGCGGGGCGGATTGCGCGCGGTCTACCACGGCAGCCCGCAGCGCGCCTCGCTCAAAGAGTTCGCCCGGACCTCTCGGAACCTCGTCGAGGATTCGACCCGGGTGATGCTCCGGCTCAAGGCGCTGTTCCGGGCCCGCGGGATCAAAACGCCGGGCAAGCGCGTGTTTCAGGAGCGCCACCACGGGGAGTGGCTCCCGCAGTTGCCTAACGTCGGCGTGCGCTTCCGCGCCGAGGCCCTCTACGCCGAACTCGCGGTGCTGCAGCAGCTGCGGCCGCGGGCGAAGACGGCCCTCATCCGCGAGGCCCAGCGCGATCCCGCGTGGGCGGTCCTCCAGACGATTCCGTTTCTGGGACCCGTGCGGGTCGCCCTGCTCCTGGCCACGATGCAGACGCCGTGGCGGTTCCGCACGAAGCGGCACCTGTGGGCGTACGCGGGCCTGGCGGTGGTCACTCGCGCGAGCGCCGAGTACGAACTGCGGGGCACTCGTCCCGTGCGGCGCCGGCGACCACCAATGACGCGCGGACTCAATCGCAATCACAATCACGTGCTCAAGGATGTGTTGAAGGGGGCGGCCACGGCCGCCGCCGTTCGATCGGGCCCGTTGCAGGACTTTTACCACGCCCTGCTCGCGCGGGGGATGCGCGAGGAACTGGCGCGCGTGACCCTCACGCGGAAGCTCGCCGCGATCGCCTTACGACTCTGGAAGACAGGAGAACGGTATGACGCCCTTCGCCTAACGGTCCAAGCGCACTAATCGCCGGATCCCGGACGCAGGAGGTGGGGTCGTTCTGCTCACCGCCGTTCCAGATCGTCAAGGCGGAGAAGGCCAGGCGGTCAGCAAGGCCGACGTCTGCCCTTGACAATCGCTCTCATAGAACGGATAGCGTTCAGCTGCGGCGGATTAAATCAAAGCCGCTGCGGACGCCGGCACCGCAACCAGGATAAGACCGCCGGCCGCGGCGGCCGACTCGGCCTGTCGTGCCTTGAGGCGATGATGTAAAACAGCGCCCGCGGGAATTCGGGCGCTGTTTGTTATCTCTCGAAGCCTCGTGTGGAGCGCGAAGTATCGAACAGGAACGTTGCCGCTCCTCAGGGGCTCTGCACGATGGCAGCCATGGTACGACCAAGGAAACTGAACAGCGACTCGAAACGACCCTGCGCTTTAGTCTTCGCGCCTTCGCGCGGGACGCCCTGACCCCTGGCGATCACGTAAATCTTTCCTGTCCCATCATCGATCTCGAACGCGCCCGTTCCGAGCACGCCGACACTCTGCGTCACGGTGCCTTCGACCTGTACCGTTTTGCCGTCGTACTCCTGTGGCCGATCAAGCAGGTCTCGGATGCGAATCGTCCGTGAGCACGCGTTCAAGCCAACGAGCACCATTCCGAGCACCAAGCTCGCTCGAACGCGGCGTGCGAAAAACGTAGTCATGCTGCCCCCCTGCCGAGTCTGCCTGACATGATCCATCGCTTGAAGCCTGTATCCGAAGCTGGTCCGACGTGCACGCAACGGCAAGCGTGGAATCGGGGGCCAGGGCGGTGAGAAGTGGAAGCTTTGCCGAGGAGGGGCCGACATCGATTCTTTCGGTTGGTCGGCGTAGCTTCCGATTCCGCTCACTCAGCTCCGCTTCTCGCCGGGAGACATGCAGGAATGGGGAGGCCGACGCCGACTCGGCCCGTAGTACCCTAACGAGGCTGCGTGATAGTCGAAGCGGCGCCACGGACCTCCTTGGCGCCGCTTCCCATTTTCCGTGTCAACGGGGACAGTTGTCCCTGGGCGTCCAGGTCGAAACGGGAATCGTCCACGGTTGCGCAGCGTCATGGATGCCTCGAGTGCGGAGTCGCGTCGCGTTCGACCGGTACGGGGCCCGCTTGGCGCTCTGACCTCTATTCGCCGGGCGTTAGGCGTCCCGGCTCAGTCCTCCGCCATCGGTTTCACTCGAACCGCCGTCCCGTAGCAGAGCACTTCCGTCACGCCTTGCATCAGCTCATTCGCGTCATAGCGAATGCCAATCACTGCGTCTGCACCGGCCAGGTCCGCCTGGTGCAACATCGTAACAAATGCCTGCTGGCGGGTCCGTTCAGCGAGTTCCGTGAAGAGCGAAATATTCCCGCCGAATAGCGTCTGTAGGCCGGCGCCGAGTGTGCCGAACACCGATCGTGACCGCACGACCACGCCCCGCACCACGCCCAGACACTCCACGATTCGAAAACCAGGTAGATCGAAGCCGGTGGTGGTCGCGCTGTGCGGTATTTCGGCTACCTGCGAATGGATGATGGAATCCATGGTTCA
>CAZSNV010000315.1:0-5440 GCA_964608035.1 uncultured Gemmatimonadaceae bacterium | reverse complement strand
GGCGTGTCGCTGGGCCACGTGGCTCGGCCAGTGCCGAATGCCGACAGCTTGTTCATGGTGTCCGGTGGCGCCGAAACCGCGCAAGCCGATGACGTGATGGCGGACCATCTCTGGGGCTCATGGTCGGACCAATGCCGGCGCGCCGGCGCCCTCCTCGTGGTGGCGGCGCCGGCCGACCTGCACGATGTCGGCAAGGCAATCGACCAGCTCGACGGCCTCGTTATGATCGGTGACGCCGTCGCCCCGACCACGCATACTCCGGTGATCGGTCGCGTTCCATCCAGCCGCCGCCGCGCGGCCGTGGAGAGCCCTGAGCCGCGGGGGATCACGCCGGCAGAAATAGAGACCGTGCGAGTCACCTCGCCCAAGCGAGGCAGACGCGTGCTGATGGGTGCGGCCATCGCGCTCGCGATTACCGGGGCGGTTGGCGGGGTGTGGTGGGCGAACGGAGTGCGGCAGAGCCGCAATGCGGAAGCGCCGCCTGCAGGCACGGCGCAGCCGATCGTCATGCCCGGTGACCCAGTCACCTTCTCGGCGGCGACCGCCCCGACCAGTACGGCAACCGGCGCGGTACCCTGGTCAGTGGAAATGGCGAGCGTCAACACGTTGAACGGGGCAATGGCGCGCGTTCGGCAGGCGATGGACTCTCTTCCCGTGCCCACCTTTGCCGCGACGCATCCGGGAACCGGTACGGCGGTCTGGTATCGCCTCCTCGCCGGCGCGTTCACCACCAGTGAAGCAGCCGATTCGCTGCTTGCCGCGCTGCGTGAACGCGGCTCGCTGGGGCCCGGAGCCGGTCGCGTGGTGCGGGCACCCCTCGCCTGGCTGCTCGAGGAAGGTGTCACGGAAGACCAGTTGACGGTCCGCCTGTTCGGCTGGCGCCAACAGGGTTTGCCCGCCTACGCGCTGATCGACCCGAACGGCACGTCCAGGATCTATTTTGGTGCCTTCGAGAATGAAGCGGAGGCGCGATTGCTGACGCCGGTGCTCGACAGTCTCAACCTTTACGCGACCCTCGCCACGAGGATCGGGAGTGTTCGTTAGGTGCGCCTGACCAGGCTCGAGATGCAGGGCTTCAAGTCGTTCGCGGACCACACGTCCATGTTGTTCGACGACGGCGTCACCGCCATCGTCGGTCCCAACGGCTGCGGAAAGTCCAACGTGTCGGATGCCGTGCGCTGGGTGCTGGGCGAGCAAAGGGCCCGGATTCTCCGGGGCGCCAAGATGGAAGAGGTGATCTTCCAGGGGTCATCGGCCCGACGACCCGTCAATGTATCGGAAGTCTCACTGGTCTTCGCGAATGATGACGGCGTCCTCCCGACGCCGTTTCGCGAGGTGGTCATTACCCGCCGGCTTTCCCGCTCCGGGGAGAGCGACTACCTGCTCAACGGCGCCTCATGCCGCCTGCGAGACATCCATGACATGATGCGCGGAACCGGCCTTGGCGCCGATGCGGGCGTCGTCATCGAGCAGCGCATGATCGACGCGTTGCTCTCCGACCGGCCCGATGACCGCCGTGAGCTGTTCGAGGAAGCGGCCGGGATCGGCTTGTATCGGGATCGCCGCCGGAATACGGAGCGACGTCTCGACGAGACCACGCTGGATCTCGCCCGTCTCGATGACCTCCTGGGCGAAGTCCAGAGTCAGGTCCGCTCCCTCTCGCGGCAGCGCAAGCGCGCCGAACGTCACTCCGAGCTGATGGAGCGCCGGTTCGCCGTGGACCTCACGCTCGCGTCCCGCGACATGGCGTCCTGGCGCGACGAACTCGCGCAGCTCGAGGTGAAACTCGGCGATCTTCGCACGCAGCTTCCATTGCTCGAAGAGCGCGTACGACAGGCGGAATCAGGGCGCGACGAGTCGCATCGCGATCGATCGGCGCGCGACGCCCATCGCAACGAGGTGGCGCGTGAGGCCAGCACGGTGCGTGAGGCCGCGCAGGCGTTGCGCTCGGAGATCGCGGTGGCTGCGGAACGCCATCGGAACGCAATGGAACGCCGCCAGCGCGCCGAGGATGAGCGGCGCGAGGGGAACGAAACGGGCAGCCGTCTGGACCGTGATCTCGCAGCCGCGGGCGCGGAGTGCACCGAGCTGGAACGAGTCCAGGTCGAAGCCCAGGGGGAGTCCGCCGCCAGGGCCGCCGCCGAGACCGAGGCCCGTGAAGCCGTGCGAATCGCGCGTGAGGCAGCGGAGCAGTCCGAACGGATGTCTCGTCAGGCGCGCGACCAGATGCGGACGCTTGTGGCCGATCGTGAAGCCGCACTCCGTGAATTCAACGAACTGGAGACCCGTACCCGCGCTCTCGATGCCGAGCGGGGACAGTTGAACGAAGCGGCGGAAGTCCTCGCGCGCGAGATCGGAAGCGCGACGACTACTGCCGCCTCAGCGCGCACCGAGGTGGAGCGTGCCCAGTCCGCGTTGGACCAGGCAAGGCTCGCAGCCCTCGCGGCTCGCGAGCAGGATGCATCCGCTCGGACCGAGCTGGGACGTATCGAAGACCTGTACACCGCGGTCGAAGGACGCCTGCACGGGTTGGAAGGGCTCGAGCGCGAGCGTGTGGGACTCGCCCCGGCGGCGGCGCGGCTGCTCGAGACGCGCGATCGGTTTGGCGAGGGCGCGATCCTCGGACCACTCTCCGACTTCGTCACCGCCAGCGCGAACGCCGCGGCGTCCATCGAGCGCTTCCTCGGCACGAGCGTCCATGCGGTGCTCGTGCGGGATCGTGCCGTGGCCGACGCGGTCCGTGAATGGCACGCCGAGACTGGCCCTGGGCCGCTGCTTCTCCTTCCGCTCGACGCCGTGTCCATCATACCCCGCGTTGACTCGGGAGACCTCGTTGAGCAGCTCGACATTGCGCCGGAGGCGCGGGGGTGGGTGCGCGTACTCCTGGAGCGCGTGAAATCGCTCGACGACGCGTCGTTCATCGATCGGCGCGGCGCCATCTGGCTGCCCGGCCCGTCGGCCGGCCCGGGTCCACTTCGCCGTCGCGCAGAGCTTTCCAGTCTTCGCACCGAGCTGGAATCGGCCGGCGAGACGCGCCGCGCCGCGGCCGCTGCGACGGAAGTCGCGCGCGCCAGGTTGCAGGAGGCCGAGGCGGGCGTGGTGACCGCTGCTGACGCGTCGCACGCCGCGCATAACGTGGAACGTCACGCCAGGGAGGCGCTCTCCGAGCTCGAGCGCCGCCACGCCCGCTACCAGCGCGAAATCCATGACTCGCGTTCGCAGTCGGCGCAGCTTTCGAGCCGGATCGAGGCCCTCGAGGGTGACCTGCGTGGCATCGATGATTCCCGGACGCAGGCCGGTACCGAAGCAGCCGGTCATGACGCGCGGGCGAACCAGCAGCGTGACGGATTGGTTTCCGCCGAAGCGCGGATGGATGCGGCGCGCGATCGCCGGACCGACGGCCAGGTGGCGCTCGCGCAGGCGCAAGCACGCCTGCAGGTCGCCGCGGACCGGAGAAAGCGACTTCGTGAGGAGCGCGACACGGCCACCAGCCGCCTCGCGACGTTGACGACCGAGTTGACGCTGATCGAGGAAGCTGACCGCGCACTGGCCACCCAGATGGATGCCTGGCAAGCGGATCTTGAAACGCGCGTCGCCAACCTGTCAGCCGCCGAATCCCAGCTCGAGGCCGCGGAGCGTGCCGTCACCGAAGCCAATGAGCGAGTCGCCCGGGCAGAGCACGAGCTCGATGCGGCGCGCGCCTCGGCGCACGAACACGGGGAAGGACTGCATAACGCGCAGCTGCGGTTCACGGAACTTTCCGGCCGGCGCGCGGCCATCAGAGAGCGCCTCGAGGCCGAATGGCGCAGGCCGCTGGACGAATTGTTGTCGACGGTGCAACCCCTCGACCTCGACGACGACGCCTTGCGCGCCGAAGCCCACGCGCTCCAGCAGCAGGTGGACTCGTTAGGTCCGGTGAATCCGCTGGCGATCGAGGAGCACGATGAAGAAGTCAAGCGCTTTGACTTCCTTTCGACACAGCGGGCGGACCTCTACAACGCGAAGAACTCGTTGCATGCCGCCATTCGGGAGATCGACACGACGGCGCGAGAGATGTTCCTCGCCACCTTCACCCAGGTGCGCGAGAACTTCAGGCACATCTTCATGACGCTGTTCGGCGGCGGCGAGTGCGACCTGAGGCTCGAAAACCCCGACCTGCCCCTCGACTGCGACATCGAGGTGCATGCGTCGCCGCGCGGAAAGCGCACGCAGCGGATTCACCTGCTGTCGAGCGGAGAACGGGCGCTGGTCGCGCTCTCCCTGCTGTTCGGCATCTTCCTGACGAAGCCGAGCCCCTTCTGCCTGCTCGACGAAGTCGACGCGCCGCTCGATGACGCCAACATAGGCCGGTTCGTGCGGATGCTGAACGAGTTCAAGCAGAAGACGCAATTCATCGTCATCACGCACAACCCGCGCACCACGACCGAAGCCGCCGACGCCGTATACGGCATCACGATGCAGGAACCGGGTGTGTCGTCGGTGGTCAGCGTGCGCATGCGCGGGCCGCAGCTGGACGATGCGAGTCGGGATGAAGACGACGAGCCAGCGGACAGCGCCATCAGCGTCGAAGAAGCGCCGCCCGAGGCGGTAGCGACGTCGCTGTGACGGGAGACGGGTGACGGGAGACGGGAGATAGAACCGGCGAGTTCGACGACAGTCGTTTTTTTCTTATCGCCCGTCCCCCGTCCCCCGTCTGTCACGTTATGCGCATCACCACCGTCGGCACCGGCACCACCGCCCCGCACCCGCGACGCGCTCAAAGCGGCACCCTGATCGAGATCAGCAGTGTCCGCCTCCTGATCGACTGCGGCAGTGCCGTAGTGACGCGGATGGCGGAACTGGGATTGCCGTGGGCGGGAGTCACGCACGTGGCCAACACCCACTTTCATGCGGACCACACGTCCGACATCGCGACGCTGGTCTACGGCTGGCGATATGGCCAGCTGCCACCCAGGTCGGAACCGGCGGAGCTCATCGGACCTCCTGGCTTCACAGCACTCATCGAGGCCATGAAGGCGGTGTTTGGCGCGGGACTGCTCGACCTGCCACCCCCGATCACGGTCACCGAATTGCCGCCGGGGACCGACCATCCCCTGGCAGACGGCGTCGTTCTGCAGTCCTTCAAGGTTCCGCACACGCCCGAGAGTGTGGCATATTCCGTGAGCGGACGCGGTCGGCGCGTGGTCGTGACAGGAGACACGGGTTTCGATCCGGCGCTGGCCGCGTGGGCCGAAGGCTGTGACGTCCTGTTGTGCGAATGTTCGCTGCCGGACGCGTTGGCCTTGCCCACGCACCTGACGCCTCGCCAGTGCGGTGCCCTCGCGGCCATCGCGCGCCCAAGGCAGCTGGTGCTGACGCACTTCTATCCGCCGGTCGAGGCTGAGGACATCGCGGGCCAGGTCGCCGAGCAGTTTGACGGGGCCGTGGTGTGCTGCCACGA
>CAZSNV010000314.1:0-5456 GCA_964608035.1 uncultured Gemmatimonadaceae bacterium | reverse complement strand
GGGCACGGGCCTGGGACTCTCCACGGTCTACGGCATCGTCAAGCAGTCGGGCGGCAGCGTCTGGCTCTACAGCGAGCCAGGGCGTGGCACGACGGTGAAGATCTTCCTTCGCCGCCACGACGAGCCTGACGAGTCCCGCGCCGCGGCCGAGGCGCCGGCGCAGATCGAAACCACGCCGGCAGTGATTCTCCTGGTCGAGGACGACGACCTCGTTCGCGTCGCCGCCCTCAGGGCGCTACGCAAGCGGGGCCATCGTGTTCTCGAGGCGGTCGATGGGGAGGCGGCGCTGTCGGTCATGTCGCGGGAGCATGGACCGATCGACCTCGTGATCACGGACCTTGTCATGCCGCGCCTTGGTGGTCGCGAACTCGGCGAACGACTCCGGGCCGCCGGCAACGAGGCAGCGATTCTCTACATGTCGGGATATACCGGAGAAGCCGTCACTCAGAGGTCGATGGTCGAGGAAGGCTCGGAATTCCTGGAGAAGCCTTTCACACCCGATCGGCTGCTGCAGAAAGTGGATGAGATCCTGCGCAACCACAGGCCGGCGGGAGCTGGCGTTCGGGAATCGCGATCCTGAACGGCCGGCTGCGTGCTGATTGCTACTTACTGCTGCTGGTACTGCTTGCTGGAGCTGATTGCTGGAACTGACTGGCAGCCCGCTCCAACTCCAGCACAAGCACGCAGCACCTGCAGCAGCAAGAAGCAATCAGCACGCAGCTGAGCATTGCTTTAGGGAACCGCCGTAAGCTGCGCCGACGCCGCTTTCCACGCCCCATCCTTCCGAACCCACACATCGACGTATCGCGTACGGCCAGTCGTGCCGTCCTTGCGCTCCCATGTCCCGAGCGCGCTCGCCAGCGCGGCGTTGCCGTGCACGCGCACGGTCACTTCGCTGAGATCGTACTTCAGGACGGTGTGAGGCTTTCTGGCGTTTTCGACAAACGTCGCGCGATCGACAAGCGCGCCGTTGGTGAGGATGCACGTGAAGTCCGGCGTCAGGTGCCTGTCGTACCAGTCCGCGTCCGACTTCATGAACGCGCGAACGTATCCCGTATTCAACTCGCGCACGACGTCTTCGTCCGACGCGTTCCTTGTTGACGCGTTGCCGAAAAACGGCATCGCAATCAGCGAAGCGGCGAAAACCTTTGTGGCGAGCGTGTTCAAACTCCCCCGATTCTGAGCGGGCATTGAGATCATTCCTTGGTGTCTAGAGAAGAGAGGAGAGTGCTACAATCGGCACCGAAACAGCCGAGTCACGAGTCACGAGTCACGAGCGTTGCCACAGGTGCATCGCCGCATAACTACGCCACGGTCGCCACGACTCGGCGAGTCGCGTTAGCCTCGGCGCCGTCAATCCTCCCGCGGCCCGGCGCAGAACCAGGTCGGACGCCGGAAACGCGTCCGGCCAATGCAACGCCCGCATGGCGATGTATTCCGCCGTCCATGGGCCGATGCCACGGATGTCCATTAGTTGTCGCATCAACGACCGCACGTCCGAGTCGGCGTCGAACGAGAGCGAGCCTTCTGCGACGAGCTTCGATAGTTGGTAGATCGTGTCGGCTCTCGCTGCCGGAAGCCCGATGCGGCGAATCGCGTCCCTGCCCGCTTCGGCAAGCCGCTCCGCGGCGGGAGTCAGGTGCGTGAAGCCGTCCTCTGACAGGAACGGTTCTCCAAATACCGCCGTGAGCCGGCCCATGAGGGTTGTCGCGCCGGCCACGGAAACCTGTTGACCGAGAATCGCGCGAACGGCAAGCTCGAACCCGTCCCACGCGCCCGGCACGCGCAGCCCGCGCGCCGTGCGTGCAATCGGTCCGAATCCACTCCTCGTCAGGTGTGATTCGATCGCGTTAGGCTCCGCTACCAGGTCGAACAGGTGCTTCACGCGGGCGCAGAGCGGCATGAGCGCTGGGGCCAGTGCCGCGTCGGCCTCCAGCAACAGGACATCATGACGGGCCAGGGTAGAACCTTTGTCAGGCTCGCGGACGCGAATGACGCCGGTCCGGTCGTCGATCCGAACCGCTCGCGACCAGACGCCCGCCGAGATGCGCTCAACGCCCGGCGTTGCGCGGCCGCCAAGAAAGGCGAGCAGGGAACGCCAGGCCAGCGGTGGACGAAACGCCAGCGTCAGGCGGAGGTTCGGCTCTCGCGGTTCAAGGACCTGCCGCAGCCTCGAGCGGTTCGGGGCGTGCGTAGCGCCATTGGTGTGCACGCGACGCCGCAGTGATTCCGGATTCAGCCGGTATCGTTCACGGAACAACGCGTTGAACCGGCGCACGCTCTGGAAGCCGCTCGCGGCGGCGACGCGCGACATCGGCAGGTGCGTTTCGGTCAGCAGTTGCTTGGCGAGCAGGAGCCGGTGGGTCTGCGCGAGTTCTATTGGCGAAACCCCGAGTTCCGCCTGCATCGCGCGACGCAACTGCCGCCCACTCACTCCAAGATCGCGTGCGAGTCGATCGAGTCCGTTTCCATTCAGCGCACCGGCAGCGATGCGTTGCGCCGCCGCTTCGGCGAGCCGCGGAACCGCATCAACGCGCGCTCGTCCCGGCGCCAGCTCGGGACGACAGCGAAGGCACGGTCGGAATCCCGCGCGCTCGGCGGCCGCCGCGCTGCTGAAGTAGCGCCGGTTCTTTCTCAGCGTGCGTCGGGCCGGGCAGATCGGACGACAGTAGATGGTGGTCGTCGTGATGCCCACGAAGAACACGCCATCGAATCTGGCGTCGGCCGACTCCACGGCCCGATTGCAACTCTCACGGTCCAGCAGCATGGCTCAAGCTTACAGCGGCCCTGCCGCGTTGTCTCGCCGTTTTCGGACGTCGAACGTCGGAGATCCCGTCACCTCATACCGGAGCTGTCTCAGCTCTTGTCCTTGTCCGTCAGGATGAAGGTCACTTTCAGCAGGACGCGATACTCCGTGATCTTCCCCTTCTCGATCTTCACCTTCTGGCTCTTGATCCAGGCGCCCGTGAGATTGCGAAGCGTCTTGTCCGCGCGCGAGATGCCGGCTCTGATCGCGTCCTCAAAGCTCTTCTTGGACGATGCCTGAATCTCGGTGATCTTTGCGATTGCCATGGGTAAGAGCTCCTGACGAAATGAGGCATGCGAGGAACGGCTTGAAACGTGAACGTACGAGCGTCCGGCGCGCATGGCCAGCGGACTCGTCCGCCCGAAAGTGTCTCGCCATCGAATGAAGTCATGAAATCCTTGCTGGTTCCTGCATCTGCTCTCGGGCTGGCCGCGCTCGTATATGGGTGCGATCTGCTCACACAGCCGGAAACGCGCTGTCCTGTCCCGCAGGGGGAGTTTCCCCCAGTTGCCTGCGCGATGGTGAGCGGTGTCGTGAGAGACCGAGACGGCGTGCAGCTGGGTCGCATGGGATTGCGCGTGGATTCCTCTGTACTCGGTCGTGGGTACGCGTACGCGTCAAATGCATACACCTCCGATCGGGACGGTCGATTCATGATGATCGTCCATCGCATCAATCAGCACGCGCCGAGGACGGCGCCAGACACTGCAAGCGTCGAGGTGAAACTGCACGCTACGTTGACGCCTGCGCCCCGAGACGTCCCACTCGCGGTCGTGCTCGTTCGAATGAACTTTGCCCCGCTTGGCGAACGCGTGGAGCCGACGATTACTGATTTGCGCTTCCCGTTCACGCGTTGATCAGCAACATCCAAGGGCGGTAACTCTCCGCACATCCAATCCCGCCGCCTGCACGATGCGCGCAAATCGATCGCTTCGATGGATCGGCGCATAAATCGGAGATCGCAGCGGCTCTGACGCAAAGAACGGATCCCGCTCGCGCAGAGCTCGCTCGAACAGATCCAATGCGGCCGTAGTGTCGCCCAGGCCCAGCTTGATCTTGCCGAGTGCTCCCGAAACTCCAACGCGCGATTCGCTCCCTGCGAGTTGACGCTCGAGTTGCAGCGCCATCGCTCTGTTGCCGGCGCGACCGTGCGCATAGCCAAGCGTTCCCACGACGAGCGGGGAAGACGGATCAATCACCTTCGCGACCTCCAGTGAGGCGATGGCGTCGCTGACACGGTTGCCGTAAAGGAACGCGGTACCGCGAATGACGTGAAGCGCCGCGACCGACGGTGTATTCGCGACAGCAGCCGCCAGCAGGCGATCGGACTCCTCCGTTCGCTTGAGCAGCGAAAGCACGATGCCGTGCACGGCCTTCGTCACCGAAAGGGCGGAGTCCAGACGGACCGCCTGCGCCAGCGATCGCTCCGCCGCCGCGAAGTCACCGTTGAGCAGCTCATTCTCGCCCAGCCATTGGAACGCCGGTGCATACAACGGATCGAGACGCACGGCGCGCTGGAGCGCCGCCTTTCCTTCGGCCCAACGCCATCTGGCGTTGAGCAGGTTGCCTAACGCAGCATGCGCGGCAGCGAGTGTGGAATCGATGGCCAGCGCCCGGAGAGCGGCCCGCTCGGCGTCGGCCTGGAGTGACGACGGGTCGCCTCGACCATAGAGCGGAAGGATCGTGAGGGCCTGGGCCAGCTCTGCCCATGCCACCGCGTACTGCGAATCGATCGACACCGCCTCTCGAAGTTGCGCAACCGCGCGGGTCAGGTCGCCGTCCCCTCGGCGCGCGAGTTCATAGTGCGCGCGGAGATAAGCGTCATGGGCGTCCGGCTTCGGCTGGTACGTCCCAACGCCAAGCGTTGAATCAATTCGCGGACCCAGGTCCTTTCGCACCGCCTCGGCCACGGCGCCGGCGATGTAACGCTGCATGTCGAAGACTTCGTCCGTCGATCCGTCGAACACCTCGGACCACGCCGTCAGACCGTCCGTTGTGCTTACGAGCCGTACCGCAACGTGAAGTGCGTTCCCCTGCTTCTGAATCGTGCCTTCCAGCGCGTGCGTCACGCCGAGGCTATCGGCCAGCTGCGTCAGTGAAAGGCTCTTCTTTTGTGCCTCGGTGGCGGCTGATCGAGAGGTGACGCGTACTCCGCCGACGCGTGCAAGGGCGTTGATGATTTCGTCGGTCACACCGAATGCGAGGTAATTCGACGAACTGTCGGCCGACACGGAAAGCAGCGGGAGTACGGCGATCGTTGGAAGCGCTGGCCGCGTCGCTACGGCTCCGTCGCCAGTATCCCGTCCACTCCACATCGTCAGGGCTGCGATGATCGCGACCAGTCCCACAACCAGTGCGGCACCCAGTCGCCAAGCCTGTCGCGGAGCAAGCGCACGAACTCCAAAGGTCCGCGTCTGTCGTTCCATGGTGAACGCGCCGCTGAGGACTGCGGGATTCTCGAGCATGGCCAGCAGTTCGTTCGCTGACTGCGGGCGCGCCGCCGGATCTTTCTCGAGGCATCGCAGCACCGCTTCCTCGAGCGCTGCTGGAATGCCCGGCTTGATCTGTTGCAGCGGCTCCGGTGTGTCCGTGAGGTGTGCGCGCAGCACAGCCGCAACTGACTCGCGCGGAAATACCGGTCGTCCGCTCA
>CAZSNV010000313.1:0-5513 GCA_964608035.1 uncultured Gemmatimonadaceae bacterium | reverse complement strand
TGTCAGGCTTGATGTCGCGATGGACGACGGCGCGCTCGTGCGAGTACGCCAGCGCGCGAGCCACGTCGCGCAACACGCCGACCACGCTGCTGATCGGAAGCGGCCCCTCCTCGCTCAAGCGCCCGCGCAGCGACCGTCCCTCGACGAACGGCATCGTGTAGTACGGCAAGCCGTTCGTGTCGCCCGCCGAGATGATCGGAACGATGTTCGCCTGCTGCAGCGACGCGGCCAGCTGGATCTCGCGCTCGAAGCGTTCGACGTTGACGCCTGCCGACAGCTCGGGCGACAGCACCTTGATGACGACCTTCCGGTTCAGCCGCGTCTCATTCGCGACGAAGACGCGCGACATCCCGCCCCCGCCGAGTTCTCGCTCGAGGACGTAGGTCGTGCCGAGTGTTTGTTGCAGTTGCTGTCGTAAGTCCATGCGGCGATGCGGACGGTTCCGTAAGCTACCGCCCGGTCATGTGTCACACATGACCGGGCGTGGGCCTGGGGCGTGGGGCGTGGGGTTCGGAAGCCGCCGCGAACCGATACTACGGAGTGGCGCGCGGACTTGTTTTGCGCGCGGCGACGAGCTTGTCGAAATCGGCCTGGTTGAGGTACGTCACGTCGATCCAGACATGCGCCATCTCGTCCACTGTGCGGTCGCCCCATCCAACCCACTGGTTCGGGTCGGGATTGTTCGGGTTCGCGGACGTGTTGTCATGCCAGGCGGTAAAGACCAGCACCGTGCCTTTCGGCAGCAGCGGCGCGGCGTTCTCGGCGTAGACGTAGTTGACGTGCCAGTTCCACTGGAAGTTGTTCACGGCGCTGAGCATTTCCTTCCGTCCGTCCGGATAAATCGCCTCGACCGACAACGCCTTGCCGCGCATGTGCATGTGCGGCTGGAAATTCTCGATGCGCGCCGGCGCCTGCATGACGTAGAAGTTCTGCGTCATCGCCGTCTGGTTAGGCGGAATGTCGAGCTCGGAGCCTCGCGACACATCGAACATGCGCAGCACGGTGCGACGCTCGGGCACGACACCTTTCGGATAGAAATAGATCCCCAGTTCGACCTCGATGTTCTTCATCTCCTCGCCGATGGCGTGCATGTGGACTTCCCAGCGTATCTTCGAATCGGGGAGCATGAGTTTTCCGGCGTCGGCCGCGAAGATCTCGCCGACCTTGCCCACCGCCCACTCCATGAACAGTCCCGCGCTGCGCTGCACACCATGTGCTTCGTGGGCGAGGCCCGTGATCCCGTCGGCTTCCTGCTGCTCGAGCAACGTGAGCACGTGGTGGACGATCTTCCGGTGCTCGGGCTTGACCGGCTTGATCTCGATGGCGCGGACCCAGCGGGCCTCGGTCAGGCCCGTCTCGGTGACAGGGCGGAACCATTTGTCCTGCGTGCGCGCCGCCATGTCGTACGGTTTCGACCGCAGGATCAGGTTCGGGGGCCCGAACTGGTCGGCGTACTGCCAGCGGTTGGGATCGGGGAATTTCGGCGCCGGCGGCATCTCCGCCGCACTGCCTAACGGCGTGCCGTCATCGACCCAGCGGACCAGGGTCGCGATCTGCTCGTCGGACAGGCTGCGGTCGTTCTTGAATGTCTGGATGCCGACGGTTTTGTCGATGTGCCAGGGCGGCATGGTGCGGCCCGCGACCTTGGTCCTGATGCGACGGGCGTATTTGCGCGCGTCCTCGTACGTGATGAGGGACATGGGCGCGATCGATCCCGGCTGGTGGCACTCCTGGCACTTCTGCTGGAGGATCGGCGCGACGTGCTTTGTAAAAGTCACGGCGGGAGCCTGCGCTGACGACGCGACGGGAAGCTGCAACGCGACGATGAACAACGCAGCGGGTAATGGAGCGACGTAAGTCATACTGGACTCCCGGCTTTCAGATGAGTCAGACTGCTGCGTGCTGATTGCTGCTTACTGCTGCTGCCGCTTCGTGCTGGTGCTGGCGCTGGCGCTGGTGCTTTTGCTGCACGCAGCACCAGCCCCAGCGTGCAGCATCAGCATCAGCTAAGCAGCAATCAGCACGCAGCAGTGTCACGGCATCATGGTGTAACCGTGACGCGCACAAATCCATTTGTCCAACAGCACTGCGCATGTCCCGCCCCAGCGACACCCGAGTCGTTGGCCCTGACCCGAAGGATATACGACCCGGGTTGAGCGAACGTGGCCGTCGTCGTCGCCATCCCGTCACCCGCTGCCGGTCTGGGCGACGGTGTTGAGAAGGTGACGCTCCCCGGCCCCTGATGCTTGAACCAGGCGAGCGAGACCGGATTGTTCCCGCGGCCGCCACCGGCGACCGAGCCCGACGTGCGACCATCATCCGTCGCCCAGATCGTGAGCGTGAGCGGCTGGCCGACGGTCGCCGCCAGCGGGCCGGCGATGTCACCGGCCGGACCCTGCGCCGACGGACCGCCTGACGAGCCGGGCGCGCCCGGGACGGGCGAGCCCGGAAGCTTCAGCACCGGAGGTGTGTTGCCCGATCCGGCCTCTCCAGCCAGGGCATCGATTTCCCAGTCCTGGTGCAGGCTCGCTGGAATGGCGAACGTCTCGCCGCGCATCCGCACCGTCCAGAGGAGTTTCTTCGTCCCGAAATTCGCGGGGACCTTCACCGCGAAGACGCCCCAGTGGCGGCGCGCCTCGAAGCGCGTGGGTTGTCCCTGATTCGAGTCCCCCGGCGCGATAAAGTTGTCGGCGCCAACCGGAATCTCGATCGCCTCGGCCGTATTCCTGTTGTAGTAGCCGAATGAAATGCTGAACGAGCCGTCAGGGTTGCGATACCAGCCCTCGTAGACCGGCGTGACCGTCTGGCCGGATTTGGCAAGCGGCGCCAGCGGCAGCTGGGCAGCCGCCATGCCAGGAACACCGGCGACCAGGGCAATCGAGACGAGTTGAGATAAGCGCACGTGACTTGTTGGCTCTGAGCTCTGAGCTCAGAGCTCAGAGCTCAGAGGGCTCAAATACTCGGGTTGCCTGTCGATGCGCGCAAGAGAAAGCGCGCCGGGACCATGGCGGACGCGCCTGCTACTTTCCTCCCGTGACCACTACGAGACCACCCCGGCCCCGAGTCCGCGTCGATCTCGCGACGCCCGAGGACATTCCGGGCATCGTTGCGGTGCGGGTGAACGCTGCGGAGGACCTGACGACGCGTTTCGGGGGCGGGCATTGGTCCGGTCACGCGACCGAAAAGGGAGTTGCGTGGGACCTGCGGCAAGGGAAGGTCCTGGTCGCCCGTCGCGGCTCGGCGATCGTCGCCACCCTGAAGATTGCAACACGCAAGCCGTGGGCGATCGAACTCTCCTGGTTCGCGCCCTGCAAGCACCCCTGGTACCTGACGAACATGGCCGTCGACCCGAAGCAGCAGGGGAGGGGAATTGGAAAGCGCTGCGTTCTCGAGGCGGTGCGGCTGGCGCGGGGGGCGGGCGGTGACGCCGTTCGCCTCGACGCCTACGACGCGGTTGCCGGCGCCGGACCGTTTTATGAGAAGTGCGGGTTCACCGAAGTCGGCCGGGCGACGTATCGCGTCACGCCGCTGATCTACTACGAGCTGCAGCTCGCGGGCAGCGGCTAACGACAGCCGGGAGCTCGCACGGCCCCGATGCGCGTTGAGTAGTTAGGCGCGCCGGCCTTCAGGTAGTCGCCGACGTACCAGATCGTGCAGTCGTCCGACGGGTCCACGGCGGTCTGGGTGTAGTCCTCCCAGCGCAGAGTGTTGGTCTGCGCGGCCGCACCTTCAACGAGAATCGTTTCCCGGAAGGTGAGCATGCCGGTTGCATCCGTGACGAGGCGTGCCGCCATTCGCTGTCCCGCATAATGCGGCGTGCCGCCAAACGAATAGCCGATCACGATATTGCCTTGCTTGTCCATCGCCGGACTGGCCATCCAGCGATAGAAGCTGTCCGGCGCGTACGTCGATTGCTGTCGTAGCACCAGACCCCGATCCTTCTGGATGTCGAACTCGTACCAGCGAACGCCGCCGCCCGCAGCCTCGGTGTTGACTGAATGCACGGCGATGATGGCCTCACGGCCGCCGAGGTTCCGGTACACGACGCGAGCCATGAGCTTATCGCCCTGTGCATCGAGTCGGCGATCCGTGCCCGGCTGCGGAACACAGTTGGTGAGCTGTCCGCCGCAGAGGTAGTGATACGGCGCGACCGGGATCTTTGCCGGGCCTGTCACGCGCGTCTTCGAGGGATCCTTCCAGTCGACGTGGAATTGCCAGACGAAGATTCCATCGTCGTCGAGGTCACCGCGGAGTTGGGTTCCGCCCGAGGCGAGCATCGGGTTAGGCGCGCCCGCCGGCGGAAGTCGTGTGCCATCGAGATCGGCGTTGTTGAGGAAGTTCACGCCGTCGATGATGACGCATTGCTCCGTCGCCGGTTCGCCGCGCAGCATTCGCACCCGATCAACAACGCACGCGTGCTTCTGGATGACGTCGTCCCCCGTGCTGGTGGGGATGTAGTAGCCATCCGGCCAGACCGCCGGCCGCGGATAATCCGGGAACAGCGGGCGGAGGAACTCGTACCGATACCACGTGCCTAACGGGTCGGGGCTCGTGCTGACGGCGTAGCACATCGAGTACGGACCAGTGTCAGCCGGTGGTGCTGGTTGACCGGCACGTCCGCCGCGGCCAGCGCCCGGCGTGCTCGTATCGCGCGGCGGCACGAAGAGCGGCGCTCGCCCGCCTGGTTGTCCCGACACTCCACCTGGCGCCGTGAACGCGGAGTCCGACGCGCGCCACTCCGGCGGTTGATCGGGACGCGCCGCGGCTCGGCGGAAGATGGGCATGACCACCAGCCAGCGGTTCGCGAGCTGGTCGTATCGCACGACGGCGTCGCCATTGTTGCGGGCTTCGCACGTGCCGGTGAATCCGGCGAAGAGCGTGTTGGTCGGCACGCTGCCATACAACACGCGTCCGGTCTTCGTGAAGATCGCGAGTCTTGAATTGACCGTCTGGATGATATGATCGGGTCCGACTGCCAGACTGTTGTCGGACGGATTCCGGCCGGTCGACGCTCCCTGCGGCCCGTCGAAACCGACGCCGAGTCCGTCGAAACTGGCGACGAGTTCGAGCGCTGGTCGCGAGCCCGGCGTCCGCTCTTCCACGGCGGCACCGGCGAGGTTTCCCGGCGCGAAGGCCGGCGCGCCACCACCCTGCTGGTTTGTTGCAGGCGCCAACGAATTCGCAGCACAATCCGCGCAATTGAGCGCGTCAGGCATCGCGGCCGCGATCGCTGCCAGCGGTGCCGACTGATCCCTGGCGACCGCATGCCTGACGACTACACGACTGTCAGATGGAGGCGGACTACATGCCAGACCGCCAATCAGTCCCAGTAGAACCCTGTGAGGCAGCATGAGGGTGCGGGTTGGACTCTGTCGAAGTGCGATTTCGCGTGCGGCAAAAACATTGAACCACAGAGGCCATAGAGGTCACGGAGGACGGCGCCACCAACGAAAGAACTTGGAGTTGACCCGCTTTGGTGGACACCTCACCGTAATTGATACGGAGGTGTTCAG
>CAZSNV010000312.1:0-5587 GCA_964608035.1 uncultured Gemmatimonadaceae bacterium | reverse complement strand
CCGGCGACCCCCTGGTTGCAAACCAGGTGCTCTCCCAGCTGAGCTACCGCCCCGACTTCGCTCACAACCTAATAGCTCACTCAGCTTCGATCCTGCGAGATAGGGCGCGGTCGAACCGCGACGGGACAGCCCTACTCGTTGACCAAGTCAACGAGCATCCGCAGGGCGTCCACCGAATGGCTGCGCCGAAACACAACGTCGTGAAGCTAATCCCAGTCTGCTGGCATGAACGGAGCGATACCTTACGACCGATGGTGGGCGGGTGTCGCGACCCGACGCAGAAATGGAGACAACGTTTCTTCCACATAACCCGTTGCCAACGTGTTCCTTATCACTTGAGATCGTTCGGAAGAGCAGATCGTGCAACTACTCGCCTTCGACCCCACATCCTGTCGCGATGTTGAAACACTTGCTCCGCCTTCTGACTTCGCTCCCGATATGCGTGCTCCTGCCGATTCAGTCGGCCGCAGCGCAACGACAGGAGTTTACTCAACAGACCCTGCTGGTCGCTCCGCTGCACACGACGGACGCCGCATCGGCGCGGACGGCCAGACAAGTAGCGGCAAGACTCAGGACTGCCATCGCGCGGATGTCGGTCCGCCGAGAGCTGTACGTTGTTGGCACCGATACAATCGAGATCCTCCTCGAGCGCGCCGGCTTCCGATTCGACACCGTCATGGGCGAACAGATGGCCCTCGTGGTCGCGCGGCGCATGCGCGCAGACGAAGTCGTCCTGGGTTCGGTATCCGGCCAGCCGGGGCGCATTGAGGTGAAGGCCGAGTTGGCGCTGATGCGCGACTGGCGGCTCCGCCAGCCGCTTCCGGTGATACGTGGAGCAACTGTCAACGCAGTCTCCGATAGTCTGGCGGCCGAGGTGGTCAGGGCGCGCGCGCAGATGCCCGGCCTGCGACGATGCGAAAACGCGGCGCGCACCGGAGATCCGCAAGGGGCAATGCGCTTCGCGGAGGAGGCGATCCGGTTGTACCCGGCCAGTACGCTCGCGCGTACGTGCCTGACGATGGTACTCCGCTACAACGACGTGGGCGCGGAGGTGATCGCGCAAGTGACAGGAGAACTGCTCGCTATCGAGCCGCGCAACATCATCGCCGCCGTTCTTCACGCAAATGCGCTTTCGTCGCTCAACCGACAGAAGGAGGCGGCGGCGGCGTGGGAGCACCTGATGACGCTCAGGCCGGACAGTCTTGCACTTGGCCTCACGGCAACCGAGGAGCTGATGCGGTTGCACCAATCGGACGCCGTGCTACGAGTGACACAGGCGCTGCTCTCCGTGCACGAGAACGACGTGCAGTTGCGCCGGCTGCGCTTTCGGGCGCAGATCGCGCTGTCGGCATGGCCGGATGCGGCTGCCCTGGGAGACTCGCTCACGGTTGTCGACGGGGAGTTTGACACGGACTCGACGTACACCGCGCGACATGTTGAAGCCCTTCGTTTGGCGGGAGACACGCTGGCGGCCCTGGCCCGCAGCGCCCGTGCTGTCAGGCAGCATCCGGGAGACCTCAGCCTCTACCTGCAGTACGTCAAACTGGTCAACGGCGAGCATTCCACGGCGCTGCCGCGTGGCCTGCTCAGGTTCCCCGAATCCTCCGAACTGAATGTCCTGGCAGCTCGTGAGGCAGTCGCGGCGGGACGACGTCATGCGGCAATCGCCGCGCTGGGCTCCGCGGTCCGTCAGGATCCCATGCTCACGCAAGGTTTCCTGCAGATCGCGGAACTCTGGTTCGAGGAGGAGCAGCCCGACAGCGCCATTGCCGCGGTCCAGCGCGCCCCACGCAGTCAGAGCCCCCATCTCCTCCGCGCGTACGCAGTGAGCCGCGGGCGTCAGATGCTCCGTGGCGCCAGCGACACCGCGACGGCGGTCTGGCAGCGGGCGATAACCCTGTTTGCGCTCTCGGACTCACTCGATTCGCAGGATGATTCGCGAGCGTTGCTTGCGGCCTCCACGCTCAGCCTCGCCCGCGCCGAACTGGTGCTTGGGATTCCCGCAAAGTCTTGCCCGGCAGCGGAACGCGCAAACCGGGCCCTGCTGCTGAGCGCGGAAGCGCTCGACCGAGTCGGGAACGGCGGAAACGACCCAGGAATGCGCGACGCGTTCACCGCGCTCCGGACCTCAGTGGATAACGCGCTGCGGGTCTTCTGCACCGCTGGGCCCCCGACGTAACTCGGCAGATCCCGACGTTTGCGCGGGTCTCGCACCAGTACAGCCTGAATCTCCGACCTTGCGGTGGTGCTCGTAGCGTATGCACGCTACCAACGTGACTGATTCGGGCCCCCAACTGACGCTCCGCTGTCAGTTCTGCGACACGTGGAATCGGATTGATGCCGCGCGCGCCGGCGATCGGCCCAAGTGCGGCAATTGCGCGCGCCCGATTCTTCTCGACCGTCCGTGGGTCCTGACCGAGGAATCGTTTGATCGGACGATTGCGGAAACCGACGTCCCCATTCTCGTCGACTTCTACGCCGACTGGTGCGGCCCCTGCAAGATGATGGCTCCGGCGGTCGACCAGCTCGCGTCGGCGAACACAGGCCGCGCCCTCGTCGCGAAGCTCAATACGGACCTGGCACAGTCAACGTCGCAGCGCTTTCAGGTGCGAGGGATCCCGACGACGATCGTCTTTCGCGAGGGGAAAGAGGCGAAGCGGGTGACGGGGGCGGTGCCGTATGCTGAACTGGAGAAGTTGCTGGCTTGAAAGAGAGGCAACAGGCATCAGGCATCAGGCATCAGATGCAGAAAAAAGGGCGCATGCTCTATGCGCTGCGCCCCTGATGCCTGATGCCTGATGCCTGATGCCTACTCGTGTGCCGGCAGCGGCTCCATCGTCTTCGGATCGCACGGCACCTGAACTTCGTCACGATACGGTGACGTCATCAGGAACACGCGCATGCGTGGGAACGCGTCCATGAACGACAGATAGCAGTAGCCCCACGTTCCCAGATAGCCGAGGAAGATTCCAATCTCCCACAGACCAATCGGCGCAGCCGTCACAGTCTGCTGGTAGATGACCGGATAAATCTCCAGGTACCGGTGCAACCAGATGCCGAGCAAACTGGTGACCGCGAAGATCGACATGGTGGGCGTGAAGATTTTCGGGAACTTGCCGAGGAGCCCGAAGAACGGCAGCACGAACGCGAGGATCGGCACCGCAACCGTCAGCGGCGTCCACGGGTCGATGAGCCGCGCCCGGAAGAAGTGCGTTTCTTCGGCCATGTTCCCGTACCAGATGACCAGGAGCTGGCTGAAGGTGAGGTAGCCCCAGAACGCCGTAAACCCGAACGCGAGCTTTCCGATGTCGTGGAAGTGCGATTCGGTGATCACGTTATGCGCGCCCATCTGGTTGCGCCACGCGCGCACCAGCAGGGACATCAGCATGATGTTGCAGAGCCAGCCGCCCATGAAGAACTGCCAGCCGTACATGGTGCTCTGGAAGTGCGGATCGATCGACATCGAAAGATCCCACGACAGCACGACCCAGCCGAAGGCGAACACGAGCACGAGGAAGACGGCCAGCTTGCCCTGCAGGGAATGGGTGCTGTGCAACTCGCGTCGCTCTTCCCCGAAGCCAGCGCGCATCCGGGCGCGGATGCCCTTCGCCCAGTTGGCGCCCCATTCCGGCAGCACGCCGACATCGAGCCGCACCGCGGTGTAAACATACCAGAGGCTCAACGACGCGAGCAGGGCAAAGACCATCGCCGTTCGAATCGACCAGAAGGTGGGATCGAGCCACAGCGCCTTTTCGGCCTGCGTTGGCGGCTCGTGCACCCAGGGGAAGATGTGGCCCTTGCCGATGATCGTGACCAGGAGCATCACGAAGGCCGCCGGCAGGAACGCGACGTTTGCCTCGGAGATGCGGATCACGGCGCGCGACCACCGCGCCGTCACTATGCGTTGCACCGCCGAGAGCATCACCCCGGCTGAGGCAATGACGGTGAAGAAGAGCCAGTTGACGTGCCAGGCGTGCCAGGCGCGGTCGTTACCGGTCGCCGCGCCGACGATGAACACGATGAGTCCAAGCACGGCCAGGACCAGCGCGATCTGCTTGAAACGCGGCGCCACCGGCTTCGTGATCAGCGCCGCGAGTTCCTCACGCGACAGCAAGTGAAGATCGTGGTGGCTCATGGCGCGCCCCCGGGGCGCGAGGCGGTATCGGACCCCGCCCGACGATATGGAATCGCGCGAGTGGGACCGATCGTGCTGGGGCCGGGAACCTTGTCACCGTTGACGCCCGGCAGCGCCAGCGGGCCACGCTCGAACGGAACGTCGGTCACGAGTCCCTGGAGCGCCCGGACATAGTTCACCACGTCCCACCGGTCGCGCTCTTCGATCCGGTTGTATGACGGCATCGTGTTCCGCCCGTTGCGGATCATGCCGAAGATGTAGCCGTCGGTTCTCGCTTTCGTGATCTCGCCAACCAGCGGAATCGGGATGATCCCGAACCGCCCGTTAGGCGTCTGTCCATCGGCATTGCTGCCATGACAGACCGCGCAATTGATCTGGAAATACATGCGCCCGTTGGCCAGGGACGCCGCGGTGATCGGCACCGGATTCTGGATGCCGGACATCGAGTCGAGGGTGGCGATGGTCGGCGAATAGGACACCATCCATGCCGGCGCCGCGCTGCCATCGAGTGGCACCGACCCCTGCGGACTCCCGCGGACGCCGAGGCTGTCCGGCCGCCACGATTCCCAGGTGACGACGTGCGGTTGGCGCTTGAAGTCGGTGAACCACTCGCACGCTGACGTCGTGAGTAGCAGGCCGCACAGAACGACGAGATTCCGTGCCGATCCAAACCGATCGGTGTGCGAGCGCAGAGCGCAGAGCGCAAAGCGCCAGCGCCACCCCTGTGATTTCAGGCCCTCTGCGCTTTGCGCTCTCCGCTCAACGCTCATTCGTCACCTCCACCGCCCCAGCCGCACGCAACGTGGCTTCAGCCTCCTTCAGGCGCTCCGGCTCCGTTTCCACATAAATGCCGAAGTAGCTACTGGTGAATCGCGGGTCGAATCCGATCGTCTGCGTGATCTTCGGAACGCGGGACAGAATGAACATGCCGTAGACCGTGCTGAGCGCGCCCACCATCACCATCAGCTCGAAGCCGATGATCGTGTAGGGGATCCAGCTCGCGATCGCCTTGCCGCCCACCACCAGCGGCCAGTAGTCCGATGTCCAGATCGCAATCCAGTAGCCGAACGACACGCCGCACAGGCCGCCGATGAGCGTGAACAGGCGAATCTTGCTCGTCGGCGGCCTGAGGGCGTGTTCGATTTCGTGCCGCGGCGTCGGCGTATAGACGGTGAACTTCGTGAACTTGCGATTCTTCAACGCCTCGATGGCATCGATCAGCGCATCGAGTTCGTGGTACGCGGCGATGAGTCCCCGGGTCATTCGCGTTCTCCCGGAGTTTCTGGTGAATAGTCCACGTGGTGGCCGCTGACGTCGATATCCGCCGTCGGCGCGTGCGTCCGCAGTTTCGGCGGCACGATCTCCTTCACTTCGGCGATCGCGATCACGGGCAGGTTCTTTATGAAGAGCAGGAACCACATGAAGAACCAGCCGAAGCTGCCGAGGAGGATC
>CAZSNV010000311.1:0-5594 GCA_964608035.1 uncultured Gemmatimonadaceae bacterium | reverse complement strand
CGGCGCCGGCGCCTTGCGGTCGAAGCCCACGACATCCGTGAAGCGTCCGACGAATAGCCGCATCACCGCTTGGCCGATCAATCCGTTTGACCCCGTGACCAGGATGATTCCCTTCTTTGGTGTCATGACTGTTGTTCCCACTTCCCACAATCGGGTGTGTGCAGCAGACGCGGCGGTTGTGACTCGTCGGTGACACACTGCGCGCTGCTACAATTATAGGGCGCCACCTGAGAGTCACCTGAGCGTGCGCTGAAAGGTCCACGAATGCTTCAGCGCTTTCTCGTCGCTCGGTCCGGTAAACTCGCTGCGTCTCAGCCGCTCTTCGGCATCCGCTCAGGTTTTAGTGCCAGCGTGATGAATCAATAGCGTGCAACCTCCGAGTGCGGAGATTGAGCAATTTCTCGCTAAGCACGGGCCGGACGCCGCTTGTGCGGCGCGGCGACGCTGGACGAGTTTTGTTCGCCTGCTGGAAACGCCTCACCGCATCCTACTGATGGTCAAGGCCTTTCAGCCCGTGAATAAGATGCTGGAGCAGCTGGCCGCGGCGACTTCAGACCGTGAGCGTCTCTCACGACGTCTGCATCCGCTTGCCCGATTGGCCCCGCTTCGTCTTCGGCAATCTCGCGTGGAGTCCGGTGCCCACTCACGGGATGTGGGTTGGCTTGGCTCGTTTCAGATGGATCGCTCATGAACCTTCCTCGTTAGTGTGGCACACGTCGTTGGCCTTGAAACAGGTCTATGATCTAGCGTGTTCGCCCGCGCTCGACCCCAACGGGATATGCCGCCAGCGCGAGGCCGATAGCGGCGATGCTCGCGGGCCAGTCCGGCGCTGTCTTGTCGATCACCAGCCCGTTGGCGGCATTCGCCTCATACAGGAAATAGTTGAACGACTCGTGCTGGAGCTTTTCCAGGTCGGCATCGGTGGTTGGCTTTCTGTGGTCAACTGGAATGGCTTGCATCGCACATCCTCCAGTGTGAGTCCTGGGTGAGTGGTAGATACGCAAGTAAGGCGGATCAGCGGCCACGCAGCGCGCCTACGGCAACGGCGATCGAGCCGAGGATCCCGACGGCGAGCAATGCGTCGCCGAGTGGGCGATGCCATCCTCCGGCGAGCGGACGTTCATGAATCCGCCGAAGCAGGGTCGCCAGCCCGGCCTCGAGCGCCGTACGATCGGCATCAGCACCAACGAGCCCTGGTGCAAGAGCAGCCTCGCCACGGCACGCGCCAGCACGGGACCGCCGCTGCAGCGCGGAACCGGCGGATGGTCTGCGCCTCGAGGCGGACATCCATCTCGCGGTGAAGCCCGCGCGCGAACTTTTGAACCAATCCCACGGGGTCGGCCGCGCGGAGCCGCGGCGCGTACTGATCGACTAACGCCGCCAGATCGCCAAGGATGGCGGTGTCCTCCGCGATCTGCGCCGCGAGGCCGTTGCGCCGGACCTTGATCACCACGGCGCGACCATCCGGCAACTCGCCGCGATGGACCTGCGCAATCGAGGCGGAGCCGAGCGGGTTTTCGTCAAGAGATCGCGCCGAACGGCGAGCACCTGCCCGAACTTGACGAAGATGAGCCCGAGCTCCTCGAATGTCTGGCGAACCGCCGCCGGCGCTGGCCAGTGGGCGCGCCCTCGCAACGCGCGCAGCACTCCATGTCGCGCGATGATTCGCAGGATCGCAATGGCACGCGGCAACATACCGCGCGGAGCGCGGCTCTGGCGGCAATGTGACGGCCGACCCTGAGGGCGACGTGAGGGCAAGGTGAACGCTGCCGCGGCGACTGATCCAAGGGCTTGGGCACGACGGAAGGCCCGGGGAAGGGTGAATGCGCCTCGGGTGGCGGCGTGGACGCCGGACGCCCGATCACTCAGCCTTCCTTCAGCCTCGCCTCAGCGAGGTGTCATACCATTGCTTGCGCACGACCGAAGGACTCCTGGTTCGCAACGCTGAACTTCAAGAACGGAGGGGACGATGCTACACACAACAGACTGGTCGTTCGTTGGAATGCACTTATTCTGGTGGCTATTCTGGTTCGTTCTGATCGCGACAGCCTTCACGACGTTCACGCCGGTTCCCAAGAATCAGTTGAAGTCTGGCGAGCGGGCGCTCGACATCCTTCGGCGCCGGTATGCCGCCGGCCAAGTCTCTTCCGAGGAATACGAGCGCCGAAAGGCGGTGCTGGAACGGGACGAGCCGAACTGAACCCCCGGCGGTTCACACACATTCGATTCTTGCAGTCGGCCTCACGGTTGCAGGGTGACTGGCTTGTCGATGCGATGATAACCGGGCCGGCCACGACATCCTCGCGATCGGATCGAGTGGCCATTCTTTCCGTGTGCGCCGACGCCGCCCCGGGATTGACGTACGTCGCGCCAGTACGACGCGCTTAACTCGCGCACGAGCACCGAACGCGGCGCTCACGCGCTACTCAGCGTGGCTTCAGGCGCTGGAGCGATCTTCGATGGCGTTCGATCATTCAAGGAGTAACCATGAACCAAATCACCATTCCCATCAACGGGATGAGCTGCGGCGGCTGCGTTCGCAACGTCCAGCAGGCGCTCGGCCGCCTCCCAGGCGTGGTCGTCGAGAAGGTCACCGTCGGCTCCGCGACCGTGAAGTACGACCCCTCCGTCACTGACCGAGACGCCATCTTCGCCACCATCGAACGCGCCGGCTACGTGCCGCAGGCGGCGTAACCGAGGTAGGGTCTGCGCCCGTCAGCCGCACAAGCACGGACCGCCACACTGGAGGAAATCATGAGTTGGCTCTCGCAGAATTGGTTCTGGCTGGTCGTGGGGGCGCTATTCGTCTTCATGCATCTTGGCCACGGTGGTCACGGTGGTCACGGTGGCCACGCCCCAGAGAAACCGCGCAAGGAGAACGACGGCGACCCGTCTCGCGAGGCCGACGTGCCGGGCCCGCGCACCGGACACCAACACTAGCGGAGGCACTGTGCTCGACACGAAACTCGTCACCTGGGCGCTCGGGATCTGGAGCGCCATCGCGTTCGTCGTCTGCGTAGTCTTTGGCCTGGTCACGCCCCAGAGCCTGCACATGGCCGCGTTCCTCGAGCAGGTCCTGCCGGCCTTTCGGTGGCTCACGTGGCAGGGGTTCCTGCTCGGTCTGACGGAGAGCTTCCTGTACGGCGTGTACGCCGGCCTGACCTTCTGCCCCGTCTACAACCTGCTTCACCGTCGCCGAGCCCAGGGGGCGCGCGCCACGCGCGACTGAGAACTCGACGGACCGCAGCGGGCGCGCTTCAAGACTGGAGCGTTTCATGTACTCGTCAATCGTCGTTCCGCTGGATGGCTCCGCGTTCGGGAACCACGCGCTGCCCGTCGCGCTTGCGCTGGCTGTCCGCAGCGATGCGGCCGTGCACCTCGTGCACGTACTCGAGCCAATCGTGGTCCCCGACGGCGGGCCGATGTACGCCACGCGACTGTTCAACGACCTGCGGCGGGAGATGCGGTCGGACCTGACCGCGATCGCTGCCCAGCTCACCCGCGACACATCACTGTGGGTCGACACGGAATTCCTGGACGGGCCGGTCGTTCCCACGCTGCAGCGGTACCTCACCGACCGCCGCCACGACCTCGTCGTGATGATGACGCACGGGCGTGGCGGGCTGAGTCGCGCGTGGCTCGGCAGCGTCGCAGACGGTCTCCTCCGACACGCGCCGGTGCCGCTGCTGCTCATGCGCGAAGAGACGGAGTGGCTGAGCGATCCGGTCGAGCCGTTCTTTCGCCGCGTCCTGGTACCTCTCGACGGCTCCGCGATGGCGGAGGAGGTGCTGGATCACGTCGTCTCCCTCGGTACTCCCGAAGCGACGGTGTACGCGCTGCTCACGGTCGTGGTGCCGCCACTGATGCTGGAGTACCCGTCTGCGGACTCTGACGCAGTCACGGAGCGCTCGGATGTCGAGCGCCAGCGCGATGCGGCCCTGGCGTACCTGACCAGTGTGGCGACGGAGCTGCGTGAGACTGGCGCGCTCGTGGAGGTGCGGGTCGAGGTGCATGAACGACCGGCCCAGGCCATTCTCGATTCTGCGGACCAGCAGCACGTCGACCTGATCGCGCTGTCGACACACGGGCGTGGTGCCGTGTCGCGACTTTTCCAGGGCAGCGTCGCCGACAAAGTCGTGCGCGGCGCGACCGTGCCGGTTCTCGTCTTCCGGCCGGAGTCCGCGCGTCCGGAATCGGCGGAACACGGAAGTGAAGGCGCCGCGGCCAGCATGGGCAACACCGCGTGATCCTCCGAAGAACGGGGAGGACCCCGCGCACTCGGGAGGACCAACAACATGACTCGCCGGCGATACCGAACGGACGTGCGGTGCGGGGGGAGTGTGGCATCGCATCCGCCACCGCCTCGGCACCGGCATGCACCCCCCGCGTGGGTGGCCAGAGCAGCTCCGCCGCTTCCGGCGGAAGCTCGCTTGGGCGGCGGTCATTCTGCTGCTCGTCGGCATTCCGCTCGTGCTCTTCGCCCTCGTCGGGCTGCCACACCTCTTTCGCAACCCGCTCGTGCGGAACGTCATCGCACGTGAGGCGGGCGGGGAGCCCCTGGACGTCGCTTCGGCGCATTTCGCGGCGCTCGGTCACGGTGCAGATGTACTATGCCGGCCCGGGCGCGGTCGCCGACAGCGGCCTCGGCGCCAGCATGGAGTCGCTCTTCGTCGACGACCTCCGCTTCGCCGACGAGATCCGGCTCGACGTCTTCCGGCGGCGCCCCCGCACCCAACGCCTGATCGAGCGTGCGGCGAGCGTGCTGGCGAGCCTGCTGTGAGATACCACTACGTCTGGCTGTTGTGGTCGAGCGCGTTTCTCGTGCCGTGGATCGCGCTCTACCTGGCCGCCCCACGCTTACGCCGGGTGATGTGGCGGGCGAGCCTCGCCACGGCGGTGTTCGGGCTGACCCAGCCCATCTTCGTTCCCGGGTACTGGCTTCCGCCCAGCCTCTTCGACTTGGCGCAACGCACGAGGTTTGACGTCGAAAGCGTGATCTTCTCGTTCGCGATCGGGGGCGTGGGAGTCGTCCTGTACAACGCGCTGACCCAGACGCATCTGGCTCCCGTCCCGGTCGCGACGCAGAGCGAGCCGCTCCATCGCTTCCATCGGATCGCGTTGCTCGTTCCCGTTATCGCGTTCGTCCCGCTCGCTCTCCTGCCATGGAACTCGATTTATGCAGCGGTCGTCGCGCTGATCCTCGGCAGCGCGGCGTCCGTCATCTGTCGTCCGAGCCTCGTGAAGAAGACGCTCACCGGTGGAGCGCTCTTCCTCGGGTTCTACGCCGTGTTCATGGTGGGGCTAGTACTGTTTGCGCCCGGATACATTGGCCAGGTCTGGAATCTTCCGGCGCTCAGCGGCGTGCTGGTCTACGGCATTCCGTTCGAGGAATTCCTGTTCGGGGCGTCGTTTGGGCTCTACTGGAGCGGCGCTTACGAGCACTATACGTGGACCGAAAGCGCGGCACACGCAGGGACGGCGATCGGTTCGTGACCCAATGAAGAGACACTCGTTCGTGTTGTTCGCCTGTCTCTTTGTGGTGATGATCGGCTTCGGCATCACGCTGCCGGTGCTGCCGTTTTACGTCGAGCGGC
>CAZSNV010000310.1:0-5600 GCA_964608035.1 uncultured Gemmatimonadaceae bacterium | reverse complement strand
ACCGCAGGTACCAGCTTAATTGCTACGCAGTGGGAGCGGAAGCAGTTCCGAACGGGTGGTCTAAGCGCCAACCCCGCTCAGACTGGCTCGTCCGTACAAGCTTTGAACTCTTGATTTGCCACAGGTCGGGCAAACGAACGACAAGTCCAGGGTCACGAATCTCCGCGTGCGCTACGGGCCGCATGAATCGGAACGGCTACGCTCTCTCGTTTCCGGACGTCAGCAAGCGGTGAATGGTTGGTGTTGAGCGCAGGCGGCAGAATGCCCCAATGGGAGGACACCGCCATTCCATATCGTGCCTACGGGCGCTCATGGCCGTGCTGGTTTGGGCGAGCCGTTTTCTGTTCACTCCCGAGTAGTCGCTAGCGTTTACCCACGGCCGAGTGCGACCCCGAACTGGCCCCGGTGGTGGGCGCACCTGGTGGGCGCACCTCGAGTTCACCCGCATAAACATTGATAAGCTGACTATCCTCCCCAAAAAGATCGAGGAGCGGTGCTTGGTGGGCGCGTTTTTGCGTTTTGCGACGCGGCGCAGTCTCTGGAAGTGTCCAGAAATCGCCAGAGGTCTCAGAGAAGGTCCGGGCGTCTCAGGGTTGGCGCGACATCAGTGAGCATCCCGTTCGGGGCCGGAAGGTCGCAGTCGCCCCGACCACCAAATCCTCAACTCCCTAATTTCACTATCTGCATTTCGCCAAGACCGTGGGCGAGCGACTCAGAGGCTACGTGCGCGCGCGAATCCCGGGTTATCGCCGTGGTCGTTCGCTTGAACCCGTGATGAGAATCACTCAGGCGTGGGACTCCTCCAGATGTTTCAGGGTCGGCAGTTTCTTGATGGCCTTCCCGGTTTTGGCCTCGGCCAAGCGCAGTTCATACAAGCTCTGAAGGTTGAGCCAGAACTCGGGGCTCGTTCCGAAGAAATGCGCCAGGCGCAGCGCTGTGTCCCCCGTAATGGCGCGCTGGCCGTTCAGAATCTCCGTCACGCGATTCGTGGGCACTTTCAGCTGCCGCGCGAGTTCCGCCGCACTCATGTTCAGGGCGTCAAGTTCTTCGGCCAGGTGCTCGCCTGGGTGAATTGCGATGCGTGCCATGCGTTCTCCCTAGTGGTAATCCACAATCTCTACGTTCGTCGGTCCCGGTGATTTCTCCGGCCACTCAAAGCAGATCCGCCATTGGTCGTTGATCCGAATGCTGTGCTGGCCCTTTCGGTCGCCCTTCAAGGCCTCGAAGCGGTTGCCCGGCATTGCGGCCAGATCCTTCAGCGTATGTGCGGCCTCGACCCGGTCCAGCTTGAGCCGCGCGGGTCGTTCAATACCAGACAGCGCCTTGACCCGCTTCCCGGCAGCGAAATCAGCCGATCGCTTGTCTCGGTAGCTGACGATCACCTGTTACATCTTGGCATGAATTACGAGTTACGTCACGCATAATGACATGCGGCTCAACCGGTCCACGAGTCCGCATTGTTCAAGTCGAGTGCCACAGCAGTATCATTAGCCTCACCGATGACTTCGCAATGCGACAAATAGTGATCGCGTGAGGTGCGCTAAGCGCGAAATGACCCCACGCCCGGTCCTCGTCGTCGAAGACAATCGGGACACGCGCCAGTGGTCGTGGAGTACCTGAGGTTCGAGGGTCTCCCCGTGGTCACTGCAGAGAACGGTCTACAGGGGCTCACCGCATTGCGCGACCATCGACCCGCCGTGATCCTGCTGGACCTGTCGATGCCAGTAATGGACGGGTGGCGTTTCCGGCAGGAACAGCAACGGCTCCCGGACGCCCATCTCGCGGGTGTCCCTGTCGTGGTCATCAGTGCCCTGAACGACTGCGAGCGCCGCGCTGACGCGTCGGGGGCGGTGGACGTTATTCCGAAACCTATCGATTTCGAGCGGCTGATTACGGTGGTTCGACGGTATTACAACGAGGCCGCGACCGACTGACGACCTCGCGATCGGCCGCGTGCGTGACGGTCGTTGCTCCGGATCCCAGGAAACATATGCCCGCGGCGCTTTGGCTGTTAGTCCCCAGTGTGGTGGTCGCGATTGTCGTGGGCGTAATGAAGTGGCGCGGGCGCCATCATGCGGCTGACGCAGGCTCGGTGAGTGATCAGTGGATTGCTCAACATCGAAGCTCGGAACCGCACGACCCGAACCGATAGAAACGCAGGGTCAGCGGCAGCTCTTCTCGCGGTGCTCATCTGAGTCGCTGGCTCGGACCAGGTCAGAGGTTCGTATACGCTCCGGCTCTGCCCACCCCTCGGCGACCAGCAGGCGCGCTTCACGCGGAGACAGCGGCAACCGGTCGCCGACGCCGTGTGTGCCAGGTCAACTCCGTCAATCGCCTGAGCGTATTTTCGCGTCAAGCGCACCGGGGTGACCATTCCAGACGAGCAGTCATCCGTTCGCCGTTCAGGTCCGGCGTAACGCCTGTCACTCTCGTGCTGTGACTGAGCATCAGGCAACCTCATCCCGCTGGGAACCTCCTCCACGATCCAAGCCGATACTCATGAGAGCAACCGTCGTACCGAGAATGAGGATGGAACGATGGACCCGGCGACGGGGGGCAGAGCTCCGTTTCTATTACGCTTCCGCCGCCGGCACGGTGGAAGTAAAACTTCTTTCGACCGGGCGCGCTATCCACCCAGATACGACCGCCGTGTGCCTCCACGATCCCCTGCCGATCGGTTATCGGGCTCGACCATAAGCCAATCGATATCGCTGAGCGTAGTGGGTCAGTTTGAAAATCGCTGACTTGCGCGGCGCCTCGTTCGTGCCAGGATGGAGACTGATGTCTAAAAAGCAAGGCCATCGCGGTGAACGTGGCATCCCAGGGCTGCCCGGACTTACTGGTAAGCAGGGCGTGGCAGGAGCGAGAGGCAAAATCGGCCCAGCGGGAGCAAAGGGCGCAACCGGTGCTTCAGGAGCTGACGGCGCGCGAGGCAAAGCGGGACCAGTGGGACCGGATAATCACCTGAACGCGCTCACCGCTGTCCACGACAAGATCGATCACATTCATCATGAGCTGGATGTGCAGATGACGCGGATGGCCCAGCTTCAAGCGGAATTGGACGAAGTGCGCGCAACAGTTCGGCGACTCATGGACAGGTCAAACTGACCCACCATATCGCTGAGCAAGCACGACGGAGGGATCGATCACGAGTGCTACCATGGGCATTCTTTCATCCCGTCATCCTGCATTCGTCAGGAGGAGAGTCCGATCATGGCCTCCACCACACACGAAACCTTCGCCGCGGCCATAGCTGCGAGGATTGAGTCCGACCGTCACGTTCTCGCCGCCCGGTGGCTCGACCGCCTTACGGCGCTGATTCCGGTTCCGCCCAAAGATGTATTTCCGACAGAAGACCTCCTGGATCACATCCCGAATCTGATCCACGAGGTCGCCAAATGTATTTCCGCCGAAGAACACGAGGTCGCCGCCAACTCCTTTGTGGTGGCGAAGGCACGCGAGCTCGGTGAACTGCGGCACGAGCAGCACGCCTCCGTGCACCAGCTGCTTCGTGAGTACGAGCTACTCCGAAACATCTTGGAGACGTTCGTTGGTGAGCAAGCGCAGCAGCTCGGGCTGGATCCACCCCTGGATGAGGTTCTCCGTTGTGTACGGAGGATCAACCAAGCGGTCGCGCTCCTCACGCAGACCACGGTTGATACGTTCGTAGAACGTTATACGGCCACAATCGACGATCAGACCCAACGGCTCGAGCGGTTCAACCAGATGGTCAGCCACGAGCTCCGGCAGCCGCTGGGCGCATTGCAGACCGCCGGCGCCCTCCTCCGCCAGACCGAAGGGGACACCGATGCCGAGCGTCGGCGGCGCGTGGTCGCCGCAGTCGAGCGAAACATTACTCGCCTGGTCGACTTGGTGGCAACGATCACGAAGGTCACAGGGCTCAACATCCCAGACGATACGAAGCCAGGCGTTCAGCGCGTTTCAGTGAGCACCGTCGCACAGGAGGCAGCGCGGCAGCTGCGTGAGACATCGCGCGATCGTAATGTGGACGTCGTGATCGCGCCCGACCTGCCGCACGTGACGGTTGATGTAGGCCGCCTGGAGTTGATGCTCTCGAATCTCTTGTCGAACGCTATCAAATACTCTGATCCCGAGAAACCACATCGATTTGTCGAAGTCTCGCTTGTGCAGGTGAATAATTCGGCATGCACATTTCGAGTCCGCGATAACGGTCTCGGTATGACGGCGGAACAGGTGCAACAGGTGTTCACACCATTTGTCCGGGCGCATGCCGATCGCGATACGGAGCTTGGAGTCGAGGGCCTCGGCCTTGGGCTATCAATCGTGCGCGATTGCGCTGCGGCAATCGGCGCGTCCATCCACGTCGACGCGGCGCCAGGAGAAGGCGCGACGTTCACGGTGACGATGCCAGTCGGGATGTGTTCTCCGCCGTCGAAAGATGCCTGAGGAATCCGAGCGCCACGACTGCGGATCTCTGGCGTGAGGTTGCAGGTGAGTTCGCCGCCGGGATCCCGAGTCAATCTCCCGTGCCCGAAGTGCCACGCCAAGCAGGCAAACGCAGCAGTCAAAACGAAAGCGTGGGTCTATTTCCAATGCAGTAGGTTGCGGACACGCCTGGGTCGCCCCGCAATCGACAGAGAAGCCAAGGTAGTAGTGCGTTAAAGGCGAAGATGTCGCCACTCTGATTTCACGGTGAACAAGAAACAAAGACGCCGCGGAGAGTGGGTTCTTCGACTTCAAGACGGTGACGCGTTCTGTGCGGTGAGCGCGTCGCGCGTGCGCGGCTCAGGAGCGTTCGGAATAACCTCCACATTTATTAGCCCATCTGCAGATGGCATAACATGGATTCGACGACAGAACATTCATGCCGCCACTCCGCGACGTCTTCGATGGATCATGCCGCGCCGCTCCGGCGGGCGTCGACACCCTGCGCGCGGCGATTGCCCCGTTGCGAGACCAACTCCTGAATCACCCGATTTATGCCAGCGTGAACACGCTCCCACGTCTGCGCTGTTTCATGCGCTACCACGTGTTCGCTGTATGGGATTTCATGTGCCTGGCGAAGCGGCTGCAGCGAGACCTGACCTCGTTGGACGTGCTCTGGTTGCCACCTGCACGCCCCGCACTTGCGCGATTCATCAATAGCCTCATCCTCGCAGAGGAGACCGATCTCGATCCCGATGGCGCCGCGGCGAGTCACTTCGAGCTCTACTTGCGGGGCATGGAGGAGGTTGGCGCTTCAACCACGGAGGCGCTCCGGTTTCTGGCATTGCTGCGCGAGGGCAGCGGCCTCGAGGCCAGCCTTGCCGCGTGGGCGCCGCCAGCCGCGCGTACGTTCGTCGGCCAGACCCTGTATACGGTCGAGCACGGGACCACCCTCGAAGTGCTGTCGTCGTTACTGTTTGGCCGTGAGGATCTGATCCCGGAGATGTTCTCCCGGATCGTGCCGCAGTGGATCGAGTCGCAGCGGGCGTCGCGATTCACCTACTACGTCGCGCGCCACATTGAGCTCGACGGCGACGACCACGGACCCGCCGGTGTGCGTGCGCTCGCGGAGGTAGCGGCGGACGACGAGCGCGCATGGGAGGCGGCCCGTGGTGCCGCCGCATCGGCGCTGG
>CAZSNV010000309.1:0-5653 GCA_964608035.1 uncultured Gemmatimonadaceae bacterium | reverse complement strand
CAGCATCCGGTTCATTCCGGGTCCGGTGTTCGCGAACATCATTCTCGCCGACGAGATCAATCGCACGCCGCCTCGGACGCAGGCGGCTCTGCTCGAGGCGATGCAGGAGTACCAGGTCACGGTTGGTGGCGTGCGGCATGAACTGGAGAGGCCGCTGTTCGTTCTGGCGACGGAGAATCCGATCGAGCAGGAGGGAACGCACCCGCTCCCCGAAGCACAGCTCGATCGTTTCCTGTTCAACGTGGTCATCGGCTATCCAACCTCGGACGACGAACGACGCATCATCGCCGAGACCACGACCGGCGCCGAGCGGGTCGCGCGCGTCGCCGCGTCAGGCGCTGAACTCGAATCGGCTCGCATGCTTGTGCGCAACCTGCCGGCAGCGTCGAATGTGGTGGACTATGCGCTGCGCCTGACGAGAGCCACCAGGCCGGGCGATCCATCGGCCACGCAAGCGGTGCGCGACTGGGTGCGGTGGGGCGCGGGTCCGCGCGCCGGCCAGGCCCTGCTGCTCGGCGCCAAAGCCACGGCTCTATTGGATGGCCGGCCCGCCCCCTCGCTCGAGGACGTGACCGCCGTCGCGCTGCCGGTGCTGCGCCACCGCGTGCTGGTGAACTATCAGGCTGAGGCCGATCGGATCGATCCGGACCAGGTGGTCGCGCGGTTGCTCGACGCCGTCCGTCCGTGAGGCGATGACCTCCGTGTTGTCCGCCGACGTCGTCACCGCGATCGACGACCTCGAACTTGCGGCCAGGCTGGTCGTCGAGGGTGTTCGGGCCGGATCGCATCGCAGTCCGTTTCACGGATACAGCTCCGAGTTCCAGCAGCATCGGCCGTACCGCGTCGGTGATGACCTGAAGTACCTCGACTGGAAACTGCTGGCGAGGACGGACCGGCTCTACACTCGCCAGTTTCGTGAAACGACGAGCATGTCGGTGATGCTGGTGCTCGATAGCAGCGCCTCGATGGCATTTCCGGAATCCGGCGCCTCGAAGTGGCGTTATGCGGTCGTGTTGGCTGCTTCGCTGGCGCACCTCGTCGTCGCGCAGGGTGATGCCGTCGGCCTGCTGGCCATGACAGGCAGCGGCATGACGTATCTACCCGCGCGAGGTGGCCGCCCGCACCTGCAGACTCTCTTCGCGATCATCGACCGTTTGGAACCCTCCGGAACGTGGTCTCCAGCGAAGGGCATCGCGCGTGGGGCGGAGCTGTTGAAACGCCGCGGCGTCGTGATTGTGCTCTCGGACTTCCAGGACGCCGAGGAGGAAACGCATAGGGAGCTGCGGCGCGTCGCCAGTCATGGACACGACGTAGCCATGCTGCAGGTCGTCGCGCCTGACGAGTCGGCCTTCCCATACGCCGGTGACTTCGAGTTCGAGGATCTCGAGACTGGCGAGCGGCGCCTGCTCGACGCCAGCGCCGTCGCAGGGGAGTATCGCTCGGCATTCCGGGACTTTCTGTCGCGTTCGCGTGACAATGCGCTCCGCGATCATGTGGACTACGCGCTGATGAGAACGGACTCGCCGCCGGGCCGCGCGCTGCGGGACTTTCTGATGCGGCGAGGCGCGAAGCCGGGCGGGCATCACGCAGGAACTCGGGACTCGAGATGAGGTGGCTCAATCCCGTGGCGTTCATCGGACTGCTCGGTCTGGCGGTGCCCATCCTCGTTCACCTGTTTGGTCGCCGCGAGGCCCGGCGACAGCGATTCCCGACCTTACGATTACTCAGGGAAGCACATCCCACACCGGCGACGCGAAGCCGGCCGAGCGATGTGCTCCTCCTCGTGCTGCGGTGCGCCGTGATATTCGCCGCGGTGCTGGGGCTTGCCCAGCCGCGGTGGTCCAATGCGGCGCGATCACGTGCGGCCCGGGTCCCCGTTCGTGCCATCATCGTGGATACCGGGACCAGCATGCTTCGCCTGACGAGCGACGGATCGTCCGCGCTCCAGCGCGCTCGTCTTCGCAGCCAGCAGATGCTGGACTCGTCGCGCGACGGGATGGCTATCGAGACGGATCGACCCGGACCTAACGTGGCCGGAGCCGCCTCCTGGCTGGCTGGACGTTCCGGCCTGCGGGAGCTGGTCATCATCTCGGACTTTCAGGCGGGCTCGGTGGCCGAGGGAAACCTCGCGTCAGTCGCTCCCGGCATCGGCATCAGGTTCGAACACGTGCCGGTCCCGGTTTCGGGCGCGCCTCCGGAAACTCGCGCGGTGTTTGGTGACCCTGCGGCTGTCATGCTCGATGCACAAGCGAATCACACAACCGCGACGTGGTCCACTCCACTGCTGGACACGACGCTCTCGATCGTCGTCCTGGGCGGCGCCGACGATACAGGCGCGTTGCGAGCATCTTTAGCGGCAGTCCGGGCGACGACCCATCCGATGCGCGCGTCGAGTCGTCGCGTGGCGGTGATCTTTCCGCGATACAGCGCACGACGTGAATTCGCCGACAGGGCCGTCCCCCTCGACAGCATCTGGCACGGCGACCTGCTCATCGCTCTACGGCGCGACAAGGTGCTCGCTGCTGCCGCCGAAGCAGCAATCGTGACACCGGCGTGCGACGCAAGTGGTGTCATCATCGCGCGTACCATGCGCGGCGATGTGGTCGCCACCATGGTCAGGAGCCCGCCGGGCGCGGCGCATGAGGTTCTGGTGTTCGCGTGTGTCGAGCCGGGAAGCTTTGCCGCGACGGCATTGCTCGCCGCGACGGTTTCCGCCCTCGGTCCGGTTCCGGCAATGCAGGAACTGGAACCACAGTTCGTGCCTGACGAGACGCTCCGGCGATGGGAACGGCAGCCGACCGGGATTGCCCCGCGGGCACCGGACGAGACGTCGCCCGACGGACGATGGTTCTGGGTCGTCGCCATCGTCCTGCTCTTCGTAGAGGAATTGCTCCGGCGACGTTCGCCCCGTAAGGCGCTGTCCACGACAACCGAGGTGCCGCGTGAGCGAGTGGCCTGAAGCGGCTGCGCTAACGCGCTACCTCGGCCGCGTCAGGCGGCGGTTGGTCGTACTTCGCCTCATGGAGGGCGCTGCTGCCGGATGCGGGTTGGCGGCGGTGCTCGTTCTGGCCGGCTTTCGGCCCTCGACAGGCCCCTCCGCGGCCGGACTCGCGGCCACAATACTCCTTGCGACGCTTGGTCGCGCCGCGTTAGGCGATCAATGGCGCTTCGGTTGGTGGCGGTCGCTGTCGCACATTGCCGGTCGGCTTGAACGCCGGACGGCGGATGGCCGGAACCTGATCGTCACCGCCGCCGAGCTGCTCGACGGTGACAGGGACTATGTCCGCGACGTTGTCATGGTGCGCGCCACGCGGCTCGCCGACGCGATCGCACCGGCGCGGCTCTTTCCCATGCACAAGGCAGGATCGGCACTCGCCATCGGCATTCTCGTACTCACGGCGAGCATGCTGCGGCCGATGGAGGTCGCAGGCGTCGTCGAGCGAGCGCTCGTCCGGCCGGGAGTGCCCGCGGTTCGCCGGTTGGAGGTCACGGTGATTCCTCCGGCGTACTCGGGAATGCAGAGAACGACGGCAATCAACCCGTCGCGCATCGAAGCGCTCGTCGCGAGCCGGATTGAAATCAAGGTCGAGGCGACCGCGTCATCGGTCACTCTCGAAACGCTCGACGGCTCAAGAGCCATGGAGCGTCGCGACGAATCGTTCTTCACCGTGATGACGGCCGAGTCGGACGGGTTTCTCGCGATCGAACCGCGTGATTCGACGGGAGCGCCCGGCGCGAGGCAGCTGGTGGGCCTGGTCGTCACTCCAGATCGTCCGCCACGCGTGACGCTGGCCTCTCCCGGCCGTGACCTGTTATTCACCAAGGTACCCGACACGATCCCCGTGACCGTGAACGCCGACGATGATCTCGCGCTCGCGTCCGTGCGACTTCGCTACACGGCGGTGTCAGGCAGTGGCGAGCGGTTCACCTTCACGGAACGCGACGTTCCGGTAACCGTGACGGCCGCCAGCCCGCGATCCTGGATCGCTCGCGGAAGCTGGTGGCTTGACCAGCTCGGCCTCGCGCCTGGCGACCTGGTTGTCTATCGCGCGGTCGCGACCGACCGGCGGCCCGGTGCGGCGCCGGTGGAATCGGAGAGTTACGTCCTGGAAGTCGTCACGCCCGGCGCCATTGCCGCGGAAGGCTTCGCCGCCGACGACCAGCGTGATCGTTATGCGGTGAGTCAGCAGATGGTCATCCTCAAGACCGAACGGCTCATCGCGCGACGCGCAGCGATGCCGGCCGACTCCGTGACCGGCGATGCCCGCCTGCTCGCGGCTGAGCAGCGGCAGGTCCGCGCCGAGTTCGTGTTCATGATGGGTGGGGAATTGGAGGATCTCGCCGGAGAGACTGCCGGCACGCTCGACGTCAATGAAGTTGCCGAAGCCGAGAGCGAGGGCGATCTCCTGGCCGGTCGTCTCCAGAATCAGGGTCGCGTGGACATGATGCGCGCGATCCGTTCGATGAGCCGGGCATCGACGGCGCTGACGGAAGCGAATCTCGACCAGGCCCTCCGCGACGAGCGTATGGCGCTGGACAACCTGATGCGCGCGTTCGCACGATCGCGTTTCATACTGCGCGCGCTGACCCAGCGTGAGCGTATCGATCTCGAGCGGCGGTTGAGTGGCTCGTTGAGTCTGACGGCGGGCTTGTCCGGACCGGTCGCAGCGGCTCTACCGGACACGAGGACGTTGGCGCTCCGTCGGTTGCTGGCCGACGTTGCCGCGCTGGCATCCGACGATTCCAGCCAGGCCAGTGCTGATCGAGCGACCGCCGCGGCCGTGGCCCTGTTGCGTGCCGACGCAAGCTCCGACACGCTGAGGAACCTCGTCACGCGCGTGCAGCAACTCGCCGCGCAGGCACGCGCCAGGCCAGGGCCCGGCGTGCGAACGCGAATCGACAGCCTTGTGCAGGAGCTGTCATCACTCCTCGCATCGTCATTGCCGGTCGCTCCGCGAAGTCAGGCGACGATCGAGACGGGCCTGCTCGAGGGTGCGTTGCGAGACGCCTTGAGACGTGAGGCGCGGCGCCCATGATGACCGCATCGCGCATCGCGGCGTTTGCGATTGCCCTCCTCGCCGTCGCGGATCCGGCGATCACGTCCGCCCGGTCTTCCCGGTCGCTGGTCGCGATCATTTCGAGCGATCCGTCGAGGGACGAGGAGTTGTCGAACCGCGTCGTGCGTGAACTGTCCCGCGACTTCACTGTCGTTCGCGGATGGGTTGGATCGGCCGCGGGCGTGGTACTGATCGGCGACGCATTGCCTGACGACGTACTTCCGCCGGGGACACCACTCATCGCCGTCCTCCCGGTGCGGCGGACTCCTTCAGTGCGCATCACAGCGCTGAAAGCGCCCTCGAGGTCGTCGCTGAACGCACGAGTTCCTGTTGAGGTGCGCGTGAGCGCTGCCGGTGCCGCCGGTCAACGAGTCGAGGTGGAACTGCAACGGGGCGGAGTCATTCTCGATCGGAAGAGCGTGGACGTCACGTCCGATACTGCCACGGCGAACGTGACGCTTACCTTTGTGCCATCCAGCGCCGGGACGTCGGCGTTAGGCGTCAGGGCCGGTATCGGCGGGACAACCGCCGCGGACCGGGCGTCCATCGCTGTGCGCACAGGTGACGAGCGCCTGGACGTGCTCTTTTTCGACCCC
>CAZSNV010000308.1:0-5681 GCA_964608035.1 uncultured Gemmatimonadaceae bacterium | reverse complement strand
CTGGCCGGTGGCGTTTACCTGATCGACATGGATCCGGAGACCGGAAAGCTCCGGCGTGCGGACGATCTTCCAGCCACCGGGTCCGGGATTCCCGGAATCCGATTTGACCGTGATGAGTGGCCTCATGGCAAGACCGGTCCGGCTTTCGCGCATGGAGCTGTATTTAGTGTCGTGAAATGAACGCGATCATCGGGGGAGGTAACGCGACGGACGACGTCACCAGAACGTCGCGCGAAATACCGTTCCAGCGCATGTCGCGCCGCGGCCTAACGGTGCTTGCTGCTGCCGAGCGGCTTGCGGAAGCTCGCTACGCTCGCGACGATGTGACCGCTCGCAGCAGAAGATGGCGTTATGCCGCACCAAGGGGTGGTTCATGACGAAACCACCACCGGCCGCTTGACTGGCGCCGCGAATCGTCGGGTTGATCGTCCTCGGCTACGGCGCGGTCTGGGTAGCCTACGCGCTCTATGTTCAAACAGCGAATGCTGAAAAAGCAGGCCAATTCGGCGATGCGTTCAGGGCGTTCAATGCGTTCGTATCTGGGCTAGCCATGCTCGGCGTCGTTGGTGCAATTATTCTTCAACGAGATCAACTTGGCATGCAGGCGGTGCCGAGGGAGACGATCAATGCGCTCGTCGAACAGGCGGCGCGGGGCTAATTGCGAGACCGAGCAACCCTTATCCGCTGGCCAGCAACTAAATACAAGCGGACGGATGACTGATCTGAAGAACGAACGACGCTAACAATGCGAATCCATTTCACTCTTGTCGCCGCGGGACTGGCAGTCGCGCCCTCGGCGCCGCAGCAGGTTCCGACGCGCGCGCTGAGCAAGCCAGATGTGGAGTACAGCGAGCCGTTCTCCGGACTCGCTTCGATGCTCGAGCTGCGCAGCGGCCGAGTGATCGCGGCCGACTCGCGCGAGAAAACGCTGCAGATCATCGACCTGGCGCGCGGGACTGCGACGCCGATTGGACACGAGGGCGCCGGCCCGCGCGAATGGGGTCGCGCGATGCGCGTTCTGCGAATGCCCGGCGATACGTCGTACATATATGACCTGCCGAACGCGCGGTTTCTGATTGTCAGCCCTGAGGGGATTCCGGTGAGGACGATTTCGCCTTACGCCGAGGCGGCGTCGCAGCGCGGCGCGCGCGGAGGGGATGCGAATGACGCTGGTCGCGGCGGACGAAGCGGCGGGCTAGGCAGTGACGCGGGACAGGGTGGCCGCGCGTTTTCCGTCGGCGGCGCTGGCGGCGCGAGTGTGCTCAACGCGACGCACACAGATGCACTCGGCCGAATGTATTACGCCGGCTTTCCGATCGTGATGACCGCGCAGGGTCCGATAGCCGTCGACACGTTTCCCGTGTTGCGCCAGCATGTCACGTCAGCGCAAGCCGACACGGTCGCGTTCCTGCGGAATCCGCCGAATGCGTCGGAGTTCTCCAGCGCGCGTGGCGGGGGCGTTGCGTTCAGGATCAACGCGGCGCGGCCGTTCGAGAGCAGCGATGCGTGGGTCGTGTTTCCCGATGGCCGCGTCGTCGTCGTGCGCGTCGCGGACTACCATCTCGACGTCATCGCCGCGGACGGACGCATGACGCGCGGCGCACCGGTGCGTTACACACCCGTGCGCGTGACCGAAGCGGAGAAACGCGAGTGGCGCGAGTCGCGCGCGGGCGCCACGATGATCAGCGTGACCGGTCAGAGCATTCCGCTGTCATCGCTTCCAAAATCGGATTCATGGCCCGAGGTGAAATCGCCGTTCGGTGCGGCCAACAGTGTGTTCGCCGCACCGAACGGCGACACGTGGGTGTTTGGGCAGCGTGCGCCCGACGACCATGTACCGGTGGCGAACGTATTCGACGAGCGTGGTGTCTTGACGAGCAGAGTGACGCTTCCGCGCGATGTGCGGCCAATCGCACTGGGCGTGCGCGGGTTGTACGCGCTCCGAATCGATAGCGACGGTTTGCAGTATCTGCAGCGTTACGCGGTGACGTGGGAGAGTTGTACGGCGGACCTCGCGGCGAACTGCCGAGCGCGGTAGCCTGCCCGTCTTGCGGGAAACTGAAACGGCGTTTTGGCGAGTGATCCGTGCATCTCGCGGGCTCGGCGTCAGTGCACGGTCACCTCGCTACGGTGTCCACACCAAACGTGTCGTATCTCTCCAAACATCGGTCGCAGTCGATGTGAGCACCGAGCGCCGAGCATACGTCCACCGCGGGCGGACGTCGTCACCAGAATGTTGTGTGCGGTTAGCTTTCCAACGCTTCGAGCGCCGCGGCCTAAAAACAAGTTAGAAGGCCGGCGAGCGCGCAACGGGGCGGACGCTTTGGTGCACACAAGACCCTTCTTGGTTGAACTGCGCGTGGCGTCTGGGTCGGCTCAACGACACGTGTCATCAGTCCTCCAGATGACCACGCCTTGATGGATTTCCCGGTCTTCCCTATGATGATCCTCCCCTTTCCACCATCTCCTCACCGCCACCTCGAGCCTCCAGTGTCCCCACGCCTCCGCGTTACCCGCCGTCACGGGCCCTCGATCAGTACCACCGCAGTCATTCCAGCGCTCTTCCTCCTATCGGCCGGGTGCTCCCCGGCGCCCGCCAATCCGCCCGTCGACGTTGGCGCCATCAAACAGATGTTGGCTGCTCGTGGCGATTCCCTGGTCGCCGCCGAGTCAGCGAAGGACAGCGCGCGCGCGGTTGCGTTCTACGCCGAGGATGTCGTCGTGGAGCCGGCGAACATGCCCGCCGTCAAGGGCCGAACCGAGATGGGCAAGCTCTACGGCATGTTCTTTCCCATGGTTGCGGATATGGGCAGCACGCGCACGGCGCTCGAGGTGGCTACCAGCGGCGATCTCGCCTGGGAATACGGGATCAACCGGTTGACCATGGCGGGAAGCAAAACGCCGACGCTGGGCAAGTACCTGGCAGTCTGGAAGAAGGTCGGCGACCAGTGGCTGGTGGCCGCGATCGCCTTCAGCGACGACGTACCTCCGCCGCCTGCTCCACCTGCCAAGAAGTAAGCTGAGGTGATCGCTTCCACTCATTTCGATTCCGCGACGCCCCACTTTGGAGTGGGATTGAGATTCCGCACTCCCCGTTTCGTGTTGACAGAAGCGCGCCTATCACGGGCCGCCTTCTAACGTTGCATGCAGCAGACGGGCGATGACTGAGTTGCGCGGGCGTCGCCCGCGCATTCTATGTGATTCGCCCGCAGCTGATGCTCGGCGTTATGCAGGACCGGTGTAAACGCTTTCGCGCCGGTCCGCCTAAATCCTTTAGTCCGGAACGGTCCAATCTCCGTTAGGCGTCGAAAAGAAACTGTTTGGAGGCGCATGTGTCAAAGCCCAAGACCAAACCCACAGAAGTCAGCGCCGATAGTCACATTGCTGTCATCGCGAACGAGGAGCAACGGAATGACGCCCAGACTCTGGTTGCTCTTATGCGAAGAGCTACCAAGCAAGAACCAAGGATGTGGGGGCCAAGCATCGTCGGATTCGGGAGCTACCATTACAAGTACGCAAGCGGCCACGAAGGCGATTCCGCTCTCGCTGGGTTTGCGGTGCGGGGAAGTGAGTTGGTAGTTTACATCGCGACGGGCTTCGAAGGTCGTGACGTTTTATTGGCCACGCTGGGAAAGCACAAGACTGGGAAGGTATGTGTCTACATCAGGCGCCTAGCCAATGTCGATCTGAGGGCTCTAAAGACGCTGGTAGCCCGATCGGTAGCAGAGACGAAGCGTCGCTATCCGCAACCCAATGAAAACGACGCCTCACCCTGTCTTGCACCGGACTCGCCTTCGGCGAGCCGGTGAAGTCCACGTTAGGCGACACAACCGAGATGACTTGGCGCCAAATAGCGTGGTTCGTGGGTGCGTATGTCGGCATCGTCGCGATGGCGGTGTGGCTTAACGTCTCCGTGTTCTGCCTCGCAGACGCGAAGTATTCCGGCGGCTGCGGAGGACTCGGAGTGTATGTCCCCCTATGGCTCATCTTCCTTGCGCCGCTGGCGCTCCCGGCGATCGGTCTTGAGTCCTGGCGACGGACGACCGCACCACCGTCAGCTCGGTTGCTGGTCTACCTAGCTACCATTACTGGTGTGCTCGAACTCGGCTGGCTTGTGATCGACCGATTCCCGGCGCTACTCGCAACCCAATTGGTCGTTATCGCCCTCGGGTGGCTCGCGCGTCTCAAAACGGCTGCCAAGCCGAGCGATCGTCGCCGTGTCGCCTAACACTCCTAACGAGTTGTTTGTCAAGAGGCAAAGCTGTTCCACCTGAGCGCCCGCAGGGTGCTCACTTCTTAGATCACGTCGTACTCGGCTGGACGTCGGTTGGCGCATCGTTCGACCGTCCACCAACGGTGGCAGTCACACACTCCTAACGAGTTGTTTGTCAAGAGGCAAAGCTGTTCCACCTGAGCGCCCGCAGGGTGCTCACTTCTTAGATCACGTCGTACTCGGCTGGACGTCGGTTGGCGCATCGTTCGACCGTCCACCAACGGTGGCAGTCACACACTCCTTCGAGCCCGCAGGCTCAGATGCTCACGGCCGACATGCCGCCTGGCTTCCCAATCAACGTTCGGACGCTCAAGGCGCCAGTTAGGCGGGCGGGCTTGCCAGGCGGGGCCACCGCCGGGGTTTGGTGCGGGTCAGCTGGAGTCCACGAAACCGTCCATTGAACGCCTCCTGTTTGGTGAGCACGTGATAGACAATGGCAGCGAGTTCCTTGGCGATGAGCGCGCGCGCGATCGCTTTGCCTTTGCGGCGAATGAGCCGGCGATACTCGGCCTGGATCTCGGGGCAGTACTGCGCGGCCCGTACCGCGGCATGGTGAAACGCGAGCTTGAGATAGCGATTCCCGTCGCGGGACCGCTTGTGCCGTCGCGTCGCCGCGGAATCGGCCGCGCCCGGCACCAGCCGGCAATAGGAGTGAAACTGGCGTACGCTGGGGAACCGCGTGATATCGTCGATCTCCAGCAGCAGCGTGTACGCCACCAGCGCCCCGATCCCCGGGATCCAGACGAGTCGTTGCGCGTCGGGCGTCGGGAGCACGCGGGCGCGGAGCTGCTGCTCCAAGCGGCGAACCTGGGTCTTCAGCAGCGTGTGTTGCTCGGCGTGGAGCGCAGCCTCGAGGCGCGGGAGCTCCGGCAGCTCTGCCGGCGTCGCGACGTTGTACTTCTCGAGGAGCGCTCCGATACTGCGTTGACACCGAAGCGTGCGACTCACCAGGACCAAGCGGGTGCGAAGTACGTCGCGGGTCTCCCGGAGCGCGGGACTGATCATGTGCGCCTCGGGGATCAGATCGACGCGAAGGAGCTGCGCGAGCGTGGCCGCGTCGACGGCATCGGTTTTCACCTTCGCGTAGCTGATGGCTTTGAGATATTTGGCATGGCCGAGCCGGAGATCAATCCCTTGCGATACGAGCAGGTCGCGGACCCAGTACCACATGCCGGTACACTCGACCACCGCGCGGTGCGGGCCGGGCAGGGTGCCAAAGTACGCCGTGAGCGCGCGGCGCTGGGCGGGAAGATTGGCCGTCCGCACCACCGCACCGTCGGCATCTAATGTATGGATCGCGATCGAACGCTTGTGCAGGTCGATTCCGGAGAACAACATAGATCGCTCCCAGCGAGAAGTACGACGAGAATGCTGTCGTTAGGGCTCGTTGGGAATATCAACGTTTGCT
>CAZSNV010000307.1:0-5686 GCA_964608035.1 uncultured Gemmatimonadaceae bacterium | reverse complement strand
CCACTGCCCCCGAACCCGCCCGCCCCGCCGTCCTTCTCCTGAGCGGCGGCGTCGACTCCACCACGCTGCTCGCCCTGGCGGTGAAGCAGGGGTTTCTCGTGCACGCGTTGTCGTTCCGGTATGGGCAACGCCATGAACTCGAGGTCAAGGCCGCTTCGCGCGCCGCTGAGCGGTACGGTGCGCTCAAGCACGTGGTGCTGGACATCGACCTCAAGACGTTTGGTGGTTCGGCGCTGACGGGCGGTGGCGTGATTCCAAAGGACCGGCCGTTGGACCAGGGGGACGTCCCCGTCACCTATGTCCCGGGCCGGAACACGATTTTCCTCGCCTACGCGATGGCCTGGGCCGAGGTGTTAGGCGCCACCGACATTTTCATCGGTGTGAATACGCTGGACTACTCCGGTTACCCGGATTGCCGGCCCGAATACATCGAGTCGTTCGAGCGGATGGCGAACCTGGCCACGGCAGCCGCGGTGGCAGGGCAGCGACTCCTCATCCACGCGCCGCTCATCCGGATGACGAAGCGAGAGATCATCGAGATGGGGATCTCGCTGGGCGTGGACTATGCGGAAACGACGAGCTGTTACGACCCGGCGCCCGATGGCGCGGCCTGCGGCCATTGCGACGCCTGCCAGCTGCGCCTGAAGGGTTTCGCCGAGGCGGGCGCGACGGACCCAGCGCGTTATGTGGCCGGTGCGCCCACCTGATGTACACGGTTCGCGAGATCTTCTATACGCTCCAGGGTGAGGGAGCGCGGACTGGCCGTCCAGCGGTGTTCTGCCGGTTCAGTGGGTGCAATCTGTGGACGGGGCGCGAAGACGATCGCGCGAGCGCGGTCTGCCGATTCTGTGACACGGAGTTTGTCGGCGTCGGTCCGGACGGCGGGAAGTTCGCCACGGCCGGCGAACTCGCTGGCGCCGTGCGTGCAGCGTGGCCCGGGAATGGACGCGGCCGGCCGTACGTGGTGTGCACGGGCGGCGAACCGCTCCTGCAGGTGGATCGGGACGCCGTGGACGCATTTCACGCCGCCGGTTTCGAGGTCGCGGTAGAGACAAACGGCACCTGCATGCCGCCGGCGGGCATCGACTGGACGACGGTCAGTCCGAAGGCCGAAGCCCGCACGATTCTCACGGAAGGCGACGAGCTGAAACTGATTTATCCTCAGGCTGGCGCTCCGCCCGAACGGTACGCGGACTGGGATTTCAGTGAGTTTTTCCTTCAACCGATGGATGGCCCGGACGTGGAGGCCAACACACGGGCCGCGATGGAGTATTGCCTGGAGCATCCGCAATGGCGTTTGAGCCTGCAGACACACAAGATGCTGGGAATTCGATGAGACGGGGGACGGGAGACGGGCGACGGGTGATCACTCCGCGGCCTGACCTGCGCTCTCTCCCGTCCCCCGTCACCCGTCCCCCGTCCTAACGCGGTCGATGGATTTATTCGCGGAGTTCAGCTTTGAGGCCGCCCACCGGCTGCCTAACGTCGCACCCGACCACAAGTGCGCCCGGTTGCACGGGCATTCCTTCCATGTGCGGGTGACCGTCACCGGTCCCGTCGATCCGACGCTGGGCTGGGTGATCGATTTCGCGGACGTGAAGCAGGCGTTTGCGCCGTTGCACGCCGTGCTCGACCACCACTACCTCAACGAGGTCCAGGGACTCGAGAACCCGACGAGCGAGATCCTCGCCCAGTGGATCTGGGCGCGGCTCAAGCCGCAACTGGCGATGCTGTCCGCGGTGGAAGTTCGCGAGACGTGCACTGTCGGATGCGTTTACCGAGGGTGAAAGGGTAGAAGGGTGAAAGGGTGACCCTCTCACCCTCGCACCCTCGCACCCTCGCACCCTCGCCACCCTAACGAATCTCCGCCGTCCGCCGGTAATTGTCGCCTAACAAGTGCTCAGCGAAGTACTCCATCAGCATCCTGTTGAAATACGGCTGGTAGTCGCCGTATCCGTGCGGCTTGCCGGGAAGCAGGATGAAATCGAACCGCTTGTTTGCCTTGATGAGTGCGTTCACGAGCCGGATCGTGCCGCCCGGGTGCACGTTGTTGTCCATGTCGCCCGTCGCGAGCAGCAACCGGCCCTTGAGGTTCGGCGCCAGTTCGATGTTGGTCGGCACCTTGATCTCGTAGCGCAGTGAGTCGTCGACGAACCCCGTGTCGGCCGACGTGACGGTGGCGGGTCCGCGCCCGCTGGTCACCCGACGCAACCGCGCGCTGTCCGCCCCGGTCAGCGTCTTCAGCCCGTGATACTGCTCACTCCAGTTCTGGTTGTAGATGTTGTTGTCATGGTTGCCTGACGACGACACGCCGACCTTGAAGAAGTCGTTGTACGGCGGGAGCATGAGCGCCGCGGCGGTGAGGAAGCCACCGCCGGAATGCCCGTAGATGCCCACGCGATTGATGTCGATGAACGAATGCCGCGCGGCGAGTTGCTCGATGCCGGCTTTCTTGTCGGCCAGCGCGTAATCGCGGAGGTTGTAGTAACTGAAGTTCTGGTAGGCGTTCGAGCGCAGCGGACTGCCGCCCCGGTTCCCGATCTGGATCACGATCATCCCGAGCTGCGCGAGTTGCTGCTGCACGCCGCCGGCGTTGAACGTCGTGTTCACCTGCTCGGTCTGCGGGCCCGGATACACGTGCGCCACGATCGGGTACTTCTTCGTGGAATCGAAGTCGAACGGCTTCCACATGTTGCCGTAGATGTCGGTAACACCATCGGCCGCCTTCACCATGAAGGGCTCGGGCGGACGCCAGGCCAGTTCCTGCAGCCCCGAGACGTCGGTCGCCTCGAGCTCCATCACGACCGCGCCCGTCCCATCGCGCACGACGGACTTTGTCGGCGCGTTCACGCGAGAAAAATTGTCCACGACGTACTTGCGTGTCGGCGACAGCGTGCCGGCGTGATTGAAGTCGCCGGCGTCCACGATCGCAAAGCCGGAGCCATCGGCGTTGACCCGGTACATGTGACGGTAATAGGGGTTCTCGCCCGGCTCCCGCCCCACGCCGCTCACCCAGACCACACCGCCGACCGTGTCGATCTGCGCGATCTGGTCGGCGCGCCACGTGCCTGACGTGAGCGGCCGCTTGTACGTCCCGTTGTGGTCGTAGAGGTAGAAGTGCCCCCAGCCGGCCCGCTCGGACCACCAGATCATGTCCCCGCCGCCGCGCACGTACCGGGGCGCCTGGGACTCCAGGTTCGCGCTGACCACCGTTTCCGTGAGCAGCGTCTTCGAGGCGCCGGACGTGAGGTCGAGCTCCACCAGCTCGAGCTGCCGCTGCGGGCGGTCCCGCCTGACGAGTCGCAGCTTCGAAGAGCCCGTGGTCCAGTGCGTGAAGAGAAGCCGCTGGTCCCGCCACTTCTTGAGGCTTAGCTGCTTTGCTGACGGTTCACCGCGACGATATGTGTGCAATTCCTGTTGCGACACGTTCTCTTCGCCCGGCATCGCATACGTGTACGACGACAGCGCCGGCCGCGGTTCATTCAACACGTTGACCAGATACAACTCCTTCACGTTTCGCGAGTCGTTCCGGAGAATGAAGAACGCTTTTGAATCCGGCGACCAGGTGACGTTGGCGCGGACACGGGGATCGCGGTTGCGCGCCCCACCCTGCCGGCCGCCGCCCTGATTCTCATCGAGCGAATCCTGCTGCTGCACGGTGGCCGTGTCGCGGAACCCGAAGGTGTAATTGCGCACCCCGTCGCTCGTGACCTTCACCGTGTCGGGCTTCCCGACCTCGACGACGTAGAGGTTGTGGTTCATCGCGAAGACGAATGCCGTGCTGTCGGGCGAGAACGCGCGGAAATCCTGGTTAGCGCCCGCGCCGCCACCCCGCCCTCCTCCTCCTCCACCGCCGCCACCACCACCGCCCTGACCTTCCTGACGCTCCTCGTCAGGCGGCAGCGAGTCGCCGCGCATCGGCCGGCCCATGCCGCGGATCTGCTCCGTCGCCAGGTTCCATTCGTAGCGCGTCGAGTCGACCGTGAAGCGAATGGCTTTGTGGTCCTTGGTGAAGTTGAGCGTCGTGAACGGCAGCGCGTTCGGCTCATATGGCTTGTGGTGCGCGGTCGCCAGGGCTCCGGCGAGCTTCACGTGGTCGAACAGCGGCCGCTTCACCCTGGTGGGCGGATAAACGAGGTAGAACGTGGCGCCCTGGCGGTTGCGCCAGTTATACCACATCGAATCGGTCTTGCCGATCCAGCGGGGCTGGAGCGTCGTGCTGTAAATGACGCGCGTCAGCGCCTGGGTGGTGAACTTGTTCGAGAGCTCCCAGTTGGCCGCCGGGCGGTCACTCGCGGAAGATCCCTGACCGAATGAGGCGGCTGGGATCAGCGCGACAAGGGCGACGCCGGCTGCAATCGACGGCAGCTTTCGCCACCACGACCCGTGTGCGACGGCGGTGCGGTGAGTTGTCTCGGAGTGGGGGTTGACGGCGTGCTGCATAAGCGGGTTCTCCATGCGAAAAGCGGGCGTGACGCCGGGCGGCTGGAACATCCGCGGCATCTGCGGTTTGGACGCCCTACGATATGGTGCAGTCCGCTCTTGTGCGAGGACGAACCGCCTCGCCCCGTGCCGACTCAGGGCTTTCGAAGGCGGTAGACGCGCACCTGCTCGATTTCGTCCTGGTCGCGAGCCACACCGGCTATGTAGTCCGTTCCGATTTCGAGAGGTGTAAAACGGGCGGGCAACTCCACCGTGCAGAGCCAACGACCCTCGGGATCCAGGACGTCCCAGGTCGATGGCACGGACATCGTCTGTGTTCGTGCGAGTCCAACGGTGAGAAACGCGCTGTGATAGTCGAAATGCTGCGCCCACAGGTTCCGAGACCGGTCGATGAGCAGGTTCCCGAACGACGGGAATCGTTCGGCGTAGACCGCACGATCGAGGCTCTGCTCTTGGCGCGCCTGCATGGCTGGCGGCAATCGCTGGCCATTTTCGCCCGGCAGCGACAGGTACCACTCCCGATACTCGCGAATGGCCTGATCCGTGACCCTCTCGTTCCGCGCCGGAAGCCGGATCTGCCGGATCGGTTTTCCTGTGAGATCGAACTGCACGATCTCGGTTTGCAGCGGCGACGAAACGAAGAACCGGCCGTCGTCGCCAGCCAACTGTGAGCGCTCGGAGAACGCCACGGGCCGCCCGAACCGCCTTCGGCCATCGAAGACCTCTTCGGACGAAAGCATCGAACCGATCGTGTCGATCTTCATTCCGTCGCGCGATACCCGGGCCACCGGCCATGGTCGCCGGATGCGTCCCGACGGAGGCACCGAGTTGTCATCGCGCAGACTGCCCAGGTAGGAACCGTCAGAGAGCACGACGGCCGGATACACAAACCCCGCGCCGCGCGACCGCGACGCGCCTTGGCCAACGAACTTCCCGTCGCTCGTGAACAGTTCGACTTCGCCATTGTCCGTGATGAACAGGGTGTCGCCCCGGATCAGACGCACGCCCATGATCTGCTCGAACTCCCCTGGCCCCTCACCTTTCCGCCCGGCGAACCCGAGGTACCTGCCGCGAGCGTCGTAGAACCGGAGCGCGTGCGAAGCCTGCACACCGACCGCATACCGGCCATCAGTGAGTCGCGTGACTCCCATGACGAGCAGCAGCTCATTCAGGGTGTCGGCATCGGCTGTGTTCGAGCCGATCGTGACCATCGGAGTTGGATCGATCCGCCAGGCGCGTGCCG
>CAZSNV010000306.1:0-5746 GCA_964608035.1 uncultured Gemmatimonadaceae bacterium | reverse complement strand
GGACATGACCTTCGACATCAGCGCCGAGTATTCGGTGGAGATGTCCTTGTCGTCAAAGGACAGGAGGTTGAAGAAGCCGAGAACCCGCGAATAGAAACCGACCCACTCGTTCATCTTCCCCAGCTCGACGTTGCCGACGCAGTGGTCGACGTACTGCAGTCCAACGCTCTCCGGCTCGTACGGCGACGTGATCGGTTCGAAGCCGGGCATGAACAGGCCGCGATAGCCCCGCCGTTCAACGATCGAGTGGACGGTGTCCCCGTACGTGCGGATCCCGGCGACCACGACTTCGCCATGTTCGTCTTTCAACACCTCCGGCTGGCGGGAGGCGACCGCGCCGCGTTCGATGGCGAGCTTGAACGCCTGACGGGCATCATCGACCCAGAACGCGATATCACGCACGCCATCGCCGTGGCGCTTCACGTGCTCGGCGATCTCGCCATCAGGACCTAACGGCGACGTCAGCACGAAGCGCAGCTTGTTCTGTTCCAGCAGGTAGCTGGCGCGGTCGCGGACACCCGTTTCCGGTCCACGGTATCCGGTCAGGCGGAATCCGAAGGCGCCGCGGTAGAAATGCGCGGCCTGCTTCGCGTTCCCAACCCAGAACTCGAGATAATCGGTCCCGTTGATCGGGAACGTGTCGTGCGCGACGTCAGTCGCGGGAGCGGTGGATGTGGCCATGGTGATCACGACAGTAGGGTCCTCAGCGACAGGCGCTAGACGGCACCCGCGCTCTACCGCAGAATCTAATGGCCCCCACCTTTCGTTGTTACACGCACTTCGCAATCGGAACGCTTCCCTTTGCGCTTTGCCCTTTGCGCTTTGCCCTAAGCAATGACCCCGGTCCCCGCTGAAGCCCTTTCGCTCGCGCAGGTACTTGATGGCCAGTACGAGGTCCTCCGCGAAGTTGGGCGCGGAGGAATGGGCATCGTCTTCCTGGCGCGGGACCTGAAGCTCGAACGCCTGGTCGCGATCAAGACGCTCCCGCCGACCCTCGCTGCCGACGAGGTCATCCGCGCGCGTTTCCTCCGCGAGGCGAGAACCGCCGCGGCGCTGAGCCACCCGAACATCGTCCCCATCCACCGGGCCGACGACATCAACGGCACGGTCTTCTTCGTGATGGGCTTCGTGGACGGCCCGTCGATGGCTCAGCTCATTCGCGACGGCGGCCCGCTCTCTCCACGCACGGCGGTTTCGATTCTTTACGACGTGGCCGCCGCGCTGGGCTACGCCCACGGCGCCGGCGTCGTGCATCGCGACGTGAAGGCCGAGAACATCCTCATCGACCGCGCCTCCAGCCGGGCCATGGTCACGGATTTCGGGATCGCGCGTGTGGCCGAGGCGGCGCCGTTGACGGCCACCGGGACCGTGCTGGGGACCGTCCACTACATGAGTCCCGAGCAGGTGGCCGGCGAACGCGTCGACCGGCGCAGCGATGTCTATTCGTTAGGCGTGGCGGCGTTCTACGCGCTCGCGGGACGCTTCCCGTTCGACAGCCCGACCGCGTCGGCCGTGCTCGTCGCCCACGTGACGAAGGAGGCGCCGTCGCTTTCCAATGTCGCCCCAAGCGTACCGCGCGGCCTGGCCAGGCTCGTCGACCGGTGCCTGATGAAGAATCCCGACAGCCGGATGCAGAGTTGCGAGGAGTTGCTCATGGAACTCCGGCAAGTCGAAGCCGGATTGCCTGACGACGACATCCCGGCGCCCCGCCCCGAGGCGGTCACGTCGGTCTCGAGTGACGAAGCTCAGGCGCTCTGGCAACGGGCAGCCCAGCTGCAGGACATGACTGGCCAGATGCCGCCACTGCGGATCGCGGATCGCCCGGCAACCCCCCGCGATAACGCCACCGCGGGTTATGAGCTCGACCAGGTTCGCAATGCGGCGCGCGAGGCGGGCATCGCCACGAAGTTCGTCGACCGGGCAATGGCTGAGCGCGGCCTGGTCCAGGCGCCCAGAGCCGAGGATCCGGGCCCGGGCGTCGTGCGCGAAGGAATCCGCCCAGCGTACAACTGGTGGTTGGGCGGACGCTCGGCCATTTCGTTCGAGGCCACGGTGCACGGCGAGATGCCGGAACGCGATTTCGACCTGCTCGTCGAGGCGATCAGCCGGGCGCTGAACGACAACGGCGTCGTGAGCGTCGTTGGCCGGTCACTCAACTGGACTTCGGCGGACAAGCAGCGAAAGGTGCAGATCTCGGTGAACGTGCGCGACGGACGCACCAACATCTATGTAAGCGAACGACTGCGTGACCTGATTGGGGCGATCTACGGCGGAGTGATCGGCGGCGGCGGCGGCGGGACCATGGGCCCGATCATGGGCATCACCATGGGTGCGCTCGAAATGCCCTTACTCATTCCACCACTCATCCTGAGCACGGTGTTGAGCGCTTTCGGGATTGCGCGCTACTCGCTGCAGCGGGTGACAAAGTCGAGGTCGCAGGTGCTGCAGGAACTCACGCAGCGTCTTGCCGATCAGGCGCGGGATTCCATCGGCCGGCGCGCGGTGTCGCCCGGACCGTGGCACGAGAGGAAGCTGCTGGGATAGGCGAGCGCGCCGGTTGGTTGGTGCATCTTGCTGGCCCTCGTGCTTCGTGCCGGTGCTTTCGGTGCTGGCCGGTCGCGCCCGCCACCAGTACGTTAGGTCGCGCAGTCCCTCTCCCCACCCACCGAGTGAACCCGGCGAACCAGCTGTCGGCGGCCCTTTCCGGTCGTTACGAAATCGAGCGCGAGATCGGCGCCGGCGGCATGGCGACCGTCTATCTCGCCCGCGACGTTAGGCATTCTCGACGCGTCGCACTCAAGGTGCTTAAGCCTGAACTGGGCGCGGTGCTCGGCGTCGACCGGTTCCTGGCCGAGATTCGGGTGACGGCCAACCTGCAGCATCCCAACCTGCTACCGCTCTTCGAAAGCGGCGAAGCGAAGGGAATGCTGTTCTATGTGATGCCGTTCGTCGAGGGAGAATCGCTGCGCGCGCGCCTCGATCGCGAGAAGCAGCTTCCGGTAGACGAAGCCGTACGCATCGCGGTGGCGATTGCCGGGGCGCTCGACTATGCGCACCAGCGGGGCGTGATCCATCGCGATCTCAAGCCCGAAAACGTGCTGCTGCAGGCCGGCCAGCCGGTGATCGCTGATTTCGGCATCGCGCTGGCGGTCAGCAAGGCTGGTGGCACGAGGGTCACGCAGACCGGGCTCTCGCTAGGCACGCCGCAATACATGAGCCCCGAGCAAGCAACGGGAGATCGAGGCATCGACGGGCGCACCGACGTCTACTCGCTGTCAGCGATGACGTACGAAATGCTCACCGGCGAGCCGCCGCACATGGGGACGAGCGCGCAGGCAATCATCGCGAAGCTCATGACTGAGGAGGTCAGGCCACTCACGACGCTGCGTCGGGCGGTACCGCCGCACGTGGATGCGGCCGTGCGTCATGGACTGGAAAAGCTGGCCGCTGACCGGTTCGCGACGGCGGGTGAGTACGCGCTGGCGCTGACCGGTGCGAAACCGTGGGTCGACTCCGGCGCCATTCAGCGCGGCTCGGACTCGTTCAGCGCGACGCGTGCGAGACTCGATGGGAAGATGGTCGGTGCGGTGTTTGCTCTCGCGTTGCTCGCCGCGGGCGGGATAGGCGCCGCGGTTTGGCTTGCTACGCGACCTGAACCGCGACCCGTGGCCGCGCGATTTGAACTGAACTTGCCGGACAGCGTGCAATTGTTCGAGGGTGGCGGCACAAAGCTCGCCATCACGAACGACGGTCGCTCCATCGTCGTTGTTGGTACCAAGAAAGGGAGGAAAGGGATCTACCTGCGCCGGATCGGGGAACCAGTCGCCCAACTCATCCGGGGAACCGAGGGCGGCACCGATCGCACCCACGTGTCGCCGCGTTTTTCGACAGATGGCGAATGGATCCTCTTTCAGGCGGCTCTCGAGTTGAAGCGGATTCGCATGGCTGGCGGTCAGCCTCAGACTGTCGCCGACACCGCAAGCATGAGTGACTGGGGCGAAGGAGATCGCGTCGTTTATGTCCGCAACAACGAACTCTGGCTCGGCACTAGTGATGGGCGCGATGGTCGGCGCGTCGCGGTGCCCGACTCGGCGCGAGGCATGTTCCGATTCGGCTGGCCGCGCATCCTGCCGGGCGGTGACCGGGCGCTGATCGTGGTGGATCGAGCACCTGTGAGTGGGGTGATCGTCGATTCCCTGCGTCTCGCTCTCGTGTCGTTGAAGACCGGAGAGGTGAGGGACCTCGGAGTTGCGGGGACGAACCCGTACTACGTGGCTAGCGGCCACATCGTCTTCGGACGTTCCGGCGGCCTCGTGTTCGCCGCGCCGTTCTCACTGCGCAGAGGGTCCATCACCGGTGCGCCGAGACTGATCCTCGATGGAGTATGGCAGGGTACCGGCGGCGCAACCGGCTTTGCTGTGTCGGACAATGGCACGCTGGTATACCACGGCGGTGGTCTGCTCAACAGCACTCGCGCCGTCGAATTAATGGTCGTCGATCAATCAGGTAACAATCGGCGAATTCCCGCGCAGCCGCTGGACGCCGCAAGCCCGCGAATCTCACCGAACGGAAGAACAATTGCGCTATCTACCGTCGACGGGGATGGCACGGTCAGGGAGGTCGCACTGGTCGACGTCGCCACTGGGGCGCGGCAGCGCCTTGCCGAGCAACCTGCTTCCCCTTCCGTCGCATGGACGCCTGATGGTGGACGTGTGGTTTTCCTGCGCACGTCCGGTGTCATGCGTGAAATTGTTTCGCGGGCTTGGGACCGAAGCAGCGACGACGTGGTGTTACTGAGAGACACCACGCGGAACTTGAATGAGGTGTCTGCCGGTCGAGCCGCTCGCTTCATCGCACTACGCGGCACCGTGCGGGGGAATCGCGACATCTACTTCGCACCGATCGATTCCCCAGGCACAGTGCGGCCACTCGTTGCCACTGCAGCGAGCGAGATATCACCAGTGATTTCACCGGATGGCCGCTGGGTAGCATATACGTCAGACGAGTCGGGAACTGACGAGGTTTACGTACAGCCTCTCGCGGGGCCGGGACCGCGATTGCAGGTATCGGTAAACGGCGGGGCCGAACCGCTGTGGGCACCGGAGGGACGCGCCGTTCTGTACCGCGCTCCGGGTTGGATCGTGCGCGCCCCTTTTGCGGCGTCAACGATGCAAGTCGGCAAGCGCGATACCCTTCTTGCCGACATTTACGAAATACGAACGATTGCGCGAACCTGGGACATCTTTCCCAGCGGTCGTGAATTCCTGATGCTTCGGGCTCCGCGATTTGCCGGCCAATCAGAAGTGATGGTGGTGCTGAACTGGCAGCAATTGCCGCCCCTTCAGATACCCGAGAACCGCTGAAGCGCTGACGGCGAACGGATGCAAAACCCAGTCAGCGAAGCTCCGGCAGATTGCGGTACAACTCCAGGGCCTGCGGGTTCGCCAAGGCGTCAGCGTTCTTCACCGGGCGGCCGTGCACGATGTCCCGTACCGCCATCTCGGTGATCTTGCCGCTGATCGTGCGCGGGATGTCGGCCACTTGAACGATCACTTTCGGGACGTGGTGCGGGCTGGCGTTCTCGCGTACCTGGCGCCGGATCCGCTCGCGCAGGGTGTCGTCCAGGGTGAGGCCGTCGCGCAGCCTAACGAACAGCACGATGCGGACGTCACGGTCACTGGCATCGCCGACGTCCTGCCCGATCACCAGGCTTTCGATGATTTCGGGGAGCTGCTCCACCTGCCGG
>CAZSNV010000305.1:0-5758 GCA_964608035.1 uncultured Gemmatimonadaceae bacterium | reverse complement strand
GATGCCGAGCGCGTTGCCCTGGTGCAGGTGATTGTCCAGCATGGCGGCCAGCAGCGCGTGCGTGCTGGAAATCGCATGGAAGTCGCCCGTGAAGTGGAGATTGATGTCGTCCATCGGCAGGACCTGAGCATACCCGCCGCCGGCGGCGCCTCCCTTCACACCGAACACGGGACCCAGCGAGGGCTCCCGGATGCACAACGCGCACCGCTTTCCAATTCGACGGAACGCCTGCGCCAACCCCACCGACGTCGTCGTCTTGCCTTCGCCGGCGGCGGTCGGATTGATCGCCGTCACGAGGACGAGCTTCCCGCGCACCGGCCGTTGGGAGATTTCGAGGGGGATCTTCGCCTTGTACTTGCCGTACAGGTCGAGATCGTCGGGCGTGAGGTCCAGCTCCGCGGCCACGTCAGTGATCGGCCGCATCTTTGCCTGTTGAGCGATCTCGATATCAGAAGGAACGGTCATGGACGGGGGACGGGTGACGGGCGACAGGAGAGAGCGCGGGGCAACCTACGGAGCCGTTTCGAGCGGTGCCAGACCAAACAGGCGAGCCGCGTTGCGGACCGTCTCGGCTCCGAAGGCATCGGCATCAACGGCCCTCGCCTCGGCCACCTTTGTGACGGTCCGTGCGACGTACGAAGGCTCGTTGCGCTTTCCACGAAACGGGACCGGCGCAAGATAGGGCGCATCAGATTCAACCAGGATGCGATCGCTTGGGATCGACCTGATGAGGTCATCGTCGGTCCATTTCTTAAACGTGACCACGCCGGCGAACGACACATACCAACCGGCAGCCAGCGCGACCTCGGCGAGGCTCCGCGGGCCCGTGAAGCAGTGCATGACGCCGCGAACGCCGGCCTGGCCTGCCTCGCGAATCATCGCCGTCGTATCGTCCACCGCTTCGCGTGTGTGGACGATGACAGGCTTGCGCAGTTCTGCAGCGAGCTGGAGCTGCGTGTGGAACACGGCGCGCTGCACATCGCGCGGAGAGTTGTCGTAATGGTAATCCAGCCCGCATTCGCCGATCGCGACGGCGCCACTGCTCACATGCTCGCGCAGGCGAGGCAGGTCGCGCGACAGGTCGTAGCTGGAGGCTTCGTGCGGATGCATGCCGGCCGTGTGCCAGACGAGGCCGGGGTATGCCGCCGCAATCTCGCGCGCGCGGTCGGCCGCGTCCGGTGATTCGCCGATGCACACGAGCGCCCTGGCGCCCGCCTGGCGAGCGGCGTCTATCACCGCGTCGCGATCGGCAGAGAACGCCGGATCCGCGAGATGAACGTGGCTGTCCGCGAAGGGCGGCATGACGTGCCAGCCGCCCTGCGAGTGCCTAACGCCTGGCGGCCTTCTTGCTGCCGCGCATCGGGCGCGGGGCCGTTTCGGGCTCGACCTGCGACTCGGCTCGCGCCTGGCTGGCCGAAACGTGGGCCTTGTCCGCTGACTGGCGGGGATACTTCCGCTCGATCCAGAGCAGGAGCGGCGAGGCGACGTAGATGGAGCTGAACGTGCCAATCACGATGCCGAAGGTCAGCACCCACGCGAACGGGCGAATGACGTCGCCGCCGAAGATGAGCAGGGCCAGAAGGCAGGCGAGCGTGGTGGACCCCGTCATCACCGTGCGCGGCAGCGTTTCGTTGACGGATTGGTTCAGCAGGTCGTACAGCGGAACCTTGCGCGCCTTCTTGAGGTTTTCGCGGACGCGGTCGAACACGACGACCTTGTCGTTCATCGAATAGCCGATGACCGTGAGGATACCGCCGACGACGAAAAGGGAGATCTCGAGGTTCAGGTACTTCATGAAGGCCAGCGTGGCGACAATGTCGTGCATCGTCGCCAGGATGGTGGCCAGCGCAAAGCGCCACTCGAAGCGCCACGCCAGGTAAATCAGCGTAATGCCGAACGCGATGAGCACGGCGACGGCTGCCTGACGACTGAGTTCATCACCGACCTTGGGGCTGACCGCCTCGGCGCCGGCAACCGTGTAAGAGCCCGCCCCGAACCGACGGTCGAGCACCGCCCGGATCTGTGTGACGACCAGCCCAGCACCACGGTCCTGCTGCGCGACGGCGGTCGGGTCCTGCACGCGAATCATCAGCTCGTTCGGGCTACCGAAGGTCGCGATCTCCGCGTTCGGGAACCCGGCCGCGGCCAGTTCAGTTCTGACCGCGCCGACATCTACCGGGTTGGTGAACAGCAGCTGGATGCGCGTGCCGCCGGTGAACTCGATGCTCCAGTTGAAGCCGTTGAGCAGGATCATCACGACGGCGGGAACGATGAAGGCCGCCACGCCGAGCACGGCCGGCTTCCAGCGCCGTATGAAATCGAACTTGGTGTTATAGAGGATTCGAAGCATCAGATGCTCAGCGGCGTCGTGCCGCGGGTACGGTTCAACCAGATGAGGAATAGCGTGCGCACGACGAAGATCGCGCTGACCATGGAGGATGCGAGACCGGCAAGCAGTGCGACCGCGAAGCCCTGCACCGGGCCGGTACCGAACTGGTAGAGAATCGCCGCCGTCAGCGCTGTCGTGACGTGGGTATCGACGATGGCGCTCCAGGCATGGCTGAAGCCCTCGTCAATCGCGGTGCGAATCGTCTTCCCCCGATCGATCTCCTCACGGATTCGCTCGAAGATGAGGAAGTTGGCGTCGACGGCCATGCCGATGGACAACACGAAGCCGGCAATGCCGGGAAGCGTGAGCACCGCGCCGAACCCAGCTAGCACGGCCAGCGTCGTCAGCGCATAGAACATCAAACCGATCACAGCCAGCATCCCGCTGAAACGGTAGTAGACCACCATGATCAGGATGACAATGGCGATGCCAAGTGCTCCCGCAGACAGTCCCTGCCGGATGGCATCTTCGCCCAGGCTGGCACCGATGCTCCGCACGTCAGCGATCTTCAAAGGCACCGGCAGCGCGCCGGCGCGCAGCACCAGCGCCAGGTCCTGCGCCTTCTGAATGTCGCCCCTGCCGAGTGTGATCTGACCGCGAGTGCCGATCGCGCTCTGGATGATCGGCGGCCGACCCATGACGCGGTCGTCGAGGACGATCGCCATGTAGTCCTGAATGTGCTTGGCCGTTTCGTTACGGAATTTGCGTCCGCCTTCGTTGTCCAACTGGAACTCGACCACCGTGCCATCGATAGGCGTGTTGTTCGGTCTGGCGTCGTTGATGCTCTCGCCGGTGATGATCGGTCGCGCGTCCACCACGTACAGTGTGCGATAGACCTGTCCACCGATCGACAGCGTGTCGGCGCCCCACTTGATCGTCTTTCCAGGTGGGATTGCCTGCTGCACCTGCGGAAGGGAGAACAGGAACTCTGCGCGCGGCGCGTTCGCTTCGCTGACGTAGTACTCGCCCGGCATATCGCCACGTTGCAGGAGGCTCGAGATCGGGCCGCCCGTCGTGGGCGCGGCAGCGGTATCGCTCTGCGTGCTGTCGGCCGACTTCGCGGCACTGTCAGCGGGCGTGAACAGTTTCTGCAGACCCGACGACGGTTTGGCGGAATCGGTTCCCGCAGCCGCCGATGGACCGCCTACCTCCCTTGCAATCTGGTCCAGGCGAGGCAGCGCCCGTTCAAGCGCGCCACTCTCGTCCGTGATCATGAACTGCAGGTGAGCGGCCTGTTGCACGACCTGCTCGGCGCGCTCGGGATCATCGATGCCTGGCAGCTCTACGACGATGCGGTTGTTGCCTACGGTCTGCACGTTCGGCTCGGCGACGCCAAACTCGTCGATGCGGTTGCGAACAACCTTGAGCGCTCGCTGCAGCGCGTCTTCCTTGTTCGCTACCGCACCTTTCGACTCGTCGATCTCGAGGGCGAGGTACATGCCCCCTTGCAGGTCAAGGCCGCGCTTCAACGGCACGCGACGCACGGTGTCGAAGACGAAAACGCCGTTGCGCTTCACGCGTTCGATGACCGTGCGCGGCCAGAGCGACCACGCCGAGGCGAGCACCAGCCCAACGATCAGAAGGATTCGGTACTTCAGGTTCGTCATACGTCGACTAGTCGAGATTGGAGAGCTAGGAACGTTAGGATATCAGTAGTGCGTAGTCAATCGCAAATTCAACGTCTTCAACTGGTTAACAACAGGCTGGAGGCTGAAGGCCAGAGGCCAGAAGCTAGTCGATGGAAAGTGCATTTCGCGCTTCGACGGCGTCCCTCTTGAGTTGCGCGACCAGCGCGTCAACACCGCTGAACTTCTGCGTGTCGCGCAAGCGGGAAACGAAATCGATCCGGACCGGTGCTCCGTAGAGATCCAGGTCCGCGTCGAATAAGTGTGCCTCCACCACCGTTGTCGCGTCTCCGAACGTCGGGCGAGGTCCAAGGTTCAGCATCCCGTCGTGCGGTCCCATCGGCGTCTGCACGCGAACGGCGTACACTCCCTCCGGCGGAAGGAGTTTCCGGGGACTCGGGGCCGGCACATTGGCGGTCGGGAATCCCAGAAGCCGTCCGCGCCGAGCCCCTTCGCCAACGCGGCCACCGAGCGAGTAGTGGCGACCGAGGCCACGGAAAGCGCCATCGAGATCGCCGCCGGCGACCGCGCGCCTGATCGCGGTAGACGAGACGGACTGTCCTCCGTTCACGGTCACCGCGGGAACCACGGCGACGTCGAAGCCGCGCTCGGCGCCGAGTCGCCGCATGGTCGTGAGGTCCCCGGATCGGTTGTGTCCGAAGCGATGGTCATGCCCCATGAGAAGGTCATGCATCCGGAATCGGCCCAACAGGATTTCATCGACAAATCGTTCGGCGCTGTACGCGGCAAGCGCCGGCGTAAACGGGAGGACGGCGACAAAGTCCACGCCCGACTCGGCGAGCACTTCGAGTTTTTCGTCGCCGACCGTCAGGAGCCGGGGTGCGGCAGACGGGTTCACAACTTCGAGCGGATGCGGATCGAACGTCAGCAGGAGACTGTGGACATCGAGCTGGCGGGCCCGCGCCACGAGCTGCCGGAGCACATCCTGATGTCCCCGATGCACGCCATCGAAGCTGCCAACGGTGACCGCGGTCCGGGTAACGTCGGGAGGCAGGCCGGAAACGGGATCAGCCACTGATCACCACGCGTGGTTGCCACCACTCACCGTCGCGTTCAGCCACCGCGACCAGGTGTCCGGCTTCATCCACCAACGCCACATTCGACCCTGCTTCGCGCGCCGCGACCGGCCGACCGTGATTCACGCGGTCCACGTCATCGCCAACGACAACCTGACGGGTCATGCCAACAAGGGCGTCGGCCGATGGAATCAGCGTGGCGTCGGCCGCCGCGTCAGGCAGCGCGGCCGAGGCGACATCGAACGGGCCGATGCGCGTCCGTCGCAGGGCCGCGAGGTGAGCGACGGAACCGCAGAGGCGCCCGAGGTCGCGGGCGAGCGCGCGAACGTACGTGCCCGAGCCGCAGGTAATGGTTGCCGTCAGCGTGGCGCCGCTGAACGACTCGACATCCCAGCCCTGCACCGTGACGGTCGATGGTGCCAGCACCGGCTCGCCGCCTTCTCGCGCGATCGCATAGGCGCGACGCCCGTCGACATGGCGGGCCGAGTAGGCGGGTGGCACCTGCTCGATCACGCCGGTGAGGGTCCGGACGCCCTGCCTGACGAGTGACTCGTCAGGCGGCGCACCATGCGCGACGACCTGGCCGGTGGCGTCGTCGGAGTCCGTGGCGGTCCCGAAGACGATCGATGCCCGATAGACCTTCGGCTCCGCCGGCAGGAACCGGATGAGGCGGGTCGCGCTGCCTAACGCGACGACCAGCAGGCCGG
>CAZSNV010000304.1:0-5778 GCA_964608035.1 uncultured Gemmatimonadaceae bacterium | reverse complement strand
TAAAGAGAATTGCTACTGATTTTTCTCTTCAAGAATTAAATAAAATCAGGGCAGCACTCCAGTTGCACCAGCGCTACCGCTTCGATCCGGAAGGTCTCGACGCCACCGAGCGCAACCAGCTGCGGGAACTGTGCCGCGCCCTCAGCCCTCGAACGCAGTGATGCGATTCCTCGCCCTCCTGCTCACCGGCATTGCGCTTCCCGTCTTCGCCCAGGAGCAGGACCTCCAGCGCCAACTGATCCAGCGCCAGCAGCAATCCGATGCGTTCCTGCTGCAACTGCGCCAGTCCCAGGAACGCCTGCAGGTGCCGCCGGGCGATCTGAGACGCATGCAGGAGCTCGATGCCCGCCAGACCGGCGAGCGACAGCGGTTGGACGTGGTCAGCGAACGTCAACTACTCGAAGTCAAACCCGACACGCCGCAGGAACTGCGGCCGATAGAACGCCAGCGCGCTGCCGACGAGCGCGCACCGCTGACCGTGCCGGCGGGAGAAATCAGGCCAACGGCCGGCCAGGAACCGCGGCCGTTGACCCCGGCGCCAAGAGGCATCGTCGACGTCATCGAAGCGCCGCGCTAGCGGTGGCCAAAGGAAGGGTTGGGGCTGACGGGATCGAATACTACCCCGCGAGGCTCGCCAATCCTAGAGGTAAGGTAGCCCTCTATGGCCAGTTGCCCCCATAGTTGCCCCCGCGAGCCGTGCACGTAGCGAGTGGCGAGGCATGGCGGGACTCCTGCACTCTGACCACGGCGCGAATGCATTTCAAGCATCGCAGCACGCCTCCGCACCCTCGGCCCTTGTCTGGGTAGCCTGCTCCGCCTTGATCACGTCTACGGCCGCCACCGTCGCGCTTGCCTTGGCGACGGCCGCATTTGCCGCCGGCGCTGGCGAGATCGCTGGCAGGGTGGTCAACGTCCACGATGGCGACACCCTCACCGTCCTCGTGGAGCGCCGCCAGGTGAAGGTCCGCCTCGCCTCGATCGACGCCCCGGAGCTCGCCCAGGCATTCGGACGCGCCTCCCGCGCGGAGCTCGCCAGCATGTGCGCCGGCCGGACCGCGGATGTGGTGGAGTCGGGCCGGGACCGCTACGGCCGCACAATTGGGGATGTCCGCTGCGGAGCCGTACACGCGAACGCGGAGCAGGTCTGCAGGGGCATGGCCTGGGTGTACACGCAGTACGCGCCGCGTGACTCCACGCTGTACGCGCTCGAGGCCGAGGCGCGGACGGCTCGGCGTGGACTGTGGAGCGATCGGGATCCGGTGGAGCCGTGGAGTTGGCGGGCGTCGCAGCGCTTACGCTGACAGCTGCTGCGCCAGCAAGCCGTCCAAGTACCCCTCCAATGGGGAAATGTCGATGCGGCCGCGCTCGTCGGAGCCCTTGTCGCACCCCCTTAGCGCCTCGTAGTACGGCGACAGGTTGGCGCGAATCAATTTCGGAATGGTAGTGACCCCGGGCAGCCATAGCCCATGTTTAACGCACAGGATCAGGTAGCAGAGAGCGCGCGCGGTTCGGCCGTTCCCTTCCACGAACGGGTGGATCCAGTTGATTCGCCAGAGCGCGTACGCAGCGAGGTGCGTGGGCGATGCTGTGGACCAAGCCTCGCGGAGATATCGCAGGAAGTCCGCCATGTGGTCCGGGACCTTTTCCCAGTTCGGCGGGACGTGGGGCGAATTGCGGATCCAGATGGCCTGGTGGCGGTAGCGACCGGCACTCTCGCACAAGTTGGTAACCCCGAAGCTGTTCAACTGGCAAATCAGGTCGTGGTCTAGCATGAACGACGAGGGGTCCTTCAATGCCACCTGCACCGCCTGCTTTAAATAGTCGAATTGGCGGAGCAGGTTCGCGTCCGTGATAAAGCGAAAAAAAACCGGGTCGTCTTCCTCTCTTACGACTCGCATCGTCCCTCCCCAGGGCAAAAAAAAACCCAACGGCAATTCCGTTGGGCTTCCTTGCAGCGCTATCTCGTTAGCGCTCGGCGCTTTGTTTAAGAATGGCCGAGGCGGCGCGTACGGTCTCTACAGTGCCGCTGTCTCCTTCCGGCGCATTGCCGTACGCGAAGTTGATGCGCTGTTCTTCCAGTTCCTTCACCGTCATCAAACGATTCCGTGCTTCCTTCAGCAACTCGTCCAATTTCTTGTCCATATGTGCCCCCTTCGGGGTGGCTGAGAAACGTAAGCGCGTAACCCCCCCGTTTCCGCGCCTAATTCCTGCGAACTTCAATGTACCCGTCCAAACGTCTGGACAGCCCGAATGCTACACGAACGGTCTAGACCCGCTAGGCCGCCTGTCCGATCCGTCGGACCTGTGGTGAAACAACGTCAGGTTCCACGCCTACCGCACCCAGTGTAGACGGCTCCACTCCCCCCTCGTCCGTGCGCCAGCGAACGGAGCGACCAGCCGTCCAGACGTCTGCACTAGCCGACAATCGGGGCAGGTTTGCAATTAATTGCCAAGTCATCGTGCGTATTGTGAGTATGTGCTAACCCATAACGCCACGTAAACGCCCGCCCGTGCCGGTGGGCGCAGGCCGGGGGTGAGACGAGATCTTGGGAGCCGGGCGCGTGGAGCCCAGTGCGGACACCGGGCTGGTGCCTACGACCGGGCGGTTGGGCGGTTGTGGACCCCCCGGGCGAGGCCGGCCTACACGGCGTCGATCTCGGCCGCGGTGGAGTCCACGGAAGTCACCTGGGGTTGAGGAGTGATGTGGACCCGGCACTGTGGAAATGGTGCCCCGTCCACCAGCGCGGAGACGTGCGTGGATGAACGCGCCGGCCTCGGTAGAATCGTCGCTGGGCCACGCAGGTGCCTGAAGGCGCGAGCCTCGGGGACGACGGCGGAGCGGATTCCCGAAAGGTCGAGTCTGCGACGTGCGACGGTCTATACCCTGCCGACCCGTCCATCCAATAGCTCGACGCAGAGCAGTACTCCGGCGAACTACCGTGTCTTCCTGGTCGGACGCACGTTGACCAACGCCGCACGGATTTCCACCGGCGACATAAGGCAGCCCAGCATCATCTTGCACGCCCGCCGCTGGGCGGCACGAAGCGGAACCCTTCCTGCCTTGTCGTCTCGAAGGGCCTTCAACAGTTTCGGTTGTAGCACCGTCTTGAACGTTTTCCGCCAAGCCTCGCGTTTCTTTGGCATAACGACCTCTCACTAGAAAAGACTGTTCTGCGCATCCACCTGTTCGAGGTCGGCCGTCGTGCGCAGCACCCCGATCATGATGAATTGATATGGGCGCCCGTGTAGCGTTCCCATGATGAGATGAAGATTCATCTTTGGCGCTTGCCGCTCGTAGAAGTCGACCATCATCTCGAGGGCTTTCTCGATCGAGCCGTACTTCTTCTTATAGTGCTCGTAGGTGGCCTGGACCTCCCAATCGTGAATCTGCATTGAGTGCTGATTCCCACCGGAGGTGAACTGGTAGCGAAAAATATACTCGGGCACGGGCAGCTTGGTGAGCGGTTCCTCGAGGAGCGACTGCTGCTCCTGGAAAACCTCCTGCATTTCGCTCCGCTCCTCCGGTTTGGCTTTGTCGATTGCGCTAAAGCGAAACTTCACCGACTCGGGATCGGGACGAATGATGCCCAGGCTCGTGCCGTTCTCCTTCTGTTCATTGTGAAGAGCCTCGAGGGATTCAGAAACGCATGGCTTCCAGAGTTGCGCCCGCTCCTCAGGCGTCATCTGGTCTTTTTTCTTGATGATGCGCAGGCTGTCTTCCTTCATCCGGAAGCTCTCTGGGCGCACGTCATCGGTAGGCCGGGTTATCTCGAGCTCGATCCAGTCGAAGCGGACGAAGCGCTTGGATGCGTCGAGATGGCGGAAGCGAACAGGGTATAGGCGTAGAAGCCGGTGGTCTTCGCCGACCGCGGCAACGCAAACGGTTTCCTCGTACTTCTGGCTACGTTGCGGATAAGCCTTGACGAGGACGCACACCCGACACTTCTGGTACTGAGCCACGACGCCCCTCCACGTCGAGGTGAACAGGCTGCAGATCGGTGAGCTTGCCGAGCTCACGCGCCACCGCTGAGCGATGACATTCCTTCGGGTCGCGCTCGAAGCACATCAGCACGACCGCACCGACGCATTCGTCGACCAGGCGTTCGAGGGCGTCGCGCTGGGTCTTGAGGTAAGAATTGAAACGCCTGAAGTAGGCCGCGTAGTCGCCGGTCTCCCGCAGCTCGTGCCGAATTTCCCTCGGGGCGCCTAACTCCCGCTTATGCACGTACTGAATCCCGTGCTTTTCGAGCAACTCCGCTAGGCGGTTCTTCGAGAAACCGCGCCGGCGGGAAAGTGGAAGCTCGCGCACATCAACGAGGACATCAATACCTGCAGCCTTCAATCGCTGAAGGAAGTCGGAGAGGTGCGCGCCCTCGTAGCCGATTGTGAAGATGTTCGTCATCTTGCCCCGTCCATGGCGTGGGAGGGTAGCATGTCGCCTCGAGGTCTGCTTCCAGGCTACTCAGTCACTCATATGTGCGGCCGCTACGTCAGCCCCGAACAAGCAGCGATCGAACGCGCCTGGCACATCGGCCGGCACAACAACAACCCATTCCGTCGACGCTACAACGTGCTGCCCACTACGAATGTGCCGATCCTCCGGCGGGCGGCGGACGCTGACGAGTTCGAGTTGATCGAAGCCAGATGGGGGCTGATCCCGCACTGGTGGTCGAAGCTGAAACCCCCGACGTCGACTATCAACGCCAGGTCTGAGGAAGCCGTCGGCAAGCCGATGTGGCGGCACCCCTACCGAAACGCGCGCTGCCTGATTCCGGCAGTCGGCTGGTACGAGTGGAAGGAACTGGAACGGGTGGATTCGGCAACGGGCGAGGTTCGAAAGTACAAGCAGCCATACTATCTGCGCGTCGAACGGGAAGAGCCGGTGTGCTTCGCCGGGCTCATGTCCACCTGGGCCCCGGAGGGTGGCGAACCGAAGCTCACTTGCGCGATCATGACGCGGGCGCCCTCGGAATCGGCGGCGCAGATCCACGACCGAATGCCGGTGATCCTGAGCGAGTCAGCGCACCGGGACTGGCTGGATCCGGAGATGAAGAATGCGGCCAAGGTGGCGAAGATCATTGCAACCCAGGCGATCGACGAAGTGACGCACTATCCCGTAAGCACGCGGCTCAACGCCTCGAAGACCGATAGCGAAGAACTAATCCAGCCAATCGAGGAGCCAGCCTAGTGTGGAACACCTGACGCCGCGGCAACTGGAGAGCATGCTCGAACGCGGCGAGCTATCGGTGACTGTCGAGCATCGCCGGCGAACGCTAATCGCAATCGCTGAGCTGGCGAAGGGGAGCAAGGGCCACACGCCGCTGTCCCGCGCCAGACTGAAATCGTTCCGCGCGATGCTCGAAAGCGAGCAGGACAATGACGAGATCGAGGTGAATGGCGAGATCTTCTGCGAGGTCGTGCTGCACGCGATGGCGGCGGACGTTTAGCCAATGAACGCAGCCCGGTTTCTGATCGAGGTCCAGCGCCATGCCGGGCACCCCGCCGATGTGCGCGATCCGCTTGCGGTAGCAAGGGCGTTCATTTCCGCATACCCGACATCACAGGAGGCTCAGGTCATCCGGCGATTAATTCGCGCGTTGGTGTCAGGATGGGGGCACTTCAGCAGGGACGACCTACAAACACTTTCGCTGGAGGGCAAGCAGCTCGCCCGCGCGCGCCTCCGCCGTGTAGCCGCCGTACTCCGCGTACTTCGCCTCCAGATCCGCCGCGCGCAGGAACGCCTCCTCCCCGGCCTCCGCATCAGCATAGATTTCGTCT
>CAZSNV010000303.1:0-5825 GCA_964608035.1 uncultured Gemmatimonadaceae bacterium | reverse complement strand
GAGCCCCTTCATGGTGTAGATGTATTGCATCGATCTCCGGTGAGTTACGAAACGATGAGTATATCAAGGGCGGCCGACGTTCACTCCCACGGGCCACAGAGACACGGAGGCACGGAGATTATTCGGCATGGTGTCCCGCTTGGCCAGACGTAAGGCGGGCCTTTACGGCCCGCCGACCGCCGCAGGCATGCCGTGATGTGGATTGTCGTAGAGGCGGACCTTCAGGTCCGCCCTCGCTGAGTTATCTCGAGCCGGCCCTTGTGCGTTCCCGTGACGTACGATTGTCAGTAAACACTTGGCGACCAGGGAGGACCTATCCGCCGCGCGAGCGGTTACTGCTTCGGCTCGGGATTCCAGTTCATCAGCAGCGTAATCGGCGCGTCGGCGCTGCCCAGTTCCGTGTTAATAGGCGGCGCATTGGACCCGCCTGTCGTGTCACCGGTGCGAGGGCGCAAGCGCGAGATTGGCGGACCCTTTTGCCTCCAGCTGATCAACACTTCCAGCGTGGCGAAAATGGATAAGCACTCCCCACAGAGGGCGAAAGTTCACGGGCCAAAGACAGAACAGGAGGGGAAAGACCCGCTCAGTATCGTCAACGCCGCCGGCTTCGCATTTCAGTTAGCCGTCGAGGAGATCGTACGCCTCAGCACTGACCGCCACGGTTGGACGATCACGAGCCGCGAGCATGGCTGGCGAAACGCTGACGATACGCCTCGATTCATCGATCTCGTCTTGACGCGAGGCCCCGTACACCTCGTCATCGAATGTAAACGGCACCGTGGCGCTCAATGGGTGTTTCTCGTTCCAGACCCACCAAAGGGGCGGAAAGCCGAGGTGCGGCGGCATTTCCGAACGACCTATCTGCGAAATGAAGATAGTCCGGTGGGACGAGAAGCGATCACCAGCCTTTCGGAATTCCAACTAGAACCGACCTCGTGGGAATCGTCGTTCTGCGCCGTGCCTGGAGCGTCGGAGCGTGATCCGCCCATGTTGGACCGAATCTGCGCCGAACTAACGCGAAGCACCGATGCGATAATCGCGCAGCAACGCGCGATCGATGGACGGACCAACCGCCACCACCTGCTCGAGCTTCCCGACGAGCGCAAGTGGGTCGCCATGCCCGTGATCGTGACAACCGCCGACTTGCGCGTGTGTCGCTTCGACCCGGCCGCCGTTCCGCTCGATATTGGTGAGATTCCGGCTGGTGCCGCGCACCTCGAGCAGGTTCCAGTCATGCGGTATCGCAAGAGTTTTGACGTGGAGTCCCAGCCAGGCAGCGACGGGATTGGAGCCCTTGAGAAGTACGCGCAGCGAACCGTGTCCATCGTGACAGCGACCCATCTCGCCAAATGGCTCGAAGAATTCAACCTGCAACCAGCCAGCTACGCCTAGCTCCGCATGATCCGCTGGCCAAGCCGCAAGGATCGGCACGATTGCGTTCGCCTGGAACGTCGGAAGAAGGCCGCAGCCCCACGATCTCACCCAAACGGGAACTCGCAGCGAGACTCGGAATGGCGCTAACACGATCACGCGGTACGAGCTGCTGCACGACTTCCCAGATCGGCCTCGAGGATTGGCGGCGCCTGTTTGTGCACTGCCCACGTCAGCCAGGAATGCCTGCTACTCCGAGGATGGCCGACGTGGGAACCTGTCGGCCGTTCAGGAGGTAGAACGGCAAGCATCGGTGCGGCAATTCGATGCGCGAAGGATCGCTAGCAATGATGTGAACGAATCGGCGAGATGGCCTTCGAGATGCCGAGCTTGCTGCACCAGCCCACCGAGCGTTCCGTCGGCGTCTGGGCTGCCGGTGTACAACAAGACACCGTAACGCCCCGCTACAGCGTCCGCGTAGATTCTTTCGCGGATGGAGCTGGCCGGATAGGGTCAGCGAAGTTCGGGTGTCAAGACTGGGTACGGCCCGGAGACGTGCCACCGCGCGACGCTTGCTGATAGCGCGTGTTGTTTGGGCGCAACGATGGCGCAAAACGGGACGTCCGCATGCTTCGATTGGCACCGAGCAGGCGTTTGATCTGTCGCAGCGGCTTTCGCGCGGCGCGGGTGACACGGCCAGCGACGCCGGCGATGCGCCGGTCGGGCCGGGCGCGGTCGTCAGGCCCCAGCCGTCCGGTGGAGACACGAAGAAACGCGTCTGGCGCACATCAGCCGGCGTCTGACCCAGATAGGCGGCGGCGTGGGCTACACCAAGCCTCACGGGTATCCGGTGCTCAGGGCTCCGATCATCGCCGCCGTCATTGGCGGAACACCTGCTCCTTCTCGCAAGAGCCCTATGAAACGGACGCGCGACGCTGGGAAGGGTCGGCGCCGTCCGCGTGGCTCGCGACGAGGTCATCCAACGCCAACGCGCATCGCGGCGAGCGGTAGCACATTTCTCTCGGCAGGTGCGAACGAGCATTGCTAGCGCCAGCGGAACGTGTATCCGACACCGACCTTGAAATTAGGACTGTCGAGAAAACCGACCTTCACCTCGCCGAACAGTCCACCTTCGTGTAAGGCGCCAAAGAGAAGGTTAAATCCTCCCTCTGAATTCGTGGCGGCCTCGGTATTGATGATATTCAGTGCCGGTCCTCCACCGGCGTACAGGCTCCACCCCGCAGAGGGCGGCAACACATACGCAAACTCCACATTCACGGCGACCAGTGTGAGATCATTTCCCAATCCGATTTCAATGTTCGGACGGAAGTGCAGCTGGTCTAGTAGAGGTACGGTTTCGGCGTGGCCGCCGAAGTAAAACTGATCGGGATCAACCGAAGCTCCTGCTCTCACACCGAGACCTTGCGCAGCAGCTGGGGCAATCAGCGCGGCCCACACAAAAATGACGTTTACAAAGCGAACGTAACGCGGCATGCGATCTCCCTATCGTCCGACGTTGGTCATCAACGATTCGTGGGCCTGATCTTACCTGTGCCCAATGGATCTCGCGCAGGATCATGCTAGCTTCGTGCTCGAACCAGACACCGGCACCTTTGTTGCATTCCCGGCCACCCCACGAGGGACGGCTCGATGGTAATTTATCCTCCCGGTTGCTCGCGATGCAACAGTACGCGCTTGGTCTTTCTCGACCGCCTGAGCCGTTACCACACATCGAGTAACTGGTTCCGGGTGACAAATGCGAGCTCCTCCTCACGCGTCGCCTGAGTCCGCACGCGATCCGTGGGACGCACTTCCCAGTTGGGCGAAACGATGAGATGTCGGGCGCTGCCGCGGGACCCTGCCATGAAGTACCGGTACTTCCGGTACCAACCGTCGCCACTTCGCACGTCGACGTACTCTCCCGCCACCCAGGAACGAGGATCGGCTCGCGCCTCCGCCCACCAACTGCCGAAGGAGGCCTCAGTATCCAGGCGCCGCATGTTGCCGCCGTGGCCCCAGCGGCTGTCCCCATTGATGCGATCACCATTCGCCGCACCTCCAATGGGCCACCAAAATCGCAATCGTGATTTCCCGGAATGGCGAGTGTGTGCACCTGCGGGCGTGATTCAAGCTTTGAGACGTCGTTCCGAAGAGCGGACAAAAAGGCATTAGCCGCCTTGTACTCCTGAGCAGTCCCCGAGTAGGCTATGTCGCCCGTGAGCGCAATAATGCATCCGTCGAGTCGGCCCGCCGCACCGCGCAGAGCGGACGCGACGAGAGACGGTCGCGCCAAGACACTGTCCGTGGCCGTCTTGATGTGAATATCACTAAGCTGCAGTATTCCGAATCGCATGTTGCCTCGCTGCTGAGTAGCTCAGCGTGCCAAGTTGGATTCGTATGCATCGCATCGCACCGAAGGGTCTTCCCGCTTGCGAAGTGACTCGAAAGCAACAAAGAGGCATCAGTGTGGAGCCATCGCGATGAAAGAGGTTGGTGAGATTCTAGTTGAGCCGCCGCTTGGAAAAGATCTGATTGTTGAACCCCGGACCAGCGGTCCAGAACCGCCGCCAATCCGGGGCGAAAGGGCAGGCTAAATCGAGGGGGATTGTTGGACCTGCCGCCGCCACCGCTTGACGGTAGATCGTGAGACGCGCGGAGAACACCTCGGTCACGGTGTTCAATGTTGCCGAGCCGGGCGCGGAGCTCGTGCCGCGTGAAGGCCGGGTGAAATACTTCGGATCGGTGAGGAAGGTCGCACCTTAGGTCGCCGGCCGGTCGCCGAGGTGGCTCGCGCTCAGGATCGTCGTCCGCATCTCGTTCCGCGCGAGCCAGTAAGCGTTCATGTACTCCTTTTTGAATTCTCCATCCTTGAGTTCTCCGTCCTTGAGTTCATCGAACGGACCAATGAATGCCTGGAGGCGCGGGAGTTCCTTTAACCCGCCGGCGACGGCCGCGGAAACGTCGACCTGGCGCTGTGTCCGCAGCTTCGGGGACTCACTCTGGAACTCAAGCGTCAGTCGTCCGAGGTACTCGCTCATCGCCTTGATGGTCGCCTCAACCTCCTTCGGGAACAGCAGCTCCGGGTTCATGGCGTTGATCTCGTGAGCGAGATCGGACAGGTCGAATTGTGCATCAAGCGTGACGAGCATCTGCTCGTCGTAAGTCTCGAGAGACAGGTGCGCGGGGATAAGATGCCGCGCTCGGCGGACGTCCCGGTTGGCCTCGAACAGCTGCCCGAGGAGCTGTTTGCGCAGCGCGTTCACGTCCGACCGATGCTCGGCCTCACGGGCGGCCTTCGCACGCGTATCGGCGCGCGCCTGGGTGAATCGGTTGAACAGCAGCCGGAGAGCGGCGCCGACGATGCCGATGACGATCAGCTGCAAGAGCGTGCTCGCAACCGCCGTGAGGATCGACGCGCGAAGCGTGCCGGTCGGCTGCGCCCCCGCCACGACGTAGATCATCCAAACGACGAGGGCACACGTCGTCGCGACACTCGTCGCGACGCCCAGCAGAAGCGGGAGGACCGGGTCGGAGCCGCCAGCGCCACCATCGCCACCACTATAGCTGCCGACGCCGCGGCCGTCAGGCGCAGCGTCGGTATAGCCGCCACCGCGAGTCACGACGCCCCACGAGAGCGCCACGAAGTTCTGGCGCCGGACCGTGCCGCCGCTGGGGCCACCTTCGCCGTCCGGGTCGGGCGTTGAGGTCGTCCCGCCGGAACCTGTCGGGCCGCCGCTTCCGTCGTCGCCTTCTCCTTCTCCCTCTTCTTTACCATCGGTGTCACCGCCTTCGTCAACATCCCCTTCACCCTCTTCTTCGCCCTCACCCTCGCTTTCGGCCGCGCGCCCCGTGCACGCCCGCTCGGCGCGGACGAGCCGGTTGCGCGAGCGAACGTCCGCTCGAGCCGCTTCACGGCCTCCAGGAGCTGCTCGCGCCAGCGGGTCACACCCGACTTCTGAATTGTCGGCGACAGCTCGTGGCAAGTCGGTGAGCCAGTGAAGCCGAACAAGCCTTCCAGCGAGCGGCCATCGGCCGATCTGCCGCCTCGTGCCCCGCCGACGGCGGGTCCGCCGCCGATGGAGCCGATTATGCGGTCGATCCGCTCAAGATCGTGTTGGAACGCGGCCTCTTCGTCCAATCACGCGATAGAAGCCCGACGTGTCGTCGTACCTTACGAAGCCACTGCCGACATCGATCGACCCCCCCACCGGCCGCCCGCGATCGAGATCGGATGGGTCGCCCGGGTTGACCAGCCAATCGCTGGGCTCCGACCCTTGCGGCGCGACGTGCCCGAGGAAGGCGTCGTAGTTACCGCCGCCGGTTCCGTCGTAGTCGGGGGCGGGGTCGGTGTAGCCACCGCCCCGAACCGCCTTCGGCGTGCCAGGGAAGCCGAGCCGTCGCCGCCGCGCAGGGCCCCCAGCGTCATGGCGCGCCGACCCGGGACAAACCTCATC
>CAZSNV010000302.1:0-5840 GCA_964608035.1 uncultured Gemmatimonadaceae bacterium | reverse complement strand
AACCGGAAGACCGCGGCGATGCCTGATGCCGCGATACGATCCGATGTCCATCAGACGCTTGATGTTCATCGCGACTTCCGTGCGTAAGGCGCCCTCGACGCGATAATCCTTCTCGATGGCCTGACGCAGCTTGTTCACGTCGGCGTCGGTGAGATCGCGAATGCGCAACGCTGCGCTCACCCCGGTCTTCTCGAGGATCTCGCGCGCGGTCGTGCGACCAACGCCAAAGATGTAAGTCAACCCGATCTCTACCTTCTTATCGCGAGGGAGATCGACGCCTGCAATACGAGCCATGTCAGCCCTGCCGCTGCTTGTGCTTGGGGTTTCGCTTGCAGATGATGCGTGTGACCCCGCTGCGCTTCACGACGCGGCAGTGTTCGCAAATGGGTTGCACGCTCGTTCGGACCTTCACATCATCTCCATCGCTGTCGGACCGGCAAATGAGCCAAGACGCTGAAAATAGACACCTTACGGTGCCTGTGCAAGGGAAGGTGTGATCTCCTTTTCCTGACGGATTACGCCGCTGTCAGGGCCAGCTCGTCGAGGACCCGGCGCATCGCGGCCGCGGGGTCCGGAGCGGCGCTCACCGTCCTGCCCAACACCACGTACGTAGCCCCGGCCCGCACCGCGTCCGCCGGCGTCACGACGCGGCTCTGGTCGTTTGCGGCCTCGCCCGCCAGCCGAATTCCCGGGACCAGTGTGGCCAATCGACCTTGATGCTCGGCCCCTATCCTGGCCGCCTCCTGGCCCGAGCAAACGACTCCGTGCGCGCCGGCGTCCCGAGCGACCCGAGCAAGTCGACTCACCTCATCGGACACCGAATCCACCGCCCTCCCCATCACCTCCGAGAGCGCCTTCCCGTCGAATGACGTCAGCACGGTCACGGCGAGCACCCCGCAGCCATCGCCCGCTCCCTCTACCGCAGCTGCGACCATCGCCTGGCCGCCAATCGCATGCACGGTGACAAGAGAGGCCCCACATGACGCGGCAGAGCGGGCCGCGGACCGGACCGTATTGGGAATGTCGTGGAACTTGAGGTCGAGGAAGACCTGCTTCCCTTCGTTTCGCAGTAACTCAACGACGGACGGACCGCATGCAGTGAACAACTCGCCGCCCACCTTGTAATAGCCGCACAAGCTGCCGAGCACATTCACAAGACGCAGTGCGCGTTGGGCATCGGGGACGTCCAGCGCAACGATCGGAACCGGGCTCACGATGGCCACTCCAGCGTCCCGGTGAGAGATGCCACCGAGCTGACTCCCCGTACTTCACACCACGACGCCAGGTCCCGCAGGAGCCGGCGCGGAAGCCGAGGATCCCTCATCACCGCTGTGCCGATAGCGAATGCCGACGCGCCCGCCATGAGGTACTGAATGGCATCCGTGGCGCTGGCGATGCCACCCGCTCCGATGATGGGCGCCTTTGTCGCTCGATACACTTTCGACGTCGCGAGAACGCCTATCGGCAGCAGCGCCCCACCGCTGATTCCGCCGCTCCCGAAGCCGAGCACGGGCCGATGGGTTTCGACGTCTACGAGGAGCCCTGGCATGGTATTGACCAGTGTCAGGCCGGTTGCTCCCGCGTCCAGCGCGACCTTGGCGGCATGCACGATGTCGCTCAACGTAGGAGAGAGCTTCACGAACAGCGGCAACGTGGTGACAGACCGCGCGCGCCTGACGAGATCGCTCAGCGCATCGGGGTCAGCGCCGAACTCGGTCCCGCCCGCTCGCACGTTAGGGCAGCTGACGTTGAGTTCGAACCCGTGAATTCCGGGAGCGCCTTCCAATCGCGATACGACCTCAGCGAACTGCTCGAGGCGACTGCCCACCACATTGACCAGCACTTTCGCCTTCTTGAGGCGAGTGGCTATCCAGGGAAGGTGTTCAGAGAGCACCGCCTCGACACCTGGATTGGCCAGTCCGACCGCATTCATCATCCCGGACGGGAATTCCGCGACCCGCGGTGCGTCCGCTCCAGCCCGCGGCTCGACGCTGACGGCTTTCGTGACCAGGCCGCCAAGTGAATCGAGATCGAGAACGGCGTCGAGCTCCCGGCCGTAGCCGGCGGTGCCCGAAGCGAGAAGGAGTGGATTCTGGAGTGACAGCCCGGCCAGCTCGACGGCGAGTCGCGACGTCGTGGCGGGTGCGTTCATCGGCCGCTGAGTGCCGCCCCACCCCGTCGACGGTAGTCGTCGAGGTACTTGGTGGTGGCAGCGGCGATCGCATCCGCGAGGTCCTGCTGGCCGCGCGCGCTCGCCAGCCACGTTGCTTCCGAGGCGTTCGTTCCGAAGCCGAGTTCAACGAGCACGGCGGGCTTGATCGCCGCAATCAGCACAGCGAAACCCGCCTGCTTTACGCCTCGATCGGCCCCCGATGGGTGCACCGGCCGTAGCCCGGATTGGATTTTGGCCGCGAGCTCGCTCGATTCGCGGAGATACGCGTTCTGGACCATGTCGCCCAGTACGAACGCGAGCGGGTCACCGGGTTCGGCGCTCTGGTTCAGGAACTTGTCGGCCTCGTTTTCCATCTCGGCCACGCGCCGGTCGTCCTCGGTCTTGGCGTCGGAGAGGAAATATGTCTCGAAACCACGCGCAGAACGAGGGTTTCGCCAGCGCGGATTCGCCGCGTTCACGTGAATCGACAGGAACAGCGTGGCTTCGGTCTCGTTCGCGATGTGGCCACGATCGCGCAATGCGATGAGCGTATCGGTGGTGCGCGTCATGACGACGTCGATGCCACGAGCGATGAGCGCGGCGCGCAGTTTGATCGCTACCGCCAGCGTGATGTCCGCTTCGTGAATGGGGCGCTTGGTGGTCGTCGTGCCCTTCATCCCGCGATCCGGGCCGCCATGACCGGCGTCAACCACTACCAGCGGACGCGCCGTTCGACCGGGCACCGGCGTGACCGGATGCCGACGCTCAGCAACAGGTGCCAGCGAATCCGCGATCTGGAGGGTGAGAATCAAACCGGCGAGGATCATCGTTTGCGAAATACTCTGGCCATGTCGCGCTCCGCGTCACGCCGGCGCGCGTCATCGCGCTTGTCATGGAGTTTCTTGCCGCGGGCCAGGGCAAGGCTGATTTTCGCGCGCCCGCGGCGGAAATAGAGTTCGAGCGGGACCAGGGTCAGCCCGTCCCGTTCGACGGCCCCGATGAGGCGACGAATCTCGCGCTTCTGAAGCAACAGCTTCCGGGAACGGCCCGGCTCATGATTGACGTAACCTCCACTGCCGTAAGGCGAAATGTGCGCATTGAGGAGCCACAGCTCACCGCCCCGGACGATACCGTACGCGTCCCCGATGTTCGCGCGTCCGTCGCGTAGTGACTTCACCTCCGTGCCGGTCAACACGAGCCCGGCTTCGAATGTGTCCAGGATCTCATACTCGTGTCGTGCCGCACGGTTGCGGGCGATGCTCTGCCGCTCACTCTCGGTGGTTTTGGCGTCCGCCATTCTCTGTCCGTTTGACACGCGGTCCCCTTCCGACGGTTGCGCGTGCTGGCGCAAGTTAGGCAGTGCGATCGCGCGATTGCAGCCCGGAGAACCTAACGCGCCGCTGGCTCAGCGCGGGCGGGCGGGAATCGCGCGTGCCGCGGTCCTTTGATGGGCCACGCGAAGTATCTGTGCGCTGCCGCGCCGCCCAACCGCCGGCTTGGTCAGGCGCCCCAGGGACGGCAACATCGTGCGGGCAAGCTCCTGCTGGATCGCGGCCATCGTGGTTAGATCACCGACCGTCGCCATCATCGCCGAATCGGGTTCCCGGAGCATGTCCGTCGCCTGGAAGGTCAATGTGCCGTTCCACCGGGCCCGGGACACGCCCCCGTAGAGGTATCGGACCATGATGGCCTCGTGCGAGCGCTGATACCCGTCGGCTCCCAGGTAGCCCTTCGCAAAGAAGAAAGTGGCGCGGTCGGCAATTGCTGGTTCCCACATCGGGCTACCCAGCTCGAGATCGCGATCCGTCTGGATTCCGAGCAGGTCCAGCACCGATGGCGCGATGTCGATGTGGGACGTCATCCATGGAATGGTGAACGAGGAGTCGACCACCTTCGGGGCGTAGAGCACGAACGGGACCTTGAAGGTCACATCGTCCAGCGTCCCGGCATGGAAGGGCGGGTATTCACTGCGCGTGCGCAACCCGTGATCGCCGAGGACAACGATCAATGTCTTGTCCAGGCGCTGCTTTTCCTTCAGCAGAGCGACGAGCTCGCCGATCATGCCGTCGATTTCACCAAAGAGCTTGAATCCGGCCTGGCACGTTTCATCGCGGGTGCTCGTGCTCTTCAGTCCAGGCCACGGTCCGTGCGTGAGCTGAGGATTGAACGCGTACAAGTACCGCTGATTGGCCTCAATGGCCCTGGCGGCCCATGTCTTCAGCTGGTTGAAGGACTCCCGGTCCCTGGTGCGAACCCAGCTCCGATGACTGTTGTCGAGCAGGAAGCCTTCCGGTTTCTGGTAGGCAGACGGTGGGACTTCGTGCATTGCAAATCCAAGCGCCGCGTAGCGGAGTTCATCCTCCTCCAGCGATACCGGTCGTTCGGGAACGAAGGCAACCGTCTCATAGCCGGCGACTGCCGCCGAGTGAACAACGCCTGGCGCGCGAAGGTCGCGACTGATCGTGCTGAACCGCTCGATCTCCCCTCGAATTCCATTCAGAGGGTACCACGACGAGTAGATCGACGAATAGGCGCGCCGGGAATATGGATAGGTGGAGTAGTGTGCACTCGGAACGAACGCGGAACGCTCCAGCGCCGTCATGTGCGGAATTGCACCTTGGGCCTTGGCGATGGCGTAGCAGGCCTCGGGCATGCTCTCCAGCAGGATGAACACGACGTCGTATCCACGTGCCTTCCCGAATTGGACCGATGGTTTGTTCGGCACGGGGGCGTTGGCGAGTTGGGCGTAACGCGCCACGAGATCGGTCGCCGAGAGTCCCTCCATGGGAGGTGGAGTGTGAGTGAACTCCTCGCGTCCGACAAAGGCCGCCAGTGAAGCCGTGGCGGCCGCCCGGCTGAAGGGCGTTCTGGGAACCCTCGCCGCCCACGACGCGATAACGAGAGCCGCCGCAGCTCCCGCAAGCGGCCAGGCGGTCCACCCCACACGCGACGCGAGCTTGAGCCTACCGCCGCCTCGTTCGAGCAACGCGAGGAGTACGCAAGTCGCGGTCAGCGCGATCAGGGAACCGATCAACCGCTGCACGGTCGCGGATGACGCGTACTCGCCAATCAGATCGCGACCAGCGCCAAAAAGTCCGTACCCCATCAGCTTCGCCGAAATGAACGTCCCCACTTCCCACCAGCTCTTCAACTGAGCGTAAAAAACCAGGAAGAGCGCGGTGCAGGTCACCCAGGCAAAGGACGCTCGCCAGCGCGGAGGAATGAGTCGGATCAGACCGAGGAAGGCGATCCCGCCGATCACGACGGAGATAAGAAGATCGTCCCGGAACAGCGCGAGCTTCTGGGACCACGACAGGCCCCCCCCGTGCCCGACTCCGAGCAGTTCTGCAAGGAAGTCGTAGCCACCGCCTTCGGCTACGAGCAAGCGGTACTTCAGCTTGATGGCAGCCAATACGACAAACGCCCAAGGGGCGAGATACAGAACGACCGGTACGTCACCGTCGGTCCGTGCCTTTCTAGTATTTTCTAAGATTGGCTTCATGAACCGATTGAGTCACAATACGTTAGGTAACGTCACAGTTGCGGCAAATCTAGTGACGATCGTAGTGCATTTTGGTCAGGTGGAGTATCCCTTTTCCGAAATTGCGTCACCCTCTAGCTGGGATTACGTTCCGGCCCCAGCGCCGAAGTGGTGGAACTGGTAGACGCGCTGGCTTCAGGAGCCAGT
>CAZSNV010000301.1:0-5842 GCA_964608035.1 uncultured Gemmatimonadaceae bacterium | reverse complement strand
CCCGGCAAGGTCGGGTCCGCGTTCCTGCGGCTGGCCGAGCGCCGTGATGACCTTGAGGTCGTCGCGGTCGTCGGACGATCTGGAACGACGGTCGCCGAGCACCTCAGCTCCGGCGAATGGGATGTCGTCGCCGATGCGACGCCGACCGACCTCGAGACCGGCGGTCCCGCCCTCGTCAACGCGCGCCTCGCCCTCGGCCGTGGCGTGCATTTCGCGACCGCCGCGAAGGGCCCGCTCGTCTGTGCGTATCGGGAGCTCCAGGAGCTCTCGCGACGGAGTGGCGTCGGCTTCCGATTCTCGGCAGCGACCGGCGCGAGCCTTCCCACGGTCGACGTCGTCGAGTTCGCGTTCGCCGGGGCACAGATTTTGGCGTTCGAAGGCGTCGTGAACGACACGTGCAATTTCGTGCTCGACCGGATGGCCGAAGGCATGACGATGGCGGCTGCGCTGGCTGCCGCGAGCGCCGTCGGCATCGTCGACGGCGACGGCAGCGCCGATCTGGGTGGCGCCGACACCGCATCGAAGATCGTCGGCATTGCGAACGCAGTCTGGTCGCAAGACCTGCGGCTCGCCGACGCGCGGATCGCCGGCATCTACGACGTCGCACCCGAGAGGATCACGCAGCTGGCCCAGCGCGGTGGCGCGGTTCGGCTGGTTGGAAGTGCCCGCCGCGACGACGCAGGCGATGTTCGCATCGAGATCGCGCCACGGGATCTCGAATCCGGTGATGCATTGATCGGAGTCCCCGGCTTTGCGAAGACGATCACCTACATGAGCGACACGATGGGCCGCTTGACGCTCGTTGGTGGGCCGTCGGTGCCGCATGCCGCCGGTGCCGCGCTTCTCCGCGACGTGCTGCTACTCCTGCGCGTTGGCGCTCGCCTGTGAGCGGCCTCCGGGTCTAACGAGCGGAGCAGTTGCCGACAAAAGGCTTGCGTCCGCGCTGACCCAGCGAGGCGCACGAACCAATGTGCGTCCGGTCTCGCACTTGGGGCGACAATGAATGTCGTGGGCGACGAGCATCACGGCGTCGACGCGTGGATCTTCCTGTCCATCGCTGGCACGCATGGGCAGCCGTCCGAGTACAGCGACCCGCTGGCAACGGCCATGAGCCATGCAGATTGGCGGAAACCGGGGAGTGCCTAGCGCGGCTGAGTTCGAGCATGCGGTTCGAGACCTGAGCGGCGCGGGACTAATGCTGGCGGACGGGGTTCAGGTCTCCCTGACGGACTCTGGCCTGGCGTTGTGGAGACGCGGTCCCGGGCCGGAGGTCAGGAAAGGCCACGAGTGGCGCGGGTCCCTGACTTCGACCAGATCCACTTGATCGATTGTCCGGCCGCCTGGTACGAAGTGCGACGCGGCGTCGACGTGCGTGCCAGTATGGGTTCCAAGCGTTAGCTCCCGGGACTCGCGCCGACCTTGTCAACGAATCCGATCTGACGGACTATGACCTTTGGATGCCACGCGGCCGGATAGGTCGGCATGCCATCATGAATCGGGAGGCTGAGATCGATCGCTTTGCGACTCATTCGTCTAACCTGACCAATCGCCCCTCTTTGAGAGAGAGTCGCCGGACACGAGGTCAGCCGGACGCTGTGAGCGTGGAAAGATAGCGGCGGAAGCGATCGGCGAGGAGCGCGGGGTCCGGCAAGTAGTGCGGTAGTTGCCTCGTCCGCACGTCAATCCGGACCCTCACGAGATGCGTTACGTCGGAAGTGCGCACCACCTCGAGTGCACGGTCCAGAGAGACACCGTCATCGACCTCGGCGGCCTCGATATCGCAGGCTCGAGCGACGCCACACATGTCTACGTGATCGCTGCCCGTAGGCTGTCCCCCCGTCGCCGCGTAGACGCCGTCGTCCAGGACGATCAAAACCAGCCCCCGCGGTCGCAGATGGGACAGCGTGGCCAGGATCGAGAAACCCATGAGGAGTCCGCCGTCACCTTCGAGTGCGACGACCTTGCCGTCGCGGCTGCCCTCCAGGCCGAGCGCCAGGCCCGCGCCAACGGCCGGGGCAAGACCCATCGAGTCGAGCAGGTGGATGTGGTTCGCTCGCTCGGCTGCCTGCGAAATCACCTCGCGGGACGTCGTCCCGAGTGGAACGACGATCGGATCGTCCGGGAAAGCACGAAGTACCGCATCAATCGCGGTCGTCCGAGTCAGCATCGATCAGCCGCCCATGAGGTTCGCGAACACGAACACGGGCCGATGCGTCGTGATCGCATACCGATAGGCCTTCACGACGGTCGGTCTCCACTCCGCCAGCGGCGTCCGACCATCCAAATCAAAGTAACGTAGCCCGGCAGCCGTGGCGATTTCCTCGACCTTCTCGCAAAAGGTGTGAATCATCGAGTTGTACTCGCCGAGGCCCCCACGTCGCGAGACGAGGATCAGCAGCGGAATGTGGTACGCAACCGGTAGCGTCGCGATGGCAGTGAGTGAGTTCCCAAGGCCATTGTCCTGGATGATCATAAGCACGCGCCGCCCAGCGAGCGCGAGCCCACTCGCGATCCCGATCCCCTCCTCCTCACGCGCAATGGGAAATAGTCGGGAGCCACTGCGCTTCGCGCAGTGCTCCAGGATGACGGTCAGCGTACTGCTCGGAATATGCAGGATGAACTCAGGGTCCAGCTCATCGATCGCCTCGATCAATGGGCCGCTCCGCGCGACCTTCGGATCCTGGGCGGGCACCTGAGTGGGAGCCAACCACGGCACTCTACCCTAGCCGCACAGTCGGAACCGACGCGGGCCGACGCCCAGTCGATAGAGTGCGCCGCGACGCCGACGACGCGCTTGCCCTCGCGAATGCGACGCCCTACGCCCTACGGCCTCGGCGCAGCCTTTGGACGGTAGGGCACTCGCAGTGAATGCCGCCGCGTCCGGACGCGCCGAACGAGCGGCGTGGGCAACAGAGCAAGGCGTGCACGCGGCAGCCGCTCGATTGCTGCGAACAATGCCTCTTCGATCGGCACGGCCGGATGCTACTCGCTGGCCCTTGGAACCGTGCTTAGCAATCCACCTCGACGGAATGCGGACTCAAAGTAATTCGAAGCGCTTGATGCGTCGCGAACAGGGCGCGCCTAGCCGTTGCCGGAGTGACGGGAGTGAACCGGACCCGGGCGCCGACACTCGCTTGTGCCAACAGGCCCAAGTCAGCGCTGATGACTGCAGCGATCACTGGATATCCGCCCGTCGATTGATGATCAGCCATTAGTACGATTGGTGCGCCGTCTGGTGGGATTTGAACCGTCCCAGCCAGCACACCACACGAGAGAATTTCGCTCATGGTGTAACTAACCTGCGAGCCGCGAAGACGAATCCCGAACCGATCACTTGCTTCGCTAACTTCGTACCAGCCGCTGAAGAAGTTCTTCTTTGTCGCGCGTGAGAACCGATCTCGGTGCGGCCCGAGCAGAACGCGTATGTCAGACGCGTATTTGGGCGCACGAACGGCCCGACCGGCGCGTGCGAGATCGACCGTTGAGCGCCCCAGTGGTAATTCATCCATCGACCGAAGCGGCCGCATTAAGGGACCGATCCGCCCCGGCAAGTACTCAGAGCGTGACCCGAGGACCTTCTTTGCGGTGATGCCTCCTGACACGGCGAGATATGCGAACCTCGACTGAGACGTCCCACTTACTGCGAACTTCTCACCGCGCCGCGCAAGAACTGCCATCCAGCCAGGGACACGCCGTCGCCCGATCAGAGAGACATCCGGGCCGGTCGCCGCGATTAGGCGCGTATCTGATAACGAGAAGGCGAATGGCAAGCCAACGATCTCGATGGCCGCATCCGTATCTGCGTTTCCAACCAGTGCTTGGGCCGCTCGGAATGCCAGCGGGTCGGCGGGTCCCGATGCTGGCACACCGTCGCGAAAGTACTGGAAACGTCCCGCATCCTGCACGGTTGATCGAATGCCCGCGGTTAGGACCTGAATCAAGACGCGACAAAGCGGACAGAGTCACCAGCCTGAATCAGAGCAGGAGGTTTCCTGTCCGGGTCGAAAATGCGAGTAGCGGTGCGGGCGATGAGATTCCATCCCCCGGGTGAGTCCGACGGATAGACCGCGGTTTGTCCACTAACTACACCGACGGATCCCGCGGGAACGCGCGGCCGCGGGTTGGCAAGACGAGGCGCAATGATTCGAGGATCCACGACGCCCAAATACGCGTGGCCGGGCATGAAGCCAACGAAGTACGCACGGTAAGTGCGCTCACTGTGCAGTCGAATGAGGTCCAGCGTCGAAATTCCTGAGCGGGCAGCAACGTCGTGAAGGTCGGGTCCGTCGTAAGTAACCGGAATTTCGACTAGCGAGCCCTGCGGAAGTGGCTTGTCCGAAGATTCAGCTCGTGCGATGCTGCGGACCGAGCGAAGCGCTTCTGAGGCGGACGTTCGACGCAGATCGAAACGCAGCAGAACGTTCGCTATGGTATGGATCCCCGAACCGAAGCCGTTGCGCTCCCAACTGTTAGCAACCGCCAATGCTCGTGCGGTTAACTGCTCGTCGATCACCTGATTGAACTGAAGAAGGACCGCGGAATCGCCAAACAGCCTCAGGCGGAAGTCATCGGAATTGGTGGACATTAGTGAAGAGTCACCACGCTGACTTTCCATTGTCGAGAATCAGGCTCGTGCCAACTGCCATTCGCGACTCGTCCGAAGCGAGAAACAAGACGGCACCAACGATGTCCTCAGGCGTTCCCAGTCGCGGGACAGCGAGGCGAGCCATCTGCGCGTCGACCCAATCCGGGCGGGCAGCATCCTCTCGGTTGATGTCTGTGAGAATCGTGCCCGGACAGACTGCATTTACGCGGATTCCATATACCGCAAGCTCGAGAGCCATCACCTTTGTCAGCATCCCGAGACCGGCTTTGGCTACACAGTAGTGCGCTAACCCCTTCGCCCCGAGGATCTGCAGAATGGACGACACATTAACAATGCTTCCGCCGCCTGAAGCCTTCATTTTGTTCGCAACGGTCTGGCTCACGATGAATGCCGATCTCAGGTCGCTGTTCAGCGTTTCATCCCAATCATCGTCAGTCAGCTCAAGGAATGCCCTTCGGGCCAGTATTCCTGCGTTGTTCACGAGGATGTTGATCGGCCCAAGCTCTCCTGCAACGAAGTCAACCATGCGAACGACATCGCCTCGCTGTCGAACGTCAGCCTGGACAGCCAGACCTCGACGACCGAGACCTTCAATCTCGCTGACTACGCGCCGAGCGTCACCATCGCGGCGCAGGTAATTAACAGCGACATCGGCACCTTCGCGCGCGAGCCCGAGCGCTATCGAGCGGCCGTTCCCGCGAGATGCTCCGGTGACAATTGCTACGCGACCGGCGACCCGCCCAGCGGCGCACATCTACAGGACCTCCAGCGTCCGACTTGTGAACGAGGATAGGGAGCGGACGCGCGTTCCACGAACGCGCAAGATACGCGGGCAAAGACGTCAGACGGTACTGTCCAACAGCAGCAGGCGCGCTGCGAGCGATGCGTCCCGTCACGCCGATGCGCGACGCGCAAGTCGAACACGGAGAGCATCCTCAAAGTCCGATAAGGGACCTTCCTCCAAATTTTGGCGTGTTACGAGAAGCTCACCTGATTCGCGTGTTGTAGATTGGCCCCGCTCCCCGCGATTTGTTGGTTTTCCGCCACAACTCGTCAATAACACGAAAACTTCGCTAACCTGATTCTGGATCAGCCAAGCGGACAACTCCAGAGTCAGAAAGGGGGTTGCGGCCTGCTGCCCGCCTCTTCTCAGTATTCGTAGAGCAATGGTTTGTGGGTCGCCACGCAGGAGTACCCAGGAGAACGGATTCGCGAGTTTCCTAGAAAACTCGCTCT
>CAZSNV010000300.1:0-5880 GCA_964608035.1 uncultured Gemmatimonadaceae bacterium | reverse complement strand
ATGGCGGCGGACCCGATCGACCACGCCCGCCAGGTCGCCATGATCACCTCGATCGTCGCAGACGCTTTCGACGCAGCGGGAATGCGCGTGACGCTCGTCGGAGGTTCGGCAATCGAGGTCTACGCGCCCGGCATCTTCAAGTCGGGAGACATCGACCTCGTGATCGAGGTGCTCAAGGGTCCGCCGCAACGGGCTCGGTTGGATCCGGTGTTCGCGAGCCTCGGGTTCGAGCGCTCCGGACGCCACTGGACACGTGGCGATCTGTTCGTGGAGGTCCCGTCACAGGTGATGGACGACCCGGCCGAAATTGTCCGCGTCGGGAGCTTTCGGTTGCGCGTTGTCTCAAAGGAAATCCTGTTGGCGGATCGTATCGTTGGCTTCAAACATTGGCGCCACACTGCCTACGGCGCACAAGCCATCGAGATGATTGCGTCGTTCGGGACGGCGCTCAGGATGGAAGTCATGCGCCCCCGATTGGAGCGCGAAAGCGCCATCGACGCGTTCGATGCGTTGCGCGGGGTGGCGGAGTCCGGGGAAGCAGTCACGGAACAGAGCTTGCAAGCGCTTCTGGAACGACTGCACACCCGCGGTCGTATATTGGAGGACGGAGGCTGAGCAATGGACGCGTCGCGAATTCCCAACGTCGAGCTGGAGTGGGCGGAGCGCTACGAGCGCATCCGCCGAGTTCAGGCGCGCCTGGACCCCACAAGCATGACCCGGCCGCTGCGGGACCCCGGCGAGCGGCGCTTCCTTGCTGCGACGGGACAGCTAGGGCCGTACACGGAGTCAGTCTTCCTCGGGGTCGTCATCCCCGTCGATGTGCCAGAGGAGTGAGACGATCTGCTCCTGGCTGTCGATCCGGTACGTGCTCTCCAGTAGTTCGCCGCTAGCGGGTCTTGAGCGCTCGAACCATGCGTCAAGCGGCACGGGTAAGGGGCGCTCCGACACCTCGACGCGTCGGAAGGCTGCGGCCGCCATTGTGTCGTGATGTAACCGCTGTGCTGGTTCGGGCAACCACCATTTGAAGCTGTCCGACTTTGCGAGCCACGACACGCGGCCGTTCGTGCTCGCCACCAGTGCAGCCGCGTGACGTGTCGTTTGCACGATTCGTAAGGCAGCTGCCATGATGGAAACGTCATAGAAGACCGGGCCGGCGAGCTCGATCGCCGACCCGATGCTGATCTCGCGGGCGTCCGCGTCTGCGGCGAAGAACCGAAAGGGCATCAGCAACTCGGACGCGAAATCGTTGGCCTCCCACTCGCGCAGCGCGGCGCTATTCTCCCTCGCGAACATATCTGAGGCCCGGCAGTAGCCGTTCACGTCCCCGTGCGAGGGAATGTGGAAGTGGCCTAGCTCGTGCGCGATTGAGAATCGACGTCTGCCGCCGGATTGTCCGTTTGGCAGCATGATCCCGCAGAGGCCTTCAGTCCGGACGAGACACGCTGCATACCCGGGGTGGTCGAACTCGGAGGCGACAATCTCGATCTCGTCTTCGGCAAGGATCTCGTCGAGGTTGCAGCAGCGGACGTCCAAGAGGCCTCGGTGCTGACGGAAAAGCTGCGCAATGCGGCGACCGTCGCGGCGCTCCTCGCGCTGTCGGCTGGTCGTCGGCGTACGACCTTGCCGCACCCTACTTGGCGCCCTTCCGGCCCTGCTTCTGCCGGAGGTAGGCGGCGAAGTCCTCGAGCTCCTTCTTGGCCTCGTCGCTCAATCCCCTGTAGTTGCGGAAGTGCGCCAGCTCACCTGGCGCGAGCTGTTCGACTTCCGCACCGACCAAATGGGGGACTGAGACGTTCAGCGCCTTCGCAATCTGCCGCAGCATTTCGAATGAGGGGTTTCGTTCACCCGCTTCAATCTGCGAGATGCCTGACTGCGACGTCCCAATCGCGCGCGCGAGCGCGGACTGACTCAGGCCAACTTGTTCGCGTATCTCCTCGATTCGCTTCCCAATGTCCATGGTGCGTCTCCTCCGGTCCCTCTAGGTCGCCGGCGTCTTGACAGCAATCACTAATCGTCCTAGCTTGATTGGTGATGGAGCCTATCACGAATTAGCGTGGCAGGCAAGTGACCGAACCGGAGCAGCGAGGATGGGAGCATGAATCAGGGACAGGGCGGCACAGCCGCAGCCGAGCCGAAGGGCTCAAAGAAGGATGTCACGATCATCGTGAACGCGCGCGAGCACATCGTGCCGAAGGACGAGCTTTCTTTCGACGAGATCGTGGCGTTTTACGAAAATCCGCCGACGGGACCGAACGTGATGTTCACGGTGACGTACCGTCGTGGCCACGGCAACAAGCCGGAGGGTGATCTTGTGGCAGGTCAGTCAGTGCGGGTCAAGGACGGGATGATCTTCAATGTCACACCGACTGATCGATCGTAATCCCGACCTGAAGCGTCTCCGCGACGAGGGGTACGCTGTGGAGGTGCGCGCCGGGCATCTGGTGGTCCGGTCGGTACCACACGTGGTTACCGACCGGACCGTGCAGCGCGGAGTGCTCGTTTCCGAGCTGACGCTCGCCGGCGACGTTACCGCTCGGCCTAGTACGCACGTAGTGATGTTCGCTGGTGCTCATCCCTGCGACAAGAATGGTGTCGAGCTCGAACAGATCAGGCATTCCGCAAGCGACAAGCAGATCGATGAGGAGTTGACCATCAACCGTTCGTTTTCGGCAAAACCGCCGCAAGGGTACGCCGACTATTACGAGAAAATCACGACGTACGTGCGGATCCTCGAGGGGCCGGCGAAGGCAATCGATCCGACGATGAAGGCGCAAGTCTTTCCGGCGATTCAGACCGACGAGGAGGAATCGGTTTTTCAATACATCGATACCGCTTCAAGCCGGGGCGGGACCACGGCGCTGGCTGCGAAGCTGGCCGGGCAGCGAATTGGCATAGTCGGCGCAGGCGGCACCGGCTCGTACATCCTCGATTTTGTGGCGAAGACACCCGTTCGCGAAATACGCTTGTTCGACGACGATGTGTTCTCGCAGCACAACGCGTTTCGCGCTCCAGGCGCCGCTTCGCTCGACGAGCTGCGGAACGCGCCGAAGAAGGTCCACTACCTCGCAGAGAAGTACTCTCGCATTCATCGCGGCATCGTCGCAGTCGAGGCACGGGTCGGGCAGTCCAACGTGGCTGTGCTGGAGGGCCTGAGTTTCGTCTTTCTCTGTCTGGACAAGGGTGGCGCGAAAGCGGTGATCGTCGAGGCGCTTGAACAGGCGAACGTGCCATTCGTTGACGTAGGCATGGGCGTGGAGCTGGTGGACGGTGCGCTCCTCGGCATTCTTCGCGTGACAACCAGCACTTCAGCGATGCGCGACCACGTGCGAGAGAAAAACCGCATCCACCTGGCGGATCGCGAGGGCGACGACGACTATGCGCGGAACATCCAGATCGCCGAGTTGAACGCGCTCAACGCGGCGCTGGCGGTCATTCGGTGGAAGAAACACTTCGGGTTCTACCACGATCCGGAACGGGAGCACCACAGCACCTACACGATTGATGGCAACAGCCTGCTGAACGAGGATCGCGCATAGATGCGTGATGCCGAGCTCGCGTTTGTGTTCGTCGACGCTATTCCTCGTGACTTGGAGCGCGGGATACTGTACATCTCCATTCCCTTCGCGACTGCGCTTCACCGGTGCTGCTGTGGCTGCGGTCGCGAAGTGGTGACGCCATTGGCGCCCAGGGGTTGGACACTCTCATTTGACGGCGACTCCGTCTCGCTTAATCCGTCTATCGGCAACTGGAGCTTCCCCTGCCAGTCTCACTATTGGATCCACCGCAATCACGTCGAATGGGCTGATCGGTGGTCCCGGCGGAGAATTAACGCTTTGCGCGAAGCTGAGCAGCAGACTCGAGTCGATTACTTCGAGCAGAAATCTCCGAGTACTGTCCAGCAAGATCATGGTGTTCTCGAATTCCCCGAGATTCGAGCCGAGACCCTGTGGCGCAAATTGAAAACGCTGTTCCGGTCGTTCTGATGCTGCGTCGTTCGCGGAGCACCACATTCAGCGGTAAACTCTGATCTCATGCTCAACCCGATTACCTACACCGAACACGTCGTCGGCGATTTTCTCCGGTACCAGCTCACCACGTACCCGTTCGCCGACGATCGCCTGCACGACCAGATGCGACGGCTCCTCAACCTCGAGGAGACGCGGGCGACGCCACTACTCAAGGGCCCATATGTGAGCCTGAGCCGTTCGTTCCGGAGTGGCGCCACAGTAGCTGAACTCGTCACCGACGGCGTATTGCACCCCCACGTAGCGAACCTGTCACCCTTCGCTCGCGTGTACGGGCACCAGGAGACCGCGATGCGTGCTATTGCATCGGGCCGGACAACTCTGGTATCCACCGGCACGGGCTCGGGCAAGACGGAAGCATTTCTGTACCCGATCATCAGTCGCTGCCTCGCCTTGCGGGATGAGAGTGCGGCCGCGGGGATCGTTTCGGTCATCGTCTATCCGATGAACGCGCTGGCCGAGGACCAGCTTGGACGACTGCGCGAGTTATTGGCGGGCACGGGCGTGACCTTTGGGATGTACATCGGCAAGACGCCTGATCGCGCCGATGACGTGCCTGGGGTGCGACTCCGGCCAGGTTCTTCGCTCGCTGACTACCAACGTGCGCTTGCGCGAGCCGGCGAGGAGCGCCATGCCCACGCTGTGCATCCGGCTGAGGAGCGAGTCGCCCGTGACGAAATGCGCACGCCGGGCAAGCAGCCACGAATCCTGCTCACGAACGTGAAGCAGCTCGAGCTGCTTCTCACACGGCACAAAGACGCCGAGCTGTTCGACGGAGCCCGGCTCGAGTTCATCGTCTTCGATGAAGCGCACACATTCAGCGGCGCGGCTGGCGCGGAAACGGCGACGCTCATCCGGCGCCTGCGCGCGTACTGCGGGCGGTCGCCAACGGAGACCGTTTGCGTCGCGACCTCTGCCACGATCGCGGACCCCGAACGTGGACCCGATGCCGCGCGCGATTTCGCGTCCCGCTTCTTCGGCGTCGACGGGGCTGCCGTTGCCCTCGTTGGCGAGGAATACGAGCCGGACGTCTGGGCCGCGGCACGAACGGTGCCTCCGGCTCCGGCCGGGGATGCATCGGTCCTGCTGAGCAACGTGCTCGCCGCGGTTTCGGGGGTCGAGGGCAACGCACCACCGACCGATGATGCAATCCACTCTTTGGTGGATGCCGTAGCGTTACTCACGAATGCTCACCTCGACCAGGAGCGGTGGCAGTCGAGCATTTACGACGTGATATCCGCCAGCGAGGTCGCGTTTCAGGCCAACGACCTGCTGCGCACACCACGCGCGCTGACTGAACTGGCAGCGCTGCTCAGCGACTCCCTGGACCGCTCTGTGTCAGAGCAGGAGATCCTCGCGCTGCTTGCCGTCGGCGCCGTTTCACGCAAGGACGGGCGTCCCCTGTTAAGGCCTGTCGTCCACGCATTCGTTCGCGGCGTGGCCGGAGCGGTGGTCACGTTCCCGCGAGGTGAAACGGCGCCGCGGCTCTGGCTGTCGGCCGAAGACGCGGAAGTCGCGAGTCCGGATGCACAGCGTTTGCCCGTGCTGAGCTGCACGACCTGCGGCCAGCACTACTTCGTGCATCACGCCGAGGACTTCACGTTCAGTGACCGGTTACCGGGTGGTGGCGCGGCGGTGGAGAGCGGCGTGGTCTGGCGTGCGCTCGATGAGGCGCAGGGCGGGCGCCGCCTCTTGCTCGTGGATCGCCGGGTGAACGTGATGGCTGACGAGGGCATCCATTTCGAGACCGGGGCTGCGATCGGGGGCGACCTGCCCGCCGGCGGGCTGCGCACGGAGAGCGGCATGCGCGAGGCCGGCTACAGCCAGCGCTTCGCGGGCGCGCTGATCACGGCGG
>CAZSNV010000299.1:0-5936 GCA_964608035.1 uncultured Gemmatimonadaceae bacterium | reverse complement strand
GGTGACCAGGATGTTGCCCGGCTTGAGGTCGCGGTGCACGACGTTGTGCCGGTGCGCGTAATCCAGGGCGCCCGCGACCGCAATCGTGATGCGAAGGGCCTCCTGGACCGGGAGCTGCTTCTCCCGATCGAGCTTCCCTCGCAGCGACTCGCCCTCGACGTACGGCATCACGTAGAACAACAGCCCGTTCACCTCGCCCGAATCGAACAGCGGCAGCAGATGCGGATGCTGCAGGTTGGCCGTGACGCGGATCTCGCTCAGGAACCGCTCAACGCCGAGGACGGCGCCGAGTTCGGGCTTGAGGAGTTTGAGCGCGACGTTCCGGTCGTGACGCAGGTCGCGGGCGAGGTAGACGGTCGCCATCCCGCCAACGCCGATCTGCCGTTCGACGCGATACCGATCCGACAGCGCGGTCTGGAGGTTGACGAGCATGTCCATTGCCCGTTCAAGCTACGGGGGATACGCCCTCACGCCAGCCAACGGACTGGTTCCGCGGTCGCGTGGGGACCGACGAATCCATAGCTTTGCCCGGCCCTCATCCACTCCGCTGCGTGGACCTCCGCGACCAACTCCAACGCACCCTCGGTGCCGGCTACACCCTCGAGCGCGAGCTCGGCGGCGGCGGCATGTCGCGCGTCTTCGTGGCGACAGAAACCTCGTTGGGACGGCGCGTGGTCGTGAAGGTCGTTCCGGGCGCTTCGGCTGGTTCGGTTTCCATCGATCGGTTCAAGCGCGAGATCCAACTCGCCGCGCGGCTCCAGCACCCGCACATCGTGCCGCTGCTCACCGCGGGTGAGAGCGAAGGGCTGCCCTACTTCACGATGCCGTTCGTCGAGGGTGAGTCGCTCCGTGTACGAATCGCCCGCGGCGGCGAGCTGCCGGTCGCCGAAGGCATGCGCATCCTCCGCGAGGTCGCTACCGCGCTCGCCAACGCGCACGAGAAGGGGATTGTCCATCGCGACATCAAGCCGGACAACGTGCTCCTTTCCGGCGGCGCGGCCATGGTCACCGATTTCGGCGTCGCCAAGGCGCTGAGCGCGTCAACCGACGTCGGAAGCGGCACCATGACATCGTTAGGCATCGCGCTCGGCACTCCCGCGTACATGGCGCCCGAACAGGCGGCAGCGTCGCCGACCATCGACGCACGCGCCGACATCTACGCCTGGGGCATCATGGCGTACGAATTGTTCGCGGGACGGCCACCCTTCTCGGGCCGCTCACCACAGGCCATCCTGGCGGCACAGGTCGGCGAGGCGCCAGAGCATGTGCTGAAGTTGCGCCCCGCACTGCCGCCTCCGCTCGCGGCGCTCATCATGCGGTGCCTGGAAAAGCACGCCGCGGACCGGCCACAGAGCGCAGGTGAACTCATTCACACGCTCGACGCGATCACCACGCCGAGTGGCGGCAGTGAGCCCACGAGCGCACTGAAGTCCGTTTCAACCACGGGTAGCTCACCATCGACGGCGAGCGTGGAGATATCCCGGATCGGCATCGCCGTCGCCGCAATCGCCGTATTGGCTGTCGGCGTCTGGGTGGTGGGTCGCGTGCGTTCAGGCACCGCGGGGGCGGATGGACCCAGAACACTGGCCGTGCTTCCGCTCGTGAACAGCGACACCGCCAGCGACTACCTCGCGCTCGGCGTCGGCGATGACATCCGGGCGCGGCTCATCACCGGTGCGCGGGGCCTCAGGGTCACCTCGGCCAGCACCTCCAACAGCTACCGTGGCAAGCCGGTCGAACCACGAGCAGTGGGCCAGGCCCTGAACGTCGCGTATGTCGTCCTGGGCGAGATGCGTCGATCGCGCGACCGGATTCGCGTGACGGCGGAGCTGGTGAACACCGCTGACGGATCCGCCGTCTGGAACGAATCGTTCGACGTCGTGGAGCAGCAACTGGCGGCACTTCCCGATTCGATTGCGCGGGCGATCACCGGCGCACTGTCCCTGTCGGCGACAGAGAGTGAGGAAACGAAAATCGCGGCGGCGGCAGATACCCGCAACCAGAAGGCGTACGACCTGTATCTCCGTGCGAAGTTCCTGTTGGACAAACGCGGTGAAGAATCCCTCCGCCGCTCCATCACGCTGTTTCAGGAATGCATTGCGCTGGATTCGAGCTTTGCGCGCGCACACGCTGGACTGGCGATGTCGATGATGCTGTTGCCTGACTGGTCCGATGCACCGGGCGATTCCCTCTACCGTTTATCTCGTATCGCCGCCGACCGGGCGATCGCGCTCGCTCCCACCCTGGCGGAAGCGTTCGCCGCGCGTGGGTTCCTTGGCAGTTACGTCGGCGGATGGACCGAGGGGCTGCGTGACCTGCGGCGTGCCGTAGAGATCGACCCGCAGTTCGGCATGGCGTACAAGTGGCTCGGCCAGATGCTTCTCTATTCGGGGCGGCTCGACGAAGCGGGGCCGGCATTGCTGCGCGCGGCAGAGCTGGATCCGATGCTCCCGATCATGTGGCACAATGTTGGGGAGTACTACTTCTCGATCCACCGGGACTCGGCGGCTCTTGCGAGTTACAGCCGGGCGCTTGAACTGCAGCCAGGGTTCTCGCTCAGCGCATCCGACGTGACCCGTGTTCTCGCTACGAGTGGGCGTGTCCAGGAAGCACTGGCAGCGATGTCGAATCATCCGGAAACCTCGACCGCGTGGTTGCTGGGCATCCGCGGATACGTCCTGGCCAAAGCTGGCCGAACGGGAGAGGCGCCTGAGATCGCTGCGCGACTTGCCGCACGCGCCGGCGCCGAGCCCACGGCGGCGGTCGCCGAAGGCTACGTTCGATTGGCGCTGGGGGAGATCGATGCGGCCGTTGAACTGTCGATCAGCGCCGCCAGGCGGGGGACGGTGACATACTTGCCAACACCGGACTACGACCCGATACGCACGCACCGCCGCTACCCCGAGCTCCTGCGCTTGTTAGGCTTGCACGACCAGCCGATCGCGCAATGGAAGGGACGGGCGCCGCTCGTGGGTCGCTGACGTCCGTGACTCCGATGGCTTCGCGCGGCTCCTTCTTTCCGTTCGTGACGCTTGTCGCCGCAGGGTCACTCGTACTCGCGAGTTGCCGGCGCGACGACGGCGCGAGTCGGTCGACCGAAACGGCCCTGGTCGAGCAACGGAATCTGGCTGCGACGGTCATCGCCATCGGCGCGCTCCGACCGGAGATCGGCGCGGAAGTTCGCGTCGGTTCGCGCATCTCCGGTCGTGTCCAGCGCCTTCGAGCCAACATCGGCGACCGGGTGACGAAGGGCCAGGTCATCGCCGAACTCGAAACGGCGGAGCTCAACGCGATCGTCGCCGAGCGCGAGGCGCAACTTCGCCTGGCGGACGCACGCCTCGCCGCGCAGGACACCAGCTCGCCCGAAGGATTGGCCCGAGCGGCCGCCGAAGTCACACGCGCTCTCGCGACAGAGCAACTCACCTCCGCAGAACTCGGCAGGCAACAACAACTCCTCGCCAGTCGGGGAGCGACAGCAGCCGATATCGAGGCAGCGCGAGAGCGACACCTCGTCGCACAGGCGGAGTTGGCGACAGCCCGGCGCGAATTCGAATTGGCGCAGCGTGAGGCACGCGCCGAACACTCGCGCGCGGTGGCAGCGCTCGAATTGGCACGTGTCGAACGGTCGTTCACGATCATCAGGGCGCCGATCACCGGGACGATCTCCTCGGTCGCGACGCAAGAAGGCGAAACGGTTGCCGCCGGCCTGAGCGCGCCGACGTTCGTCACCATCGTCGACTTGAACCGGTTGCAGGTGCACGCGTACGTCGACGAAGTGGACATCGGCAAGGTCAGCCTGGGACAGGAAGCGACCTTCGCCGTCGATGCGTTCCCGGCGCGGGATTTCGCCGGACGCGTTGCCGCGATTTATCCGACGGCCACCATCCAGGACAACGTCGTAAAGTACATCGTCGCGCTAGACATCGCCGACGATTCGGTCGGATTGCTGCGCCCCGAGATGACGGCCAGCGTTCGCATCGCCCTCGCACCGCGCGCGGTCCTCGCCATTCCGGCACGCGCCATCCGGCGCGACGGCGGCCGCAACGTCGTGACCGTGCGCGGCGATGACGGAGACAGCGTTCGCCCCGTGCGCGTCGGCTGGCGCGATGGGTCGTGGATCGAGATCGTGGACGGATTGAAGGCTGGAGAGCGGATCGTACTCGATCCGCCGGTTTCGCCAGTGGAGGAACGTCGATGAGCCAGGCAAGCCTGGGACGCTCGAAACGGATCATGCGCGACGCAATCACGTCGCTCCGCGCCAATCGCTCACGCACCATCCTCATGATGCTTGGGCCCGCCATCGCGGTGGCGCTGCTCTCTGCCACGATGGTCATCACACAGGGGGCACGCAGTGAGGTGATGGCGCTAATTGCAAAACACGGCCTCGACATGATCATGATCCGCGCCGGGGGCGAGGTTCAGGTGTTTGCGCCGGGCGCTGATCGAGGGCTGTCGGTGCTATTTGCGGAGGACGCGCTGGCCATCGAGCGCGAAATCCCCAGCGTGCAGATGGTGAGCCCGGTGCAGAACCAGCGCGGTATCACGGTAGTCGCTCGCGATCGTTCGGCGGTTACTCGGGCGTTCGGCGTGGACTCCGACTGGATGACGATCCGGCGCTGGGGCGTCGCGGAAGGCGAGTTCATCTCGGACGCCGATGTTGCGGGCGCGAGCCGCGTCGTGTTGCTGGCGGTGAAGGTGGCGCGCGAACTGTTCCCGGAAGGCGGCGCGTTAGGCCAGACGGTGCGGATCAACAACGATCCGTACGTCGTGAAGGGACTCTTTATCGAAATGGGCGTCGACGCCGGCGGCGACGACTGGGATAACCGGGTCGTGGTGCCGTACACCACATCCACGCGCCGGCTCTTCAACCGGCCATCGCTCGAACAGATCGTCCTGCGCGTGGCCGACGCGTCCCGCGTGGAGGAAACGGCCGAACGCGTACGCGCGCTCATGCGGGTCCGGCACCAGCTCGGCCAGGACAAGGCCGACGACTTTTTCGTGCGCGAGCCGGAGGATGTCGGGAACGCCGCGACCGAGACGTCGTCAACGCTCTGGGCGCTCCTGTTGGCAGTGTCGTTGGTCGGGTTGCTGGGTGGCGCCCTCGCAACGGCAAACCTGATGATGGCCGGCATTGCACAACGCACGCAGGAGATCGGCATCCGGCGCGCAACCGGCGCGCGCGAAGCGGATATCAACCGCCAGTTCCTCACCGAATCGGTGCTCGTCTCACTTGGAGGCGGTGTCATTGGTGCAGCGGCTGGTGTAGCCGCAGCGCTCGCTCTGCAGGCGCTCGGCCTGGCGCGCGCGCAGTTGACGTGGGCGCCGTTCGCGGCCGCCCTGGCTGCATCCGTGATCATCGGGGTGGCGGTCGGCCTCCGCGCCGCACGCCGCGCCGCGCGACTGGACCCGGCGACCGCCGTTCGCGTCGGCACCGCCTGACGAGTGAATCGTGCCTGACGTGATCGCCGTTGAACAGCTCGCGAAGTCCTACCGGAAGGGCGCTATCGTCACACAGGTCCTCGAGGACGTGTCGTTCACCGTCCGGACGGGAGAGTTCGTCGCAATTATGGGGGCGTCGGGGTCGGGTAAGTCGACGTTGCTCAACCTGTTGGGATTTCTCGACCGACCGGATCGCGGGAGCTACCGATTCGAGGGCGCCGATCTCACGGGAGCCAACGACGCGACACTGTCCGCGGTACGAAACCAGCGAATCGGATTCGTCTTCCAGCAATTCCACCTGCTCGAGCGCACGACCGCGCTCGACAATGTCATGCTCCCGCTGCTCTACGCCGAATCGGACGTTGACGACGGCGCGTCGAAGGCTCGGCGGGCGCTTGCGCTGGTCGGCCTTGAACAGCGCGCGGGCCACGAACCGGGCGAACTCTCGGGCGGCGAGCAGCAGCGCGTCGCGATCGCGCGAGCGCTCATCAACGATC
>CAZSNV010000298.1:0-5981 GCA_964608035.1 uncultured Gemmatimonadaceae bacterium | reverse complement strand
ACCTCTACACCCCGCGCGTCCACTCCGGCGCGATCGGCGCCTCGGAGCGCATGGTTGTTTCGCCGGGACGGGAAGCGGAAGGCATCATGCACATGCCGACGGGGCAAAGCGGGCACCCGCTCTCACGCTTCTACGCGAACTCGCACCCTGCGTGGGTCGCCGGCGAACCGACCCCGTTCCTGCCAGGCCCGACTGTGCACACGCTGACGCTCGCGCCCGAGTAAACTCTTCAACGCCAACGGGTCGGAAGCGATGAGCCGTTGCTCGGTATTCGACTACCGAGCGGGGTGCGTCCCGCCGATCGGGGCGCCTCGCAGGTCACTGCTCGTTAGGCGCACGAAGAGAGGCGTCACAGCGGCAGTCCGAAACGAGCAACTCTGCAAGGAGACAAACGATGGCAACCGACATCTGGCCCACCAAGCGGCTTTCCGTCGCCAGCCTCCATCTGGATGCGAAGAACCCACGCCTCGGTCGTGAGACATCGGCGCGAGCGCCGCGTGAGATCATTCAGTACCTCTTTGAGCACGACAAGGCGCTGGAAGTGGCTCAGAGCATCGCCGCGCGCGGCTACTTCCCGAACGAGCCGCTTCTGGCGATCAAGGAGAACCATCAACTTGTCGTGGTCGAGGGCAATCGGCGCCTCGCAGCCTTGAAAGCTCTCCGTGAGCCCGGCTTGCTGGAAGGCCCGATGCAACGACAGCTTGAGCGTCTGTCGCGCCAAGTTGAGGATCCGAATGACATCGCGAGCGTGTCCGTCACCCTCGCTCCGAGTCGCCGCGCCACCGACCGACAGATCGCTGGGAGGCACGTAGGTACGCCAGTTCTCGCATGGCAAGCTGAGAATCGAGCGAGTTTCATTCTCGACAAACTGGCCGAGGGCTACACCAACGAGCAGCTACGCGACCAACTTGGCTTCACACTTGCTGACATCCAGGCTGCCAGACAAACACGGGCCATCGCCGACATGGCGCGCTCCCTCGATCTTCCCGAAGAGGTGAAGGCCAAGCTTGAGAATCCCAGAGCCAAGCTCTTCACGACCCTCGAACGTGTCTTTGATTCCTCTGTTGGCCGCGACTACCTGAAAGTTGAGCCGGACCCTGACCATGGACTCCGTGGCACGACAACGAAGGCCGAGTTCCTCCGCGGCTTCACGAAGCTCGTGACCGATGTAGCCCTTGGGAAGCAGTCTTCGCGAACGCTCAACACAAACGAGAACATCGGAGATTACTTCAAGTCTTGGAACTCCAAGGAGCGCCCTGCGAAACAGCGCGGATCATTTGTGCCCGCCGACATCATTCAAGGTCGGTCTGTGGCTTCGGTCGGTGGCAGGCTCGCCCCAGCGGCCGCTCTACAGAAATCGAGGCAATTGAGCAAGACGGTGCTCCCGCGCGACTTCAAGGTTCGGTTCGGGAATGATCGGCTCAGCGACATCCGGCTCGAGCTGATCAAGCTCAAGCGCGAGGACTTCCCAAACGCTGGTGCAGTGCTGCTTCGGGTCTTCTTCGAGCTCGCAGTGCTGGAATATCTTAGACGCACTGGCGCGCTTCCGGAGATCATCGCGACACTCGAGAAGAAGGAGAATCGAAAACTCCCCTTCGGCACGCCGACGATGAAACAGCTTGTACCGGAGATTACGCGGATTGCGAAGAACAAGCTGAACGTGGCTGACGCACTGAAGGTTGAGAAGGCTATCCGGCACGATGCCTCCGCGCCGTTCACACTCAGCGAACTTCATGGGTTTGTACACCAATCCGATCTGCCGAGCGCGCGTGACATCCAGCAGTTTTGGAATCGTACAGAACCGTTGTTCCGGCTGATGTTGGAGCAGGATGAAGAGGGTGCGGCGAAATGAAAACGTCGAGCCCCCTTCGTTATCCCGGCGGCAAATCATCGATGGCGGGTCTGTTGGGTCACATCCGAAGGCTCAACGGACTGGGAGATCGAGCGATCGCGGAGCCCTTCGCTGGTGGGGCTGGTGCATCCCTTACATTGCTGTACCTCGAAGAGGCCCATAGGATCTACATCAACGACGCGGATCCAGCGATCTACGATTTTTGGTGGACGTTGGTCAACCGGCCACAGCCGTTTGTGGCCATGCTCTCAAAGACACGCGTGAGCATGGCTGAATGGCGTCGGCAGCGAGATGTGTACAGAGACAGCGGCCGGGTTTCTCGGCTCCGCCGAGGCTTCTCAGCGTTCTACCTGAACCGATGCAATCGCTCGGGGATCATCATGAACGGCGGGCCTATTGGTGGTGTCATGCAGACGGGCAAGTGGAAGCTTGACGCCAGGTTTACCAAGCCTGAACTCCGTCGGCGCTGCGAGAAGGTCGCCGAATACCGCGAGCGCGTCCGGGTGTCTTGCGACGACGGAATCCACTTCATCGAAGGGCTCGATCCGGAATCCACCTTCGTCTTTATTGACCCACCGTACTTCGAAAAGGGGCCGACGCTCTACCTTAACGCCTTGGAGGAGGACTACCACGCGGCGCTCGCGGCACGACTGAAGGTCATGTCGGATGCGGCTTGGGTGCTGACCTATGACGACTGCCCAGAGATCCGTCGGATGTATCGTGGCTGGGCCGCGATCCGTCCTTTCTCGCTGCGCTATGCGGCTGCCAAGCGGCGAACTGGTAAGGAGTTACTCATCACTCCGAAATGGATGCGATTACCAACATGGCAGGCATCGGCTTCGCTTACGTGGTGACCTGCTGATGCAGGCGCCCAACGTTGATATGGTGTCTCAACGCGCGGTAGCTGCGATGCCGGTCCCGGACGAAGTAGACCTCATCGATGCCTGACCACAACTACTTCGCGAACCTGATCTGGCAGATCGCTGACCTGCTACCCGCGGTTTGCCCGCCGAAGCTGCCGCGAAGGCGGGCCTCGACTCCAGCGCCCCGCTTCGCGATTCCGGCATCCCCTGGCTCGGCGACATTCCGGCGCATTGGGATGCCGTGGAGCTGAGGCGCGTGGCGGCGGTCATCGACTGCAAGCACCGAACCGTCCCATTCGTAGTTGATGGCATCCCGCTAGCGAGTATTCGGGAGGTTCAGTCTTGGGAGGTGGATCTTTCGTCAGCGAAGATGACCACTGAAGACGAGTACTCGCTCAACCGGCACGTCGAACGGCCGAGCCCCGATCTGCTCGATACCCTGTACATCTGCCAACAGCGCCAGGAGTGGTACCGCGATTTCGCGCGCTCCGAGCGCGAAGCCCCGCTGTCGTTCGTCGGATCCGTCGCGCTGACCACGAACGTCGAGGCCGCCGCCGCGCGCATTCGAACCGCGCTGGGCTTCGACGTCGAAGAGCGCCGCCGGATGCCCACATGGACCGACGCGCTGCGCCGGTTCATCGAGCAGGCTGATGCCGCGGGCGTCCTCGTCATGGTCAGCGGCGTCGTTGGCAACAACAACCGGCGGAAGCTGGATCCTGATGAGTTCCGTGGTTTCGCGCTGGCGGATGATCTCGCGCCGCTCGTGTTCATCAACGGCGCCGACAGCAAGTCGGCCCAGATGTTTACGCTCGCGCACGAACTGGCGCACATCTGGCTCGGCCAGTCCGCGCTCTCCGATGTCGGGCCGGCCTCGTCGCCCTCGAACGAGGTGGAGATCTGGTGCAATCGCGTTGCCGCCGAATTGCTCGTGCCCTTGGGCGCCCTTCGTCACGAGAACCGCGGGCGAGCTGAACTGCGCGAGGAACCCAGCCCGTCGGCCTGGGTCAGCAGACGATTCGCTCGCGCGCTCATCAGGAGCACGTTCGAAGGCCAGACGTCCTTTACCGAGGCGTTCCGCATGCTCGGTCTGAAGAAGATGAGCACCTTCCGCGATCTCGGGGAGAGCATCGGGGCCAGTGTCTGACGGCCAACCTGCTTGACGCTGACGTCTTCATCAGGGCCAAGAACCTGCATTACGGATTCGATTTCTGCCGCGCCGCCCTCATGGCCGCGGCCGTGACGGGCCAGATCGAAGCTGGAGATGCGACCGCATGAACCGCGTGACCGTCAATCCGGAGCTGCTGCGCTGGGAACGCGCGCGGGCTTCTGTGGCTGACAGCCCGCGCGGCGTATAGTTCGATCCATGGCGACCTCAACGCCGGCACTCGTCAATCCGACTCTACTCGCGTGGGCGCGCGAGCAGAGTGGCTACGAGCCGGAGCCGGTCGCAAAGCGGCTCACCGTCAAGGTCGACCGCTTGCTCGCGTGGGAACGTGGGGACAGGCGGCCTACGGTCCGACAAGTCGAGGCGCTGGCCAGGGTCTACCATCGGCCGTTCGGCCTCTTCTTCCTGCCGCAGCCGCCTGATCTGCCTCCCCTCGCCGCGGAGTATCGGCGGCTCCCCGGCGTGAGGCCCGGCGTGGAGTCGCCGGAGCTGCGTCTAGCGATCCGCACGATGTCGTACCGGCGAGCGACGGCCACTGAGCTGTCCGAAGAGCTCGGGACGTCGCTCCCTTCATTCCAACTGACCGCGCATCCGAGCGAAGACCCCAACCTTGTCGGTGCGCGACTCCGTGCCGCTCTCGATCTGCCAATCGAGGAACAGACCGCCTGGAAGGACGAATGGCAGGCATGGTCCCGATGGCGGGACGCCGTGGAATCTGTTGGCGTGCTCGTGTTTCAGTTTCCAAAGGTCCCCCTTTCCGAAGTCCGTGGCATATCGCTGTTTGTGTTCCCCGTCCCCGCAATCGGCGTGAACAGCAAGGAAAGCGCGCCAGGGGCACGCATCTACACGCTCGCGCATGAGTTGGTCCATCTGGCGCTTGCCGCCGCCCACGAAGAACGGCCGGCGCTCCATGAGAAGCGTAAGGCGTCGGACTGGGCGCAGCTTGAACGCTTCGCCGAAGAGACGGCGAGCGCCGTGATCATCCCACGCGAGACGCTCTCGCTCGCGTTGCGCAGTGTGTCCGTCACCCGGGATGGGTGGACGCTCGATCAGGTACGGTCGCTAGCGCGCCGCTTCAAGGTGACGCCGCTCGCGATGGCGACGCGCCTTCGAGCCGAAGGCCAGTTCACGTGGGCGGGATACGAGCGCTGGCGGCACGCGTGGGAGGGCTTTGTCAGTTCGCTCCCTCCGCGCTCTGGCGGTTTCGCGTCGCCGGTCGAGAAAACGCTCGGCAGAGCCGGCAGACCCCTGGTGCAACTGGTGCTCGAGGCGATGGACGCCAACCGCATCACGGCCGTACAGGCGTCCCGGTATCTTGACCTTCGCTTTGATCATTTCGAGGGGCTGCGCTCCGAGTTGCACGAACGCACTGTCCACTCCAGCACCAACCTCAAGAGCTGACACGCGATGTACTCCCTCGACACCAGCTTCTTCATGGACTGGCAGGCGCGGTACTATCCCCTCGATGTGTTCGTCGAGTTCGAGCGCAGCATCGAACAGCTCATCGACCGCGGCGAATGCTACGCCGTCGACCTCGTGAGAGAGGAGTTGGATGCGGTTGGCACACCGGACCTCAGGGTCTGGACCGCGAAGCACAGGGCCCTCTTTGTAAGCTTGTCGCCGGAAGTCCAACGCGAGGCGGCTGCGATCCAGTCCGCGTATCCCGAACTGATGGACCCCAAAGGCCTGCACGACTCGGCAGACGCATACGTCATCGCGCTGGCGAAAAGTGCGGGTGGAATCGTTGTGTCGCAAGAGACGTCGGCCGGCGAGAAGCACCGCCCGAAACAGAGCTACTACATTCCCGATGTCTGTCGCAGCCTCGGCGTTCCTTGTATCAACCTGCTCGGCATGATGCGGCGCGAGAAATGGGCCTTCTGACGTGAACGAGCACAGAAGCGAGGCTGCGTTCGAAACGGTCATTGAGCTCCATCTTTTCGCGAGCGGCTACGTGCCGCTGGATCGCGACGGTTTCGACCGCGAGCGCGCGATCTTCCCGGAGACGGTCCTCGCGTTCATCCGCGACACGCAGCCCAGGGAGTGGGCCAAGCTGGAGGCGCTGCACGGAGACAAGACCGGCGAGCAGATTCTCGGCGACCTG
>CAZSNV010000297.1:0-5996 GCA_964608035.1 uncultured Gemmatimonadaceae bacterium | reverse complement strand
AATCGTGATGATACCGGGAGCACGCCGGCCCCGTCGCGCGTCCGGACCATGTCGGTGTAGATCTGCTCGAGGCGGCGGGTCCGGGTGTCGAAGGACAGGTCCGTCTCAATCCTCCGCCCGGCCGCCGCGGCGCGCGTCCTGGCCGCCGCGGGGTCCCCGTGCACGCCGCGGATGGCGCCGCGGAGCGCTGCGACATCCCGGATCGGCACGACCAACGCGTGGACGTCCGGGAGCGCCAGTTCTGCCGTGCCGCCGGCATCGGTGGCCACGACAGGGGTCTCGAGGGCCATAGCTTCGAGCACGGCGTTCGGCGTGCCCTCGTACTCCGACGACTGGACGAACAGATCGAACGCATGATGCAGGTCGACGACGTCGTCACGATGGCCCAGCAGTTGGCACTCGGCGAGCACGCCGAGTGCCTCGGCGCGCCGGTGCAGAGCACCCGAGAGACTGCCGCCCCCGGCGATGACCAGCCGCATGCGGGGGTCGGCGCGGACCAGGGGGACGAACGCCTCGATCAGCAGGTCGAACCGCTTCTGCTGCTCGAGCCGGCCGATCGCGCCGATGACGAAGTGTTCCGCCGTATAGCCGAGCTGGTGCCGCACGACCTCGCGTCGGCCGGCGATGCGGCGAAACGCCTCCGGGTCGATCGCATTGAGGATGACCGTAATCCGCTCCGGTGCCCCGCCACGGCGGACGATCTCGTGCTTGATCTCGCTGGAGACCGCGATGACATGGCCGAACCGCGCGAGGAGCCACTTGTCGACAGGGTAGTACAGATGACGCTCCCGCGCGCTCTGGCCGGTCCATCCGTGGGCGGTCGCCAGTGGGAGCACCGCGGTACGCCGGGTCAGGCAATAGGCGAGCAGGTTTGTCTTGTAGTCATGCGCGTGCACCACGTCGATCCGCCGCTCGCGGACGAGCGCCATGAGGGCACGCCAGATCCGCGGGTCGAACGATCCGCGCTCGCTGAGCTCGACATAGTCGATGTCCATGCGGCTGGCCCGCGCCTCAACGGCAAACACGTCGTCGCGCAGATCCCGGATGTAGCAGACCGTGACGTCGAATCTCGTCCGATCCCGCCGCTCCGCCCCGAGCAGGATGGTCTTCTCCGGCCCGCCGCCCGTTCCGCGCACGCTGCGCAGTTCGAGAATCGAGATATGTCGAGTCATGTCGATGGGGCCAGACCCGAGCGGTCCTGTGGCCTATGGCTCCTGATCACGGCCGGCTCACTATCGGTCCTGCTGATCTCAGGCTGAGGTAAGTCTGGCAAGTGGGACGGGGACCGGAGCCCACATGGCTGTTGTCTGGTGCCGCCCGGCCTGCTCCCGGGCCAGGTGGTCCACGACCATGGAGAGGGCAATGGTGTGCCAGAGCATTTCGTTGTACTGGAAGGGATAGAAGGTCCCGCCGACAACCGCCACGAGCAGCGCGCCTTCGATGGCCGTCGCATAGGCCGCAAGGTTAGCGAGCGGCGCATACTCTTTGGCGCGGCGTCGCGTGCGCCAGCACACGAAAAAGGCGCGGGTGAGAATCAGCAGGAAGAGCACGAGACCCGGATAGCCCAGTTCCGCGAGCATGCCGAACCAGGCGCTGTGCACCGATCGGCCGTATCCGTAGGCGCCCCCTGAAGGGTCGTAGGCATCGTAGACGGCGTTGAACGCGTTCTGACCGATCCCTACGAGCGGGCGATCGGAGGCCATCAGCACGGCCACCCGCCAATAGTGAATGCGGCCGGCCGCGGAGCCATCGACGTAGACATTGCCCCCGGCCGCCGTCTGAATCGTCGACATGCGTTCCCAGAACTCGGCCGGAAGCACGGGCAGGACCACGGCGGCCACCGCGACGACGACCATCAGGCCCCTGACCTTGCGCCGGGAGTGCAGGACATAGTGCAGTACCAGGGCGCCGCACGAGAGGAACCCTCCTCGTGAATAGGTGGACAGGGCGCGATACACGACGCCGACCGCCAGGAAACGACCGATGTTCCGCTCGAGGCGGCTCGATGAGGTGCGGATGAGGCTCACGAGTATCGAGAGCAGCATCAGCATGCCGAGGGCCACACCATTGTTGTCGCCGAGCAGCACCCACGTGTTGTCGTTTCGCGCCCCCGGATTCAGGATGAGCTGCGCCCAGCCCTGCTTCGCGCCCTCGAACGCGAGCGACAACGCGATCACGATAAGGGTTACCCGCAGCCGCTGTTCGGTTGTTACGAGCACGAGCATGAGGTAGCCAATCAGCAGCGCCTTGGCGAACTCCTGCCAGTACCACCACGCCCAGTCGAACTGCGGAGACAGCCACGTCGATAGAAGGCCCTGCGCGAGCAGCAGCAGCAGCAGCAGAGGTCCGACACCAAAACGGAGTCGCTGGGCGGACAATAACGTAAAGAAGACGAGCCACACCCCCATGAACAGTTGCAGATGGATGTCGTAGAGGAATCCCGACCAGATCCACTGCTCCGGGCGAAAGTAGGCGATCCAGAGATAGAACAGCAGCGCGTAGAACGGCGCCTTCAGCGAGTAGAACAGGAAAGCCGCGACAATGAGCAGGACGAAGACGGTGCGCAGGTCGAACATGGGAAGTTAGGATCGCGCCAAGGCGTCAATGCTAGGCTGAAAATCCAGTCATTGACAAGCGTCGCGCGCGTGTCAGCCCACCGAGGGTTTCCGTTCTGCGGACTGGCCGGGAACACGTTTGAAATGTTAGCCTTGACCGTGGATTCTCGCAGACGACGAGTGCGATGCTGATGCGGTTGCTGTTCGTGAAGCCTTCTCTCGGGTGGCCGAGATCGACCGGACACGACGTCTACTGCTACCACATGATGAAGTCGCTCGGGGAACTGGGTGCCGAGATCTCCCTTGTGACAGTCGAGGAGCTGGATCCCAGGGCCATCGAGGGGATTCGTCTGGCCTTTCTCGGGCGGCTGTCCAACGACGTTCACCACGGCACACATCCGAGCTGGCACTTGACGCCGCTTCAGGAGCGCTTCCGATCGTTTTGGGGTGTCAGTGACGGACAAATCGAGTCGGTGCACCAGGCGGCGGTCGCGTGCAACGCCGATGTGGTGATCGCTTTCGCGTTGCCGACGCTGCCACTACTCGCTGGTGTGCGTGGTGCGCTGCGCGTCTGGGCCATGTTGGACGAATGGGTCTACCACCATTTGTCGCAGGTCAGCCTCACAAGGCCCAAGTTCTGGATCAACCTGAAAGAGGCCGTGATCAAGGGGCTGTACGAGCAGGCGTATCGGCCGCTGGTCGATCGCATCTGGGTGGTGTCTGAGGCGGACCGCCGCGCCGCGCGATGGTTTGCCGGGATGCGGGTCGCGGACCTGCTGCCCGCCGGCGTCGACACGGAGTTCTATCGGCCGCGCGCGGAATCTGTGATTCCCACCAGTGCGGTGTTTTGGGGTCGCCTGGATTTCGGCCCGAATATCGATGCGCTCAGGTGGTTCTGTCTAGGCGTCTGGCCGGAGATCACCCGACGCGTCCCGACGGCTCGGTTCACGATTATTGGCTACGCACCCACCGCCGAGGTGGAGCGCTTGGCGCAGCAGCCAGGAATCTCGCTGTTGCCGAATGTGCCTGACCTGCGGTCGGCGGTCTGCCAGCGTGCGCTTGTCGTGCTTCCGTTTGTGTCCGGTGGTGGCATCAAGAACAAGCTGCTGGAGGGTGCGGCGCTCGGGCGACCGATTGTCTGCACGCCTCACGCCTGCAGGGGCCTCCATCATGACGGTGTGCTTCCCATGGTGCAGGCGAAGAGTCCCAGCGACTGGGTCGAGAGCGTGACGAGCCTGTGGAGTGACGACGTTCGATGTGCCGAGCTTGGCAGTGACGCGCGGGCCTGGGTGAGCAAGCACTACTCGTGGTCCGCGCCCGCACGTGACGCAATCGAGGCATTTCAACGGGCGCTGGCCGACAGGCAGAAAGCCTAGTCCGAATGGCCTCCTTCGCGCGCCTGGTCCCGCAATCCCGACCAGCGGGCGCCCGGTCTCGGTCCTCACAAACCACAGCGAGCACCCCGAGGCAGAATCGGTGTTGCCACTCCCGGGACATGAGGAATCGACACCCTTTCGCCGCGAATCCTCACCTATGCTACACGAGGGGTTCCGGTCACGGTGACGGCGAAACAGCCTGACGAAGAAGGTGTCGTATGGGCTCGGCAGTCGCTCGGCGAACACTTCGGTGAGACTGTTGTCATCGATGAGGTGCGCCGCATCGCGTCACGATTGGCCGATCTCCGCCGGTTGACTGTTACCGTCGAGACCGGCACCCGGAACTTCTACTTGAAGCGGTACGCGCCGGGGACGTTTGGGAGCTGGCCGGATCGGCTGTCACACCTGGCGGCGGTGGCCGCGGCCGTCGATGACACTCCGGCGCTGTTGCCGTACCGGATCATCGCGGCCGACGCTGCGCGAGAGCTGTTGCTCACGGCGGAGGTGCCAGGCCGCCCGCTCGCGACGCTGCACCGTCCGGCCATCATCTCGAAGGCGGCGCGCCAGGCGGCGAGCGAGGCGTGGCGCGGTGCCGGCCGCTGGCTCAGCCGGGTGCACGGCCATGCCGCACCGGCCGTCGCGTCCACTTCCAAAGCGGCCGACGTGGTGGAGGACATCAATGCCCTTCTCGCGATGTGGCAGGACGAGGATCCCGCGCGCGCACCGCTAGCCAGATCCGCCCGGGCCGGTGTCGCCGACGCGTTTCACCAACTCGCTGGTCGATCGGTCACGATGGTGCTGTGCCACGGCGACGTCACGGTGGGAAACATCATGGTGGACGGGCCAGCCGTCGGCTTTGTCGATTTCGATGACCTTCGTCTCGATATGCCCGCGGTCGATCTCTCCCAGGCACGCCTGGCGATCGACGAGTTTGGCCATGTGGGGTTAGGCGGGCGACGGCGAAGCCAGGCGCGGACGGCCGCGTGGGCGGCGGCGTTCGCGGCCGGCTATGGCCGCCCGATGCCCCTGGGGCCGGAATTCTGGCTCCCGCACATGAGGAATCTGGTGGTGTTCCTCCGGGTGGTATTGCGGCAGCGTGTCGGGCTCCGCCCGGCGCGACTGGCGACCGAGCTGCACTATCGGCGCCTGTTGTCGGAGCTTCGAACGACCCTTACCGACGTACGGCGCGGATCAGAATCCTTGCGGTCAGGTAGTTGAGCGGGAACCCGCCGGTTGCTTGCTCCAGAAAGTGGAGCGGTCGAACGCGCCAGATTCCCGGGAGGTTCGTGCCCCGCGTGGCGGTGATGGTGAAAAGGTCCGGCGGGAAACAACTGCGCATGACCCACGGCCAGTCGTATCCAATATCTTTGCCGGCGTACTTGCGCAGCACGCCCAGCACGCCGCCTTGCAGCGCGTTATCGAATTCGACGATGGCGATGCCGCCGGGCTTGAGAACCCGGCCGATCTCGCGGACGAAAACGCGCTTCTGGTCCGGCTGGAACAGGTGGACGAAGTTCAGGCAGGTGACGAGGTCAAACGTGTGTGGCGCAAAGGGCAGACGGGCGGCGTTGGCTTGGCACACCGCCGCCGGGCGGCCGGAGCGCTGGATCTTCTGTCGCGCGACGTCCAGCATCTCCCGGGTGCCGTCCACGCCAAACACCACCGGGGCGACGTCCTGGAGGATGAGCACGCCGCGGCCGGTGCCGCACGCGACGTCGAGCGCGCGGGCGGGACGGGCGGGGAACAGCGCCCGGAGGGCTCGCCACCGGAAGCCTTCCGTGAGCGCGCCGACCGGGTTCGTATACCGGATGTCGTCGTAGTCAGCGGCCAGAGCCGTGTAGCTCTGAACCTCCGGATCGGGATTGTTCGGCATCACAGATCGATCCCGCCTGCGGTGAGGGCAGACGTTCGTCCGACGAGTCGCGCAGTCAGACCAATGTCTGCGATGCCGCGGCTCGTGCGGCTCTCGGCAACGGAAAACAGGGCCGCCGGGCTGAGCACACTCATGTACATGTGCGTCGGACCGTGCAGCACCCAGCACTCGACGAAGTACTCGCCGCGGACG
>CAZSNV010000296.1:0-5997 GCA_964608035.1 uncultured Gemmatimonadaceae bacterium | reverse complement strand
ACCTGCCTGGCCTTCATGAAGCCGGGAGACACCTTGTTAGGCCAGGATCTCTCGCAAGGCGGTCACCTGACGCACGGGTCGCCGGTCAACTTTTCGGGCCTGCTCTATCGCGCCGTGCACTATGGCGTGAATGACGCGGGCTTCATCGACTACGATCAAATGCGCGATATCGCGCGAAAGGAGCGTCCCCGCCTCATCCTGGCGGGGGCGAGCGCGTATCCGCGTATCATCGACTTCGAGGCGTTTGCGGCGGTCGCGCGCGAGGTCGGCGCCATCTTCATGGTCGACATGGCTCACATCGCGGGCCTGATTGCGACCGGCTTTCACCCGTCACCGATCCCGCACGCTGACGTGGTGACGACAACCACGCACAAGACGCTGCGCGGTCCGCGCGCGGGGCTCATCCTCTGCCGTGCCGAACACGCGAAGGTTATCGACAAGGCCGTCTTTCCCGGCTCCCAGGGCGGTCCGTTGGAGCATGTCATCGCGGCGAAAGCGGTGGCGTTTCGTGAGGCGCAGGCTCCTTCGTTTCGAGAGTATTGTGGTCGTATCGTCGGGAACGCGCGTGTGCTCGCCGAATCCCTTGCAGCCCGTGGGTACAACCTCGTTTCGGGCGGCACAGACAATCATCTCATGCTGGTCGACCTGCGAAACAAGGGTCTCACCGGCAAGGTCGCCGAGCAGGCGCTCGATCGCGCCGGCATCACGGTCAACAAGAACACAGTGCCTCGCGAGACCCAGTCGCCCTTCGTGACGAGCGGCATTCGCATCGGCACGCCCGCGGTCACGACGCGCGGGATGGGAGAGTCCGAGATGGTGCGCATCGCGGCACTCATCGATCGAGTGCTGATGGCGCCTGACGATGCGACGGTTTCCACAGAGGTGCGCCGCGAGGTACGGGCCCTCACCTCGACGTTTCTCCTGTATCCTGCGCCGCAGGCGGTGCCGGCGTAAGCACCGATGCCGCCGCGCCCGTAACAGCGGGCGCGGCGGGCTTTCCCCGCCATCCCGTTGCGCTATTTTGCAGACAGGCGTGACGAGGCCGCCGTGTCTGACGGACGGCGTCTCGCCGCCGAACGCATCGCGGGAGTCCGATATGGCGATTCAGCTGGGTGACATGGCACCCGATTTCGAAGCGGATACCACGTTCGGGCTGGTCAGCTTCCACGACTGGAAGCGCGGTAGTTGGGCCATCCTGTTCTCACATCCGAAGGACTTCACTCCCGTCTGCACGACGGAGCTTGGCCGCGTGGCCGCTCTCAAGGGCGAGTTCGATCGGCGCAATACGAAGCTCATCGGGTTGAGCGTCGACTCGGTCGAGTCGCACGAGCGATGGCTTGTCGATATCGCGGACGTCACGGGCTGCCAGGTCAATTTTCCGCTGATAGGCGATCCCGATCGACGCATCTCGGTGCTGTACGACATGATCCACCCGAACGTCAGCGACACATACACCGTTCGATCGGTGTTCGTGGTTGGTCCTGACAACCGCGTCAAGCTCACGCTGACCTATCCCGCCAGCACGGGACGCAGTTTCGACGAGATCCTGCGCATTCTGGATGCACTGCAACTGACGGCGGACTACTCGGTGGCGACGCCGGCGGATTGGCAGCAGGGCGATGAAGTCGTCATTGCGCCGACCGTGTCGGATGACGACGCGAAGAAGAAGTTCCCGAAAGGATTCGTCACGAAGAAGCCGTATTTCCGGGTCACGCCGCAGCCGAACCTTCAGGACTAGCTGGTTGGTTAGTCCCTCGGCAAACCGTCCTGAAGGACCTAACGCGACAGCGCCGTCCGCATGACGAACCACACGTTCGCAGGCCGCTCGGCGAGACGGCGCATGTACCACGGGAACCACTGGCTGCCGTAACTGATCAGGCAGCGCACCGTGTGGCCCTCGGACGCCAGGGTCCGCTGATCCGAGGAGCGGATTCCGTACAACATATGAATTTCGAAGCGGTCCTTCGACAGCTTGAGCGCGGCGGCACGCGACACGAGGTGCCGGACGATGGTCATGTCGTGGGTGCCGAAGATAGGCAACGCCCGCCCGTCCCGGGATGCTTCCAGCAGCCGTTCGCCTTGTGACGCGTATTGAAGGTCCACGTCGCGCTTGGATGGAAAGGCGACGTGGGGCGGCTCGAGGTACGCCCCCTTCACGAGGCGGATCATCGGGTTGATGTCGAGCAGCGACGCGATATCCTGCGGTGTGCGTCGCAGGTACGCCTGAATCGCGATGCCGATCGGCGAATACTTCGATTTCAGCTCGCGATAGAGGGACAGCGTCCGGTCGACGTAGCTGGAGTCCTCCATATCGATCCAGAGCTGGCTGTTCGTCTCGACGGCCTTGCGCGCCAGCACATCGAGGTGCTGCCGGCAGCCATCGATCGAGTGGTCCAGCCCGAGCTGCGTCGGCTTGACGGAGACTACGGCCGGCAGGCCGCCACGCCTGATCTCCTCGAACGCCCCGAGGTAATGATCACGCACGGCATCGGCCTGGGATTCGCCCGTCAGGGTCTCGCCGAGTCGGGTGACGATGGCGCCGATTCGATCGGGGACGAGCGCCTTCGATGCCGCGAGTGCGTCGGCGAGCTCTTCACCCGGCATGAACTTTCGAACAGCGCGGCGTGCAAACGGGCGCCGCATGAAATGCTCTGCGAGCCACTTGTTTCTCGACGCGGCGAGAAATGCTTTCCGGGCGATTGCCATGCGCTGAATATGAATGGGAGGATGAAAACCCTCTATGGCCGTTCGCTGCCGAGAGGCGTCGAGACTAGACGTATCGCGCGACGGCCATCAGCCCGACCGCAATCACGAGCATGAAAAACACGATTCGCGCACCAAGCAGGCTCTTGGCGCGGAGTTGCCCCATCTCAGCCATCAGACCGTTGCGCTTCGCTTCATCAGGTTCCTGGGGAAGCCTGCGCGCAATGTCCCAGATGCGCGCAGCGGCGGGTCGCATGATCACCATACCCGTGATGAACGCGATGATTGCGGCAGCGGCGCCAGTACTGAACGCCATGCCCAGGCGTGAACCCATCCACGCAGAATCGAAGCCCGCCGAGACGATCCACAAAAGCCACACCCCCGAGAGCATCGTCACTACGGCGACTGCGGGAAGAAGCTTGAGATATCCACGTTCGAAGAACTTGATCATGACCTTCCCGCCGTCTGGCCCGAGCGCACGCAGGCTCGGTTCCAGGAATGTCACGAAGAAAAAGATGGTGCCGGCCCAGTACACGCCACCCAGGATGTGAATCAGCCGAAGCACGATGGCGAGTGAGTTCATGTCACCTAGGGATGATGGGTCTGGTCGAATGGCGGCGCAGCGTGGCACTAGAATGGAGTCGCTCAAAATCGAGCAAAGGAGACTTTGCGCAAGGGCAGGGCCAATATTACACGCCGCGGTCCCCGATTTATCACAAAAATTGTTTTCCACTAGCGCTGTGAGCCGTAGTGGACAACATTCTGCGACGCTGGCCACAATCCGGTCGTCATTCCTACGTCAAACCAGCACTCGGCAATCGTTTGCGCGACACGTGATCCATCTCGTAACACTCGGTTCGCTTCAACTCAACGGGGACTCAGGGCCGCTGCTCGCCGGGCGCCGGAAGATCCTCGCGCTGCTGGCATGTCTCGTGCGGCGTTCGCCGGAGCCGGTTCGACGCGCTGAACTCGCGCGGCTGCTCTGGACTGACCGGAACGAAAACCACTCGAAGCAATCGTTGCGGCAAGCGTTGGCCGAGTTGCGTCCCATCCTCGGTGACGCGCTGATCACGGACGCCGAGTCGGTGCACATCGATGCAGAAGCCTGCACGCTCGACGTGCGTGCATTCGAAGACGCCGTGCGCCTTGAGCATTGGGAAGAGGCGGCGCGCATATGGGGCGGCGATTTCCTGCAGGGCCTGGAGTCGGTGAGTGGATCCGCCTGGGCCAGCTGGCTCGTCGCAGAACGCGCGAAACTTCGCCTGCTCGCGGCCACAGTGTTTCGCACGCTGTACGCCATCGCCGAGCGCCGGAAGGATCGCAAGGCGTCGATGGAGTGGTCACAGCAATGGTGCGAGGTAGCGCCGCTCGACGAAACGGCGTACACGGCCCGGATCAACGCCCTCGTCCACGGCGGACGGCCGGTGGATGCGGCCGTCTGCTTCGAAGGTTTCGTCCGGCGCCTGCATAACGAGGCACATGTCGAACCGTCAGCCGAGTTCGAGGCGCTGAGGGAGACGTTCGCGGCTGGCCGGCCGACGCCGACGGACAAGGTGGTCGTGCGTGGCACGGTCACGCTCTCGGGCCTCACGCAGATGAGCATGGATGCGAGGGCGGTTGCCGAAGCCGCCGCGGTGATCGACGGGCCCGCTGACATGGCGACGCTGCAGGCGGTTTCGCGGATCACGTCGTTCTCATTCAAGTTCGCGGTGGCCGAGCTCGTGCAGCACGGCATTCTGGCGCCGAACGGCGAGGCGCGCTGGGAATTCACCACCGCGGCGAATCGCGAGAAGATCTTCAGCGTCATTTCCGCGGACCGGCGGCTGAACCTGCAGCGCTCTGTTGCCGCGCGCCTGGGAATTCCCCTGGACAGCAAGCGACAGGTCGCGCCGCGCCAGTCACCGCCGATTCGCAGCACCAACGGATCGCGACTGCGGCCGAAGATGGTCTTCGCCGCCAGCGTGGGTGCCGTTCTCCTCGTGGCAGGCGCTAGATGGGCGGCCCAAGTCGCCACTGCCGGTGCTGTTGAGTTGGAGGCGGGAAGCACGGTTCTGATCGACAACGTCCGTGACAACAAGGATCCCGCGCTGGCGCATGCGGTCAATACCGCGGCCGCGCTGGGATTGAGTCAGTCGCGTCACGTCGCGCTGTATCGGCCCCGGGGAATTCGCCAGGACACCATCGCCGGCGCTCCCGATGCCGAACGCATTCGCGCGCTGGCGCGCCGAGAACGGATTCCCCGGATCATCGCGCTCGACGTGACGGGCACCGACAGCGCGCTTCGCATAGCGGCCCGCTTGATCGATGGCTCCTCGGGAGAGGTGCTTGGCGAAGAGTCGGTGGATACGCATCGCGCCCGCCTGGTCGACGACCTGGATCGGCTGCTGCGCAAAGTCCGCGTGACGCTGGGCGAATCTGAAGCCGTCGTGCGCGACTCGTCGCGCTTGCTGCGCGAAGTCGGCAGCAATTCGATCGAGGCGCTTTCAGCGTACGCGGACGGGCTCGAGGCCTGGTCGTCCGCCCGGGCCGACCTGGCGCGTATCGCCTGGACGCGCGCCGTCGCCCAGGATTCTTCGTTCGCGCTGGCCGAACTGGCGCTCGCGAACGACGCGTTCACCCGTGCCGACGCCGACGAGGGTGATCGCTGGGTCAGACGCGCGATCACCCATGCCGAGCGGCTGACGGCGCTCGACGCGCTCCGGGCTCGGCAAATGATCGCGCTGCGTGAGGGTCGCGTGGACGAAGCGACCAAGCTCGCCGAACAGGTAGTTCGCCGGGCGCCGTCGGGTCAGGCCTGGTTCGATGTCGCCGCCGCTCATGTCGCCGCCGATCGCTGCCCGGACGCCATCACTGCCTTTGAACGCGCCATCGCGACCGACAGTGCTCACACGCGTTCGCGTCTTGGCTTGGCGGAGTGCGCGCTGTCGCAGGGGAATGCGACGCTCGCCTTGAAGCATCTGGACGCGGCGCGACGCATCGACTCTGCTGCGATTGTGCCCGTCGAATACGCGGCGCAACGCGGACGCGCGCTGACACGCGCCGGTCGCTTTGCCGAAGCGGACACCGCATTCCGCGAAATGCTTTCCGGTACGCCGCACGACAGCGCGACGTCGTTCCGCTGGCTGGCGCAGTTGCAGATGCTGCAGGGGCGGTATGGCGAGGCGCTCCCCATGCTGGCGGCAGCGTCACGGCTCATTCGTCAGGGCAGTGATGCCCAGGCCCTCTTCGACAATCTGCTTCTTGAAGCCAATGCGTTCACGGCCATCGGCGGCCGCACTCGCGCTTCGGAGCTCA
>CAZSNV010000295.1:0-6002 GCA_964608035.1 uncultured Gemmatimonadaceae bacterium | reverse complement strand
ACCACGGATTCCGGCCATCGAAACGGTACATCGTCTTTCAGGTGCTGCCGGACACTCTTGGCCTCGGGCCGGAGGTCTGGCGAGTCCTGTCGAAGTGCCACGATATGCGCAATCGGACCGAATACGAAGGCGCTCTCGACGTGGACGACAGGCTCGTCTCCGACCTGATCGGCGCCGGTCGCAAAGTCGCAGCGAAGGTCAGAAGTCTGCCGCCGATTCAGGAAAAGTCGAAGTGAGCCTCAAGTGGATGGCCCTCAAGAAATCCGAGCTCTGCCGTGTGCTTACAAGAATAGCGAACCCGCCATGATCCCGACGATCATCACCGCAATCGAGAGCAGCGCGACGCTGCGGAATCGCTGCAGCGATCCGCCCAGGAGCATCATGCACGGCAGACTGATCGCCGGCAGCACGACGAGCAGCGCGGCAGCGGGACCGTTGGAGTCGGATTGAATCAGCTGGAGCGCCATCGGAATCTCGGACCACGTGGAAATCATGAAGAATGTGCCCACGATGGCCGAGAGCACGACGCTCGTCAGGTTGTTATGACGTGAGATACACCGGCAGGACCGTCAGCGCCAGCCCCGACATGAGAATACCGAGCATCGTCGCGTGCCAGACGTTCAGCAGGAAACTCGTGGCTTGTGCGAGAGGCTTCCACCACTCCGTGACCCCGAAGGCTCCCAGCCAATCGAGCGCGATCCGGACTGAAGCCATCGAGCGAGCCGCGGCACGCCCCGATAGGCGAACAGGTCAGTCACCAGCAACGCAAGAATCGAGAGCGTGAGCGGCGTGAGATACCGTGACGTGCCGGAGAGTTGCCCTTCGAGGATGGTCGATCCGCGATAGCACGCGAACATTCCGGCGATTCCAATCGCGAGCATCGGGATATGCGCCGGATTGAAGAGCTATACCGGCGGCACATTCTTCTCCGGCGACCGCCGCGATATATCGGCCTCGCTGAACCTCCGCCCCCGCCCAGGCGTCCTGGCCACGATGACCAGCCAGTTCAGCCGCGTCGACCTTCCCCAGGGCACGCTGTCCACCCGGCTGCTCCGCGCCGTGGTCAACACCCAGTTCAACCCCTTCATGTCGATCTCGAACAACATCCAGTACGACTCGGTCAGCCGCCTGCTCGGCTGGCAAGTCCGGTATCGCTGGATTGTCCGGCCCGGAAACGACATCTACGTCGTCTGGTCCAACAACTGGCTGGATACCGGAGACGAATTGACGACACTGGGCCGAAGCGCGGCGGTCAAAGCGATGTACACGTACGGTTTCTAGGCCGATCCCGGCCGTTCCCGCTGCTTCGAACGCACATCACCATCGACGGTACTCGCTGGAGGGTTGCTGGAACCTGCTGAATGGCGGGGTGTGATCAAAGGCGGTGAGGTCGTCGTCGATAAGCGGTAGCCGGCCTCTGCTGACCGGTTTCGCACGTACGCCTCGGTCGACTCGCGGCGTTCACACTCGCGCTCCTGGCGGGTACGAGCGCGGCCTCGTGAAGCGCCTGTCGAAATGGGCCGAGTCCGGTGATGTGATCAGCTACTCCGAACCACCTGCTCACACGAGCGAACCAATTCCCGAACCTGGTCGCGTAACGATCACACTTCCTCACTCGTCGGCTCGCTGAAGTCCCCCGTAGTCGCTCGTCTGCCTCTTCTCAAACGCGCGAGGCGGTACGGCCGTTTAGCGCGGTCCCAGCTCCCGATCGAGATTGCCGACAATCAGGCCATACGAGCCGCAACCAAAAACGAGGGCGACGCCTGCCGCCACGAGCAGCGGCACCGTGAAGTCTCCGGACGTCGAAATCAACAGCCCGGTGACGAGTGGCGCGAAGGACCCACCGACGTTCCCACCGAAATTTTGCAAGGACACCAGCGAAGAAACGATATGAGACGGCGCGACGTCGATCGGCATTGAGTTCACCGCCGCCGTCGAGAAGCTGGCGCTCGCCACCGACAGCGTCAGCCACGTAATCGCCAGCACGTCGCCCGGGGTATAGGCGCCTGCGATCGTAAAGACCGTCGCGCCGAACAGTCCGCCGACCGCGAACCCTTTCCGCACCAGCGTCACGCGCCATCCCGCTGCAATCAGCCGGTCACCGGCCCAACCTCCCAGGATCACGCACATCGTTCCTACGAGGAACGGCAGCATCCCGACCACACCCGTGGTCAGCGTCGACATGCCGCGCTGCAGGACCAGATAACCCGGCAGCCAGGTGACAAAGACATAGTAGATATAGAGATACCCGGCCTGTCCGAGCATCACGCCCCAGGTCGTCCGGTACTTGAGGAGCGTCGCCCATCCGATCCTGGCTTGGGCCTCCTCGGGTTGCGCGCGACCGGCCACATCGAGAGGCGACGAGCGATAGACAGCGAGCCACCACACGATCCAGAAGAGGCCCAGCGATCCTGTCGTATAGAAGACCCAGCCCCAGCCCCAATTCACGAGGACGACCGACGCGAGCGGGATGCCCAGTGTGAGGCCGATCCTGTTGCCGGCGAAAAACGTGCCGACAGCAACGGCGCGATGCTTCTTGTCGAACATCTCCCGAATCACACGCGAGCCCGATGGAATCATCAGCGACTCGCCGATGCCGACGAGGGCGCGCAACACCGCGAGCGGGGCGAAGGACATGGTCAGGCTGCACAACGCCGTGGCCAGCGACCAGAATCCGACGCCGGCCGGATAGGCCCGCCGCGGCCGAATCCGGTCGGTCAGCGGGCCAGCCGCCAGCAGCGACACGGTAAACGCCCAATTGAAGATGGAGAGCAGAACGCCGACTTGAGCCGGCGTGTAGTGGTAGACCTTGATCAGGTGCGGGGCCATCACGGCGAAATTGACGCGATCGATGTAGGCGATCGCTTGCGAGCTCGCCAGCAGCAGCAAGACGTTCCAGCGATAGACTGTGGAGGCCGGATTCACGGGGACGGGAAATACGGCGCGACGGTCGTCGCCGCGGCGATAGCGCGTCTCATTTGCTGAGGCGGCGGCGGCTCACCCGGCGACGATCGCCGCGTGTTCGCTGCCGCCCTCGGTCAACCCGCGTGCCTTCATCCAGTCGTACGTACGGGCGAAGAGCACCGGGTCGTAATAGTCGACATGCTTGTAGCGCACGAACGCCCGCAGCAGCTCATGCGGGGGCAACGCGCCGTTCGTGTGCGCCGCGACGTGATGGGCATATTTGTAGAAATCGGCGTTGATACGGTCGACGGCCTGATTTTCCGCATCGTAGTACGCCTTGCGCTGCTCGGGCGTCAGATCGGGCGAGATCACCTCGCCCCCACGGTAGAAGCACGCGGCGACGAGGTGCGCGCCTTCCTTGAGTCCGAGGCTGATGAACGGCTCCATGAGCGTCGCCACTCGGATCGTCCCGTTCTTGAGCGCCGCCCAGCGCGTCTGCGGCAGCCCACCCCGCTCAATCTTCACATGTTCAGGGCCGACCGCGCTTTCGAGCATCTGCAATGTGCAGTAGTGCGAGCCCGTGAGTTCCTGGACCACGACCGGCACATCGGCGAGGTCGCGCGGCACCTGCAGCGCGTCATCGAACGTCAGGATGGCCTGCGCCGCCACCGCGGCACGCAAGGCGGCAATGTGTCCGGCGCGCGCGCCCCGTTCCAGCCGGTCGATGCTCGCCCATTCGCAGACGTTGTAGCTGTCCGCGGACCCCCGCTCGAACATCTGCTCCTTGAGTCGCGACATGATCGGACGTTCCGCGCTGTCCTTCTCGCGATCAGCATAGGTGGCAGAGAAGCAGACGTCGAGACCGGCCGCTTCGAACAACCCTTCCTCTATGCCGACGATCACCGGCAAATCGAACACCGGGTTGTTGGGTGCAATCCTGATGACTGGTTTTACCTGAACAGACATGACATCGCTCCTGGCTCGAAGAATCGACAGAATACGTCCGAGGTGCCAGCCAGTCAATCCATCGTGTCACCGCTGTCAAGGCGTGTTCGGTCGTGGCTACGTGCCGTGACACCGAGTGCCTTCATTAGGGCTTAAGCTTGTTAGGAGTGCGCCCACCGCTCGTCGGCCGCAGGCGACCGAATAAACGACGCCGCACAGGTGTTAACAGATCAGTAGGTACGGGATGCTCGGAATGGAGGTCCAGCGTGGCCATCTCGCGACGTGAGGCGATCTGTATCTCGGGTTCGACCCTGGCGGGGTTGTCCCTGGGAGGGCTCAGGTCCGTGGACCTGCAGGCCCAGGCTGCACAGCCGCAGGAGGCGTGGCCGGACCAGCTCGTCGAGCGGCCTTTGCGCCAGGGCTTCCCGGCGCCGCTTCCGCTCCAACCGGATGGTTCGGCTCCGGAGCATCCGGCGAGCGCCGCGGGACCCATTACCGATCCGCTCATGTGGCGCACGCAGAACCGCCAGGCGCCCGAAATCGAGTTCGACTACCAGAAAATGTCGATCAAACTGGATACGCGCGGTCTCGCCAAGCTTGCGGGTACGCTGCGGTTCTCCGATCTGGAGCGGCTGCCGCGTGTATCCCATACGTTTCTGCTGCAGTGTGGCGCGCCCAACCCTCGCGGCATCGTGAAGTGGACGGGCGTCCGCTTCGCGGATTTCGCGGATATGCTGGGTCTCATCCCGGGGGCGCACTATTGCCGCTTGGTGGCCTCCGACCGCCACTACGTCGACGAGGCGGTGGCGACGCTGAGACACCCGCAGGTGATGCTGGCCTGGCTGATGAACGACGCACCGATTCCGCCGAGGCATGGCGCCCCGCTCCGGCTCATCATCCCTTTCCGTTACGGGAACCGGAGCATCAAGGCGATCACCGAGGTCGTGTTTGGCACGCCAAGCCTCCCCATGCCGCCGTTACCGGCGTGAGGATTCCGGCGTCTTCGATGGAGTTCGGGATGCGTTGGGTGTGCCCAGGAACTACAGGAACTGGTTAATCTAGAACTGGAGGCACGTTATGAGAACAAAGCTGGCTAGCCTGGTGACTGTTGGCGCAGTGGCGCTGAGCACCGCTCCATTGCTTGCCCATCATTCCTTTGCCGCGGAGTTTGACAGCACCAAGCTGATCACGCTTCGAGGGACCCTCACGAAAGTCGAATTTACGAATCCTCACGGCTGGCTGTACCTGAATGTGAAGGACAGCGCCGGCAAGGTCCAGAATTGGGCCGTGGAAACCGGGGCGCCGATACAGCTGATCCGGCAGGGTGGGGACAAGAAGTCACTCGCCGTCGGGACCGAGCTTGTGGTCGACGGCTGGCTGGCCCGAGATGGGTCGAAGACCGTCAATGGCAGGACCATCAAGTTTGGCGACGGCCGGGAGATCCTGGCGGGCAGCTCGAATGCTGGCGCGCAGTAGCGGGAGACGAGCATGCGAGATCAGGGGATTTCCAGATCCTTGAGTGTGGCGTCAGGGTTGGCGCTCATGTTGTTGCTGGCAGGGCTTTCTGCCAGCGCGTCGCCAGGTCAGCGAGGCGGCGGGGGCCGCGGCGGCCAGGCGGCGGCGCGACCGATGCCGCCCGTTCCACGGTCCCCGGATGGGACGCCCAACCTGGGATGGGTGGATCCCGCCAACAAGGGAGTCTGGAGAACGACCCAGCACCGGGATTTTGCCGCCGAGCTCATCGAGCGGAAAGCGGAGGGCATTCCCTTCCAGCCCTGGGCGAAGGCCCTGTACGAGTACCGGATCAAGACGGAGCTGAAAGACGATCCCGAAGGGTTTTGTCTGCCAACCGGCGGACCCTCGGCCACGTCGAACAGGACCCAGGCGCCGTGGGAGTTCCTGCAGATGCCGGAACAAAAACGCATCATCCGGATCTTCGAGGGACAGGCCCACATGTGGCAGGTCATTTATACGGACGGCCGGCCTCATCCCCAGGACGCGTATGACCTTCCAACCTGGATGGGGCATTCGGTGGGCCACTGGGAGGGAGATACGCTGGTCGTCGATACGGTCGGCTTCAACGAAGGACACTGGCTGTCGGTGATGGGCGCGGTGCGCACGAGCCAGTTGCACCTGATCGAGCGCTTCACGCG
>CAZSNV010000294.1:0-6047 GCA_964608035.1 uncultured Gemmatimonadaceae bacterium | reverse complement strand
AACGGCTCCGCCATGCGCACGTCGGTGTTGCTGACGATGGTCAGATACTTGCGCCACGGCTCGAGCGATGGCAACGCGCCCTCCGGAATCAGCTCGAAGTCGCGACCGACCACCGCGGGCGCCCACAAGTTCTTGGTTGCACCCCAGGCGTTGCTCCCCGCCGCCCCATGCACGGACTCGATGCACACGAGTCGCGTCTTGTCCGCCGCCGCCGCGGCGCCCGAAGAGCGAAAAACCGGAATCATCGCCTCCAGGTGCGGGAGCGCAACCGTAGCGCCGAGCCCGCGGAGGAACGTCCGCCGGGGCATGGGTCCGCGAGTGAACATTGTCATGGAACGGGGAGGTGAAAGGAGACAGATGACAAAGTCAGGGAAGGGATCTCAAAGCTCACAGCTTCCGCCGTGGTTACGGTTTGGTCACACCTTGTGATTCGGTGATGGTCCCTTCCGCTCGTCTGCTGCGGAACGCGGGGCTTCTCACTACGGCGTTAATAAACGACCACATCTTGTAGCCATTAGTCTCCGCCTCACGGACGATGGCCCGGATGGCGGGCTGATCGAAGTCCTCGACGCGACGACCGACGGCGTACGCCATCAGGTTCTCCGTGAAGGCGCGTGCCAGCGGAACAGGACGAGAGAGCAGCGATCGCGTCAGATCCATCGGCGTGATGACTGCGCGGCCGTCATACATCGTCCCGCGGGTATCGAGCGGGGTGCCGTTCTCCCGGTAACGCCATTTGCCAGTGACGTCGTAGTTGTCGAGAGCCAGACCAATCGGATCCATGTATTGATGACACGTCTTGCACGTGGGGTTCGTGCGGTGCTGCTCCATCCGTTCACGCGTCGTCAGTCGCCGGCCGTCCTTCGAATCAGCCGTCTCCTCGAGATCGGGTATGCCAGGCGGCGGTGGCGGCGGCGGCATTCCCATGAGCACCTCCATCACCCACTTGCCGCGCAACACCGGTGACGTGCGATTCGCGAGCGAGGTTTGCACGAGAATACTGCCGTGGCCCAGCAACCCGCGCCGCACGGTATCGGCGTAGGTCACGCGCCGGAACTCCGATCCGGCAACGTTCGGAATGCCGTAGTGCCGCGCGAGTCGCTCGTTGACGAAGGTGTAGTCCGCGGTCAAGAGATCGAACAGGCTGGCGTTCCGGCGAACCAGGTCGGCGAAGAGCAGCTCGGTCTCACGACGCATCGCGTCGGCGAGCTGTTGGTCGAAATCAGGAAACCAGAACGGGTCCGGATGGTTGAGGTCGAGATCCTGGAGCCGCAACCATTGGGCTGCAAAACGCGTGGCAAGCGCTTCCGCGCGAGGATCCGCGAGCATCCGTCGGACCTGCGCGTTCAACGTCGCTGGATCGGAGAGTTTCCTCGCCGTGGCCGCCGCGAGCAGCGGCTCATCTGGAATGGTGCCCCAAAGGAAGAACGAGAGGCGTGAGGCGAGTTCGACGTCGCTGAGGTTGTAGTTGTGACCGGGCGCGACGTTAGGCGGAACACGCTCGAAACGGAATACGAAATGCGGGCTCGCGAGTATCACCTGAAGCGCACTCCGGATGCCCTGCTCGAACGCGTCCACTCCGCCCCCCGCCGCTGCCGCCCCCGTCCGGTAAAAGCCCATCACGCCATCCCGGTCGTGCTGCGTAAGCGGACGACGGTAGGCGCGCGTGCCGAGACGGGTGACGATCTGCTCGGCGCACGTCTCCGCGACAGCGGGATTCGCCGGGCGGCACGAGAACACGATCCGCCGGCTGGGCGATTCTGAAACGCCGGTCGTCTTCGAGCCTTGGCTCTTGAGCGGCCCGACGATGGTGACTTCCATCATGTGCGGTGGCGCTGTGGTGCCGGCGCTGTTGCTTCCACTTGCCGCGAGCGACCACTCATGCGGCCGGATCAGGTCCTCATATGGCCCTTCGGAGCGACGCACAAAAGCCACCGAGACGCGCTGCTGTCCCGCTTTGACGAGAATCGGTTCCGTCCGCAGATAATCGGCGCCCTGCGGCGCATCCGCGGAAGAGAGTGATCGTTCGATACCCCGCTCGTAGTGAAGCAACGCCGCGCGCTGACCATCGATCGAGATGTCGACATCCTCGAGTCTGGTCCCTACGCCGCCGCCAATCTCCACACGGAACGTATACATCCCATCGGCCGGGAATGGGTGAGCCGCGACGAGGCCACCTCGCGTTCCGTATGGCGCGCCCTCGACGTGATCCCAGGGATTTTGAGACGTGAAGACCGACGTGGCATAGCTCGTCGAAAGCGCTGGCGCGTCAGGATCGCCCAGCGCGATCCGGCTCACGGCAGCCGCTGCGTTGAGGTATGCCTCGAGCAGCGTAGGTGACAACGACTGCACGTCGGCGATGTTGTCGAAGTTCGCGCTCTTCGTGTCGAGCGGCAGATAGTCTCCGGCGTCGATCTCGACGGAGAGCAAGTCGCGCACCGCGCGCTCGTATTCGGCGCGGTTGAGACGCTGGAACGTGCGCGAGCCCGGGTTGGGTCGCGCGCCCTTGTCGATGATGGTCTCCAGCGCTTCTGCGAGGGCGAGCAGGGTATCGCCCTGTGGACGTTTCGAGCCCGGCGGCGGCATCATCTGCGCCCGCAGCTTGCGAATCATCTTCTCCGAAACATCGAGTCGGGCCGGCGCCGAGTCGACGTTGTAGCCCGTGAGATCGAGATTCCCGCGCAGCTGACGCGGATTGTGACAGCTTGTGCAGAAGCTCTTGACGACATCAGAGAGCGCGGCGTTCGCGATGCCTCGCGCACTTCTGGTTTTCGGATGGCTGGCGGGCGCCGTGAGCGAAGAATGCGCCTTCGCGAACAGCGGCGCCGTCGTGGCCGGCGCTGAGTGTGCAGGTGTGCTGGACCGGGGGGCCGAAACTCCAAGCGCCGTGACCGCGACACTCCCGAAGGCTCCGGCTACGATGGCGATTCCGGTTCGGTGCAGCGGCATCAAGGGCCTCGTCGGTTAAACCACGATGAACACGAAGCTTGGTAAGAAGCGCGACGCGTCGCGGGCGGCGCCGCAACTCTAATGTATGAGGCATACGCAGTTGCGCTATAAGGCGTTGGGTCTGATGACCTTGGCTGCCCTTCGGCGCCGTGGGCGCGGGTCTGATGATTTGGCTGCCCTTCGGCGCCTGGGCGCGGGGCCTGATGACTTTGGCTGCCCTCGGCGTCAGGGCGTGGGACGGTCAGCTTCCGGCCGGCTGATCCTCAAAACCCGCCACGCTTTAGGCCGTCCAGAGACGTCCAGGCGCCTTCGTTTCGGCGAAGCGCTCGACGCGGACTCTCCGCCATGATCACCGACCGCCAGACCACGGCATTGGCCGATCGGTAACCCTCGGACGGCAGCGACTGCATCATTCCCCACCATGATCATCATCGGATTGACCGGCCGGAACGCCGCGGGCAAGACCACAGCCGGCGAGCTGCTGGGCGCGCGTGGGTTCTCGTACCTGTCGCTCTCCGACGTCATCCGTGAAGAGGCGAAGGCCCGTGGCCTTTCGCCTATCCGTGAGAACCTGACGGCGTTAGGCAACGAACTGCGCGAGCAGCACGGGCCGGGCGCCCTGGCGGAACTCACCGTCGCCCGGATGCAGGCGGACCGGAACTATGCGGTCGACAGCATCCGTCACCCGGCGGAAGTCATGGCGCTGAAGAGGGCAGGGGCGAGGTCCTTTTCGCTGTTCCACATCTTCGCACCGCTCGAGGCCCGCTTTGCGCGTTCTCTCACCCGCGCCCGCGCGGGAGACGCGCAGACTATCGAGGAGTTCATTCGCCAGGAAGAGCGGGAGTTCGCCAGCAGCAACGCGGCCGCCCAGCAGTTGCTGGAGACGGAACGCTTGGCCGACCGCCGCATCCACAACGACGGCACGCTGGAAGAGTTCACGGCCCGGCTGTCGGACACGCTGCGCGAGCTGGAGGTGTCGTTCGCGCGGCCCTCGTGGGACCAGTACTTCATGGACATCGCCAGGCAGGTCGCGGCACGCAGCAACTGCATGAAGCGGCAGGTGGCCGCGGTGATCGTGTCCGATCGTCGCATCATCAGCACCGGGTACAACGGGACACCGCGCGGCGTGAAGAACTGCAACGAGGGCGGCTGCCCGCGATGCAACGGATTCAGCGAGAGTGGCAAGAACCTGGAGGAATGCCTCTGCTCTCACGGTGAGGAGAACGCCATTGTCCAGGCGTCGTACCACGGCATCGCGATTCGCGACGCCACGCTCTACACCACGTACTCGCCGTGCCTGATGTGCAGCAAGATGATCATCAACGCCGGAATCCGGCAAGTCGTGTTCAACGAGGCGTATCCCCTGAACGACACGGCGACTGCGATGCTGAAGGAAGCCGGTGTGGACCTGTTGCGCCTGAAGTCGTAGCGCGTTCAACACGTCACCGAACGACACGAACCCTGTCGCCGCCGACGTCCTGCGACAGGTACGTGATCGTCACGCCGCCTGACGAGAGGCTCTGCCCGGGCTGCAATGGTGCGCTTCCCTTGTGGCCGTCGGCGTCGTTGAGCGGCTGGACCCTCAGCACGCCGTTGCCACTGGCCACGGCCGTATCGATGAAGTAGACCAGCACGCCCGGCAAGAACGTGCCGTTAGTGTCGTACCCTTCCGCGCGCCGACTCTCCACCACCAGCGCCGAAGTCGTTCCGGTGGGGACGACCACCATCTTCGTTCCGCCGCTCCGTTCAATAGGCGAGAGAACGATTTCGCTGGTTCCAGCCCGGACGCAGGAGACTTGCGCGTCATCGATCCAGCCCAGCACCCAACGCTCCCATGCGAAGAACTCACGAGCGAACCCGCCGATCAACCCCATGAGGCTGAATCCCCCCACGAATCGATGTCCCGGGCCCGAATACGCATACAAGTCCACCAGGCCCATGCTGTGCCCCATCTCGTGATTCAGCCAGAACCCGCCCCAGCCCAACAGGTCGCGTCCCGACGTCGTCGCATTCATGAACAGTTTTCCGTCGGCGGTTATTCCCGATGTGGGCGAGCCGATGAACGTCGGGCCGTTATGCAACGCGCCCGCGTCCGGGTTCGAAATGACCGTGATCGCATCGCTCCCGGCGAAGTTCACCGACGCCGCGAGGTCCACGGCCTCCTGGATGTAGATGCGGTGGTTGATATGCGACAAGGCGCTCCATCCGTACTGCGTCGTCGCTCCGCTCATCCGGCGCCAGACAAAGCTCGGCTCGAGAATGAGGTTCATCCGCCCGTACGAGACGGCTCGGAAGTAGTTCTCTGCTGTCGGGGACAGGATGGCAAAGACGTTCTGCGGTGTACGAGTGGCAACGGCGTCCGAAAAATCCACGAAGATCACGGCGACCCGCACGTCGCCAATGGCTTTTTGACGATCGGCGATGCGCGGCAGCCCGAGCCCGACGCCGCCGAATCGTGCCGGGAGCCTGCAGTCGGCCAGTGGATCGAACGAGGTGATCGCAATCGTCGCTGATCCCGTGACGGCTCCCGCACTCGCGACGATCGTGGCCTGACCCGGGGCCACACCCTGCACGCTTCCCGAGGCACTGATCGTCGCGATCTGCAAAGCAGACGATGACCACGTGATCGGTCCAGCGGCGATCGCCGCGCCGAATTGATCGCGCCCCGTCGCCGTGGCAGTGGCGGTTTGCCCGACCTGAATCGCCGTGGGGACAAGCGACACGGTCAGCGTTGTCAGAACGGGCGTCGGAGCGGGGGCTGCGCTCTCTCCACCAGAGCAGCCAACGGCCAGCGCGGCGAAGATGGCGAGGGTCGAGGCCTGGAATGCGGGCTTATTCACGTGTCGTTTCCTGGGGTTTCCGCTGGAGCCATAGACTAACCCTCGGACAGCTGAGGCCGCATCTTTGGATCAGTGTCTTCGCCAACCGAACGACTCTCGACCGCCCTCTCCGATCGCTACCGCATCGAGCGCGAGCTCGGGCAGGGCGGCATGGCCACGGTCTATCTCGCCGAAGACCTGAAGCACAGGCGCAAGGTCGCGCTGAAGGTGCTGAAGCCTGAACTCGCCGCCGTGTTAGGCGCCGAGCGGTTTGTGCAG
>CAZSNV010000293.1:0-6097 GCA_964608035.1 uncultured Gemmatimonadaceae bacterium | reverse complement strand
GGAGCGGACCGCCGCGCTGGGCCGGCTCTCCACGCGCGTCGTCAGGCATGATGAGGACGAGCGCCGCCGCCTGTCGCGGGAGCTGCACGACGAAACCGCGCAGGTCTTTGCCGCGCTCAAGCTGCAGCTGGGCCTTCTCCAGGAGCGCGGCGATGAGGGCGCGAAGGGCGGCCTTGACCGCGCCCTGTCGCTGCTCGATGAAGGGATGAAGAGCATCCGCAGTGTCACCGAGACGCTGCGTCCCGCGGTGCTCGATGAACTCGGCCTCATGCCGGCGCTCAGGTCCCTCATCACGGACTTCACCAACCGGTCGTCGACCACGGTCGTGGCAGGCCTGCCGGCCGAGGACTGGCACCTGCGTAACGATGTCGAGCTCGCCCTGTATCGGTCCCTGCAGGAATCGCTCACCAATGTCATCCGCCACGCGCAGGCCGGTGTGTTGCGAGTCATACTTTCCCGCGCCGACGGGGTCGTGACACTCACGGTCGAGGACGACGGCGTGGGAATAGGCGAGCCGACGTCTCTGGCGGCATTCGAGAGCAACGGAAAACGGGGTTTGAGCGGGATGCACGACCGCGTCGTCGCCCTTGGTGGCAGCCTCGCCCTTGCCATGCGACCGCACGGTGGCGTCCAGGTGCGCGTGAGCCTCCCGGAGGAATCGCGGGAATGACGATTCGTGTCGCCATCGTGGATGATCACGCCATCGTCCGGGCGGGACTTCGCCTGGTGCTGGAAGCGGAGCCCGGCTTCGAGATCGTCGGCGAAGCCGACACGGCGGCTAGTGCGATCACCCTCATCCGGGCGCGCCAGCCGGACGTCGTGCTGGTGGACATCAACCTGCCTGACGACTCCGGCCTCCGGGTTGCCGAGGCGATCACGGAAACCCTGTCCAACGTCCGCTCGCTCATCCTGAGCGTGCACGATGACCCCGAGATCGTGCGCGAAAGCGTGAGGATCGGGGCGCACGGGTACCTCCGGAAGGACACGACGCCGGCCGACCTGCGAGCCGCCATCCGGGCCGTGCACGCGGGCCAGGCCTACTTCAGTCCCACCGTGGCGCGCACGCTGGCGGAGGCACTCCGCGAGCAGGCGGTGGCGTCGCCCACGATGGACCGGCTGACTCCACGCGAACGGGACCTGCTCGCTCGAATCGCCCGCGGGCTGCCCAACAAGGAAATCGCCGCCGACCTGGGTATCAGCGTTCGCACGGTGGAGTCCCACCGGGACTCGCTGATGCGAAAAACCGGGCTGCGGAATGTCGCGGCGCTCACCCGGCTCGCGCTCGAATCCGGCCTCCTGTCCCAGCCGGGGAAACCACCGACAAGGGCTCCGTAGTCCCCCTACCGTAAAAGACCGAATAGTCTCGAGCAGGCACCGGCCGACACGTTCCTGTCGTGCCTACGCTCGTTCACTACATCCCGATCGTCACCACGGTCATCGCGCTTTCGCTGGCCGTGTCCCTTGGCCGCCGGTACCGGGAGCGAGGCGGACCGCACCTCCTCTGGTGGACGATTGGCGCGCTGACCTATGCCGCCGGAACCGCGGTGGAAGCCTCGGTCACGCTCTTCGGCTGGCAGGACGGGCTATTCCGTGCGTGGTACATCACCGGCGCGTTGTTAGGCGGCGCCCCGCTGGCCCAGGGCGCGGCGTACCTCCACCTGCCACGCCGGACCGCCGACATCCTGTCGGCCGTGCTCGTGACGACCGTGATGATCGCCGCCGCGTTTGTGCTGGTTGTTCCCATCCAGTACGAGCTCGTCGAGTCGCACCGGCTCACGGGTCGGGTGATGGCCTGGCCGTGGGTGCGCGCCTTCAGCCCGTTCATCAACCTCTACGCGTTTGTCTTCCTTGTTGGCGGCGCCGTGAAGTCGGCCGTGCAGTTCTGGCGCCGCCGCGAGACGCGGCGGCGCGCCGAGGGGAACGCGCTGATCGCCATCGGCGCGTTGTTGCCGGGCATCGGCGGGAGTTTCACCCGGTTCGGCTACACCGAGGTTCTCTACGTCACCGAGTTTCTCGGGATCATCCTCATCTATTTCGGCTATCGGCGCGCCACGCGCGGTCCGGTCGCCACGGAGACCTCTACCCATGACGCACAGCTTCCCGCGCCCGTCGTTCGTTAGGCGTACACTCGCCGGCGCAACCGCCGGCTTTGCCGCTCTGCTCGCGGCCTGCTCGGACTCGACCACGGAGCCGCCGCCACCACCCGTGACCGCGGAGCTCACCGTTGACGCGTCCGCCGCGCCGGCATACGTCAAACTCGGCGATCCTTCAACCTCGGTCGCGGTGACGGCTCCCTCGACATCGTCCGAGTGGGACCTGGCATTCTTTGCCACCTCGGTGACCGTGAACGGCGGCGCGGCTGGTCCCGGTGGCGTCACGGCGTATTGCCTGTGTGCCAACGGCGATGCCACTGTGGCCGAACTGCAGGCCATGACGCCGGTCAATCAGCTGGCGACGTTCGAAGGCGTCACGACCGGGGACGTGCCGGCGGCATCGTCGTTCGTGTCCGACGCGCTCAACCCGGCGATCAATGGTTGGGTTACCGGAACGGCAGGCGCGGCGACCGCTGTTTCCACGCGCACCTGGATCGTCAGGCGCACTGCCGGTGGCGTCGTCCTTGCGAAGATCCGGGTCACGGCGGTTTCAGGCGCGACGGCCGCAAGCGCGGGCAACGTCACGGTGGAATACGCGATTCAGCCGTCCAGTGGCGCGGCCTTTGGTCCCGTGACCACGCGTACGCTCGATCTCTCGAGTCCCGTGTATCTCGACCTCGGGACGGGACCCGTGTCCGCGACCAGCGCGTGGGATCTCCGGCTTTCGGGCTATGAGATTCGCGTGAATGGTGGCGTCAGCGGATCCGGCGGCGTCGGCGCCGTCGTCGACGAGTCGATGCCGTTTAGCCAGCTGACCGCGCAGTACGCGTCGTTCGCGCCGGCCGTGGCGTATCGCTCCGACTCGTACGGCGGCGTCTTCGTCAGCTCACCGTGGTATCGCTACAACATCACGGGAACCGACAACCAGATCTGGCCGAACTTCAACGTCTATCTCGTCAAGAAGGGAGACTCGGTCTACAAGGTGCAGATCATCAGTTATTACGGCCCGTCGGGAACGGCGCGGCAGATCACCGTGCGTTCATCCCGGGTGCCGTGATACGCGTGGTCCGTCGGGCTGCGCTGCTGGCCGTCCTTGCATCCACCGCAGGAGCCCAGGACTCCGCCAGGCTGGAGATCCAGGCGACGTCAGGCGCCAACCTGCGTCCCGTGGTCGGCGCCACCATCGTGATCGATAGGGTCCAGGCCCAGAACGGTAGAACGGATGAGCGGGGGCGGTGGAGCGGAGCGGTGCGGGCCGGTGTGCGGAAGTTGCGCGTGCTCTCGATCGGTTTCCGTCCGCGTGACACGATCGTGGTCGTGGGGCGCGACGACCTCACGATACGCGTCGACATGCGGGAGACGATGGTCCCGTTAGGCGAGATCATCGTGACGGCGGCCCGCCGGGAGCAGCGCCTCGCCGATGCCGTGGTCGAGACCGAGTTGATCACGTCTCGTGACCTCCAACGCGGCCAGTCCGACCTGGCCTCGGTCCTGACGGATCGCGTCGGATTCCAGCTCGACGGCGGTGTGCCGTCAGGCACGGGGGTGCAGCTTCGCGGGTTTGGATCTCGGCGGGTGCTGGTCCTGCTCGACGGACAACCGCTGGTGGGTCGGGTCAACGGCACGATGGACCTCGCTCGACTTCCGGTCTCGGGCGTTGAGCGCATCGAGATCGTGAAGGGACCGCAGTCGACGCTCTATGGCACGGACGCGATCGGCGGCGTCATCAACGTCATCACGAAGACGGCTCCCCCCAGCGGCAGAGCCGCCGGCATGACGACAACAGCAGGGTCGCAAGGGCGCGCCGAAGTGTCCGGTGATGCCGCTTGGCGAACCGGATCCCTCTCGAGCGCCGTCGACGCCGGCTACCAGGGCGTGAACCTGGTGTCCGGTGTGGCATCGGACTTTGCGACCTACTCGCGCCGCGCGCATGGTGGCCTGCGCGGACGCTGGGACGTGGACTCTGCGCGGCGCGTTGAATGGGGTGGACTCGCCCTCATCGAACGGCAGCGATATCGCACGGGCCAGCTCTTTCATTTCGGCGACAACGTGCAGACGTCGACACGTGTCGGCCTGCATCACGACGGGAAGCTCGACCGGCTGAATACAACGATTGCCGCGTCGACGTTCGATCACCTGTCGCGCGCGGCGACGCGTGATGCACCGGCGTCGGACAGCGGGTCGCGCGATCGGCAACGCCTGCTGCTGGGCGAGCTGCATTGGAGCGGCGTGCGCGGTCCGAGAGTCTGGGATGCCGGCGTTGCCGTCAAGCGCGAGTGGATCGATGCCGACAGGTTGTCGGAGAACACGAGTGCCATTCTTGGCGTCGAGCCCTTTGCGCAGGCCACGCTGTCCGTCGGACGCGTACTCGTGACGCCGGGAGGGCGCGTGTCATGGAGCGACCGGTGGGGAAGCTTTGTCGCCCCGCGAGTGGCCGCGCTGGTCCGTCCCCGCGAAAACCTGGCGGTTCGCGCCTCGATCGGACGTGGGTATCGCGCCCCGGACTTCAAGGAGTTGTATCTCTCGTTCGTCAACGACGCCGCGGGATACGCGGTCTACGGCAATCCCGACCTGCGTCCCGAGCGATCGACGAGCATCTCACTGGGTTCGGAGTGGACGGGTGCGCGTTCCTTCGTCAGGGCGACCGTCTTCAATGCCGGCTATCACGACTTCATCGAGACCAAGGCGCCTGACCCGACCGGGGCGTATACCTACGGCAACATCGACAGGGGATGGACCCGCGGCATCGAGTTGGAGAGCGGGAGGCTTGTGGCCGATTGGAGGTTCGAGGCCGGCGGCGAACGCCTGTGGACTCGAGACGAATCGTCGGGGACGCCGCTCCTGGGACGGACACCCTTCACGTTGCGAGGATCGGCGACGGGTCCGGTGCTGCGCTCGTTGCGAGGGACGCTGAAGGTTGCCTACGCCGGCCGTACTCCGGTCTCACGGGATGAGGTCACTGGTTCAACGCAGCACCGGGGCGCCTTTCCCCAGGTCGATGTCCGCCTTTCCCGGCAGCTCGGGACGAACCTCGAGCTGAACGGCGAGGTGAGCAACCTGCTCGACCGGCAGCTCGGCGCTGCCTGGCCGGGTTTCACCGGGCGCCGGGCGTCGCTCCAGCTACGCTGGCGGTCAGACGCGCTGGATTGACCCTGCTCCGAGGGCCGGCGGTCACATCGGAAGTTCAACCGGGACTGGCTGTTAGATGCAGCCCAGACTAACATTCCAAGCTCGTGTTTGACGAACTTTCCGAGAAAGTCTCCGACGTTTTTTCGAAGATCCGCGGTCGCGGCGTCCTCACGGACGCCGACATCAAGGAAGGGCTTCGGGAAATGCGTCGCGTCCTGCTCGAAGCCGACGTCAGCTTTCAGCTCACGCGCGAGTTCCTCGAGCGAGTTGAGGAGAAAGCCGTTGGTATTGCCGCGATCAAGACCGTCGCGCCCACCCAGCAGCTGGTCAAGATCGTATACGACGAGCTCACGACGATGCTGGGAGAGCGACGTGAAGGGCTCTCGTTCAATAGCGTTCCGCCAACCGTTGTGATGCTCGTCGGGCTGCAAGGGTCTGGTAAGACCACCACGGCCGCGAAGCTCGCTCGCAAACTGAAGGCCGAGGGACGCGCATCGAGACTGGTGGCCGCCGACGTCTACCGTCCGGCCGCCATCGACCAGCTCGAAACGCTTGGCGCGCAACTCGAGATTCCGGTCCACGCCGATCGCACGACGAAAGACGTCGTGAAGATCGCCCGCGCGGGGATTGAGGAGGCACGTCGCGCCCGGGATCGCATCGTCTTGCTCGATACCGCCGGCCGGTCACAGATCGACGAGCAGATGATGGATGAACTCGTCCGACTCCGCGACGCCGTGCACCCCGACGAGATCCTGCTGGTCGCCGATGGCATGACCGGCCAGGACGCGGTGCGGATCGCGCAGGGCTTCAACGATGCGTTAGGCATTACCGGCGTCATCCTGACCAAGATGGACGGCGACGCGCGTGGTGGGGCG
>CAZSNV010000292.1:0-6100 GCA_964608035.1 uncultured Gemmatimonadaceae bacterium | reverse complement strand
CCTAACGGATCCTGGTCGGGCCAGAAGCGCCGAGCCGCCGTCTCGCTGATCACCGCCACGCGCGGCGAACCCGCCATGTCCGACGCTGAGAACACCCGACCACGCCTGACGGGAATGCCAAGAGTCGTGAAGTGGTCGGGCCCGATGTAGTGCCGAAGCACCGTAGGCGCCTCCGCGGGAGACACCGGACGCCCCGCGATGAACAGCGTGCTGTTCGCGGTGCCGGCGAGCGGAGCGCCGCCATCGACCGACACCGAGCGCACGCCAGGCACATGCGACACCGACTCGATCAGCTTCGGCACGAACGAGGCCGCGGTGGCGGGAGGAATGCGGGCCTCGGACGGAATCACCCAGAAGGTGAGCACGTTCTCTGGCTCGACCCCAATGCCCGTCTGCCGCATCCGCTGAAAGCTGTCGATGAGCAACCCAGCCGCGACTACGAGCAGCATGGCCAGCGCCGCCTCGAGACTCACAATGATGCCGCGTGCCGAGGGCCGGCGTAGTGTGATCGCGTTGTCTGCGATGCCGCGCGACCCGGACCTGATCCCGGACAACACGTCGATACCGAACGCGCGCATCGCGGGTGGCATGGCCACCAGGAGCGCAGTCACAATGGCGAGCCCGATGCCGAACGCCAGCTCGGCCATGCCGAACTGTGGCGAGTCGAACGGGGCTAGGCTTCCATAGAAGTTGCGCGGCGCCCAGACGTTGGTGGGCGGTGCGATCACCGCGCTGGCCCAGACGGCGACCACGACACCGACAGCACCACCAAGGACACCGAGCAGGAGTCCCTCACCTAGCAGATGCCTGAACAGGCGGTTGTTGCTGCTGCCGAGCGCGACACGCACCGATGACTCGTGCCGGCGGGCTGCCTCACGCCCGAGGAGAAGGTTGATCACGTTCACGCAGGCCAGGAGATGCAGCAGCGACACCGCGGCCAGCACCACGAATAGCGAACGCCTAACGGTCGTATTGGCGCGAGCCTCATTGAGGGTGACAGCGGTCGCGGTCACCCGTTCGTTGGGGAACGCGGGATCGCTGGGTATGGCGCGGTTGATGTTGGCGCCGAGCACGGCGAGGTTGGTTCTCGCGGTGGACAGGTCGACGCCCGGCTTCAACCGGCCGACGGCGCTGATGAAGTTCTGGTTCGTCGTCAGGTACTCGGCATACGTGAGCTGAGGCGTCATGGTCCGAGGCACCCACAACTCGGCGCGTCCGGAAAGACCCGCGAACCCGGCCGGCATCACGCCGATCACGGTGAGCGGAACCCCATTCAATCGAATGTCGCGTCCGACAATGGTCGGATCAGCAGCAAAGCGCCGATTCCAGAGCTGGTGACCGAGGACAATGACTGGCGTCGGGCTTGCCGCGTCATCCTCCGAAGCGGTGAACAAGCGTCCGCGATCAGCCCTGACGTGGAGCAGGGGAAAGTACGACGCAGAGACGCGCTCGCCCTGAATCAGCTCCGCATCTCCAGAACCCGCGCCTGACACTGTCATCGCGCCAGGCGAATAACTGGCCACGTGCTCGAAGACGTCCTGCGACTCGGCCAGCAGGTTGAACCGGGCGAAGGACCACCGTTCCTGTCTCGACGGTTCGCCTGGCTCGTTGCGCTGGATGTGGAGCATGGCCAGACGCCCGGCTTCCGGAAAAGGTGGCTGCCGGAAGAGCGCGGCGTTGACGACGCCGAACGTGATTGTGAGCGCCGCTACCCCAATAGCGAGCGTGAGCACCACCGTGAGTGAGAGCGCACGGGTGCGTGCGAGCGAACGGAGCGTGGTCGAGATTGCCATGGTGGTATCCGGGTCCTATTCCTTTGGATGCCACTCACGTCGGAATTGCGTCATTGGCTGCCACACGGTCGAGGCGCCGAGCGTTGGGACGGCAACTGCCGTTACCCGCGGATCACGCGAATCTGGCGAATGTACGCCGATTGCCCGCAACGTATCCAGCGCGTCGCGTTACTCTGCCGTCCGGCTTCATCGACTCTTCATCCTGCTGCCGCTGCGGAACGAGTCAGCGAAGGATAGGCTAGACGCAACTTCACCTGATCCCGCTTGCGGTTTCTCCTCATTACCTCGGTGGTAGCTGCTTCGTTCTCGTGCACAGCTAGTGGCCCAGCACGGCTCGAAGTCGACCGTGACACGCTGGTTTTGTACGGCGGTGAGTTCACGTGGGTGCCGGTCAGCGTTGTTCACGACACCGGCGCCAGCGCGGAACTGAAAGCGAAGTTCATTCCGCGAGACCAGTCGGTCGTCCGGACCAGTGGGAGTGCGGTCGCCTGCCGCCGCGCCGGGATGACCGACATTCAGGTGGAACTGGGGAAGCTCACCACGTCGTTCGTCGTGACCTGCCGGTTCGCGCAACGCATTGCCGCCGAGTCGTATCTCGAACTGGAACCCGGCGGCCCGCCGCGCAGCCTCGAGGCCACGGCTGTCCTTTCGTCGGGCAACTCCGAGGTTCTCCATCCGATCAGTGCGACGAGCACAGATTCGGCCGTGGCGATAGTCCGGGATGGCGCAGTGGTTCCTTTGGCGGTGGGACGCGCTGGAATTCGAATCGATTACGGCGGCGTGCGAACCACCATGACGGTCCAGGTTCGCCTCACCATTGCCGACGATACGGTCGTCGTGAAGCCAGATGAATCGCGCGCCTGGCAGCTCGCGGCTGGCCGCTACTCGATGACTGTTAAGGTGAGCTCGCCACGCGACCTCGGTATTCTGAACATGGAAACCGAAGGCTTGAATTGTTCACGCGATTCCCGCGACGAGGACACGATTCACTGCGTCGCTGCCGAGCCGGCGGAAGTCACATTGCGCAACACGAGCAGCGCGCGGACCGCGAGGACGGGGCGAGCGTTTGTGCGGATTGTGCAGATTCCGTAGGCATCGTGCCACACGACGGAGGGGCACAGCGCTGCCCCCAGCGCCCACTTGCGAAAATCTTAGCACATGCTGATATTTTAGCACCTGGGCTGACCCAGTCCCATGCAGGGTTCGAGTCACGAGTCACGAGTTACGAGAATGACCGAGAAATCCAACGACCTGAGTCGGCGCGAACGGCAGATCATGGACTACCTCTACCGCGCGGGACGGGCGACGGCGGCGGAGGTGCTCGACGCAATCCCGGATCCGCCGGGATACTCGGCGGTGCGGGCGACGTTGCGAATCCTCGAGCAGAAGGGGCACGTACGTCATGAAGAAGACGGCCGGGCATACGTCTTCATGCCGGTCATTCGCAAGGACGCGGCGCGCAAGCGCGCACTGGCGCACCTCGTGAAGACCTTCTTCGACAATTCCGCCGAACAGGCGGTCGCGGCGCTGGTGGATCTCGCCGGACCGAAGGCCGACGCCGCGGAGCTCGACCGCATCCGCAAAATCATCGACGACGCAAAGAGGGAAGGACGATGAACTGGCTCACGAGCTTCACCACCGATTGGAGTCAGGTTCTCGCCTTTCTGATTGACTGCGCGCTGAAGGGTTCCGTGGTGATCGCGATCGCCGCCGCCGCCGTGTGGATGTTGCGCCGTCATACGGCAGCGACGCGTCACACCGTCTGGAGCGCGGCCATCGCCGCACAGTTGGTCATTCCAGTGCTCGCAACGCTGTTGCCCACCTGGCGCGTGCCCGTTCTCGACGAGCCGGCGTGGGTGACACCGCCCGCCACAACGGAAACGCAGACGCGCGCTGAGATCACACCATCATCGACGCAAGACCTGGGGACGCAGACGCCCGCAAACCGTTTGGAGAATAGTCCGCCTTCATCGACTGCACCGGCGAGTACAACGCAGGCTACTCCCGCGTGGCGACCGTCGCCTTTCATGGTTCTCGCGGCCCTGTGGATGCTCGGTTGCATCGCCGTGCTCGGGCGTCTCGCCGCCGGCACCGCCGTGGTCTCACGGATGGCCGTCCGCGGTCAGCGCGTGACCGACGAAAAGTGGCTGGGCCTGATGCATCGACTTGCCGTCAACCTCGGCATCCGCCGTCCGCTGACACTCCTCCGCGGTGACGCGCTCGGTGTGCCGGTGACCTGGGGCATCGTCTATCCCATTGTGCTCCTGCCGGAAGATGCCGACAGCTGGCCGGAGGAGCGTCGTCGTTATGTGCTCGTGCACGAGATGGCGCACGTGAAGCGACTGGATGCGTTCACACAGCTCGTCGCGCAATTCGCGCTGGCCATCTTCTGGTTCAATCCGCTGGTCTGGGTCGCGGCACGGCAGATGCGCCGCGAGCGCGAGAATGCCTGCGATGATTACGTGCTCACGCATGGCACCAGGCCGTCTGAGTATGCCTCCGACCTGCTCGAACTGGTTCGCAACATCGATACCGAGGGCCATCGCGGCGCCGCGCCGGCCTTTGCTGCCCTGGCGATGGCGCGCCGCTCCGAGTTCGAAGGGCGGATGCTGTCGATTCTCGATCCGCGAATCCGGCGCAACGGTCTCAGTCGCAAAGGAGTCCTCATGAGCCTGATCACCGCGATCATTGTCACCATACCTCTGGCGGCGTTCAGTCCTTTCTCGCCGCTACAGGCTTCGGTGAGCGCAGTACTGCCGGACAGCTTGATGTCGTTCAAGGTCGCGATCACGAACGCCACGCCGCCAGCGCCAATCGCCTCCGGCGTATCCGAGTCTCCGCCGGCGTCCGAGCCCGGTGGACAGACACCGAAGAGCAGCAGTTCCGGCTCCGCTATTGAAACCTGCGACAAACTGAGCAACGGGACTGGGACGAGCACCAGCATCCACGACAGCAACGAAGGGCCGGAGGACAGAACGATCCGCCTTGTTCAGCGGACTCGCGGGCGATGTGTCGAGGCGATGCTCGCCGGGAGAATCGGATTCACCGCTGACGAGCGCGACATCGCCGGGATCAGCAGCGGTGCGCGAGCCCGGTTCCGCGAAGTGCTTCCCGGGAGCGATCGGGAACTGATCATAACGAGTGACGCTGGCCAACCACGGCGCGAGTATCTCGTCAATGGCAGGACGGCCGCATACGACGACGGCGGGCGGACCTGGCTCGCCTCGATGATTCTGACGGTGCTGCGTGAGTCGGGCTACAACGCCGTGGCGCGTGTGCGCCGGCTGGACCAGGAGGGCGGAGTGAACCGGATTCTCACCGAGATCGACGCGATTCGCAGCCCGGGCGCGAAGCGCAACTACTACGAAGCCTTGTTGGAACTGGGCAGGTCGATGTCCGACTCGGGAATGGCCGTGCTCTTCGCGCGCATCAAGCGCGATCTCGCGGGAAGCTCGGGTGACCTGCGTACGGTGCTGCAGAAGGTCGCACCCCGCGCCGTCCGCGCGACGCAGGCACGAGATGCGTTCACCGATGCGATTGCCAGTATCGAGTCCGACGGTGACAAGTCGTCTCTGCTGACACAGCTGACGATGACTGCCGAGCGGGAGCTGCTGATCGACATCATGGACGTCGCGTTGACGATCGGCAGTGACGGCGACAAGTCGCGACTGCTGATGACATCGGCGGCCCGGTACCTGGGCAACCAGGATCAGCAACTGCGCGAGTCCTACTTCAAGGTGGTCGAAGCCGTCGGCTCTGACGGCGATCGAAGCCGGGTGCTGATCTCGGCGGCGCCGTACGGTCACGCCGATGAGGCGGTCACCGAGGCGGCAATTCGCGCAACGCTGCGAATGGAATCGGACGGCGACATCGCCAATGTCCTGACCTCAATCGCCGGCCAGCGATTGCTGACGACGACCCGGATCAAGGACGCGTACATGAACGCGGCCCGCAACATCGAGTCGGACGGCGATCGCGCGCGCGTGATTCGCGCCGCGATCACCGGCTAGTCGCCACACCCACGTAACGGAGTCCTTCGGATGTCGATATCAAGAGTCATGTTCCTGAGTGCTAAATTTCTAGCATGCCGAGCCGTGTTCGTTGCCTCGTTTCTGTTCGGGGCACAGGAACTGGGTGCGGCGACGCAGTCGGTCGTGCAATCGGAAAAGGCGCCGGCGACACGAGGAACGACGCCGGGCCGCGCCGGAGCCGTTGCCGCGCCGGCCGAGGTGCCGCCGGTGATCGACGGCAGCGATCGCGATGGTGTCTGGCGGTCAGCGACGCCGGTGACGGAGTTCCGTGTTTAC
>CAZSNV010000291.1:0-6121 GCA_964608035.1 uncultured Gemmatimonadaceae bacterium | reverse complement strand
GAACGCGTTCAGGCGCGGGAACGCGACGTCGCGGGCGCCGATCTGCAGCGGGATCAGGAAGTTGAAGAACGCGGCCGACAGCGGCATGATGACGAGGAAGACCATCGTCGTGCCGTGCATCGTGAAGAGCTGGTTGAACGTCTCAGCCGAAACGAGCGTGCCGTTCGGTCCCATGAGCTGGGCCCGGATGATGACCGCCTCGACGCCGCCCACCAGGAAAAAGAAGAGCGCGGTGTGGAGGTAGAGCGTTCCGATCTTCTTGTGATCGACGGTGGTGAGCCAATCCATGATGCCGTAGCGGTGCGCTCCGGACGTCGTATAGCTTGGCGATGCTGCGACAGTGGCCATGATTATCGTGACTGGTGACTGGTGACTCGTGACTCGGCGGAATCCATTCGCTGGCTCCGCGTCACGCTATTTCAAGGATCTGAGATAAGCGACGATATCGGCGATTTGCTGGTCGGTGAGACCACCCTGTCCCTTCGTGACCGTGGTCTTCAGGACGGGATCGACTTCGCCCATGCCCAGCGTCGGCATGCTCATGGTGCCGCCATGCATCGGCTTCATTTTGCGGGCGTTCTTGATCCACCGCGCCAGGTGCTGCGCATCGTTAGGGAAGAGGCCCGCGCCGATGGTGTGCCGCGAAGCGATGTGAGTCAGATCCGGGCCCACAATACCCTGCGCCATCGTGCCACGCACCTTGTGGCACCCGACACACGAGATGAACGCTTGCGATCCGCGCTGCGGGTCGCCGGCGGCCAGGAGATTGTCATCGAACGTCAAACCAGCTGGAATCGGCGTCTTCGGAATCACGTGCGCGGGTAACTGTTCGGCGGGGAAGACATAGCCCGCGACCGGCGGCGGACCTGGCGTCTGTTCCGCCACCGGAGTCGCGGTCGCTGTGGCGCCTGACGCCGGTGGCGGGGGTGGTGCCGCCGGCGCAGCCTGAAACGCAGCGGGAGCCTGCTGACCAGCGACCCAGCGATCGAATTCATCCGACGACACCGTATAGGCGCGGAACCGCATGTTGGCATGCGACGCGCCACAATACTCGTTGCAGCTGCCATTGAACGCGCGCGTTCCCACGGAATCCGGCGTGAACCAGAGGGTGTTCGTCCGGTTCTTCATGAGATCGCGCTTCCCGCCTAACTGCGGAATCCAGAACGAGTGGATCACGTCCGCTGAGCGCATCACGAAGTTCACCGGTCGGCCAATCGGCAGATACAGTTCATTCGCGGTGACGACGTTCTGCTCCGGATACCTGAACTCCCACCACCACTGGTGGCCGATCACATCGATCTGGATGGCATTGGCGGGCGCGCCACTCTGGAATTTCCAGATCGACTTCACCGTCGGCACGGTAATGATCACCAGAACCACCGCCGGAAGGACCGTCCACGCCAACTCGAGCTTCGTGTTGCCATGCACGTGCTCCGGCTCCGGATCGTTCGGCCGCCGTCGATACCTGATCATCGCGTAGACCAGGAGTCCTTCCACGAACACGAACACCCCGATGCCAAGCCAGATCATCAGGTTCCACAGGCCAACGGCATCACGGTTGAAGTCCGTGAGATCCGTGAATGTCGAGTTCGGATACTGGCCCGAGCAGGCGGCCAGGAGCAGCGGGAGCGCGGCCGTCAGCGCAACAACGGAATGGTGACGCGGGCGATGAGTCCGTGTCATTCGCGGTTCTGAGTGGGGTCGATCGGGAGTGCCTGGATCTGTACCAGGCTACAGACCGCGAAAAGGTACGGATGATGCACCAATCGGGCAAGCTTCACGAGTGAGCTTGCGTCCGACGTGGTAAGGGTTTAGCCCACGTCGTCGCGCAAGGGTGAGCATGTCACTCGGCTGCCCGTTACGACGTGCCCGAATCGGGTCCGGCACCATCGTCCTCGACCGTGTGCTGCTTGCGCACCCGCGTCTCGCTTGCGTCCAGCAGGGCCCGGATCTGCGCCACGGATTCGCGGCACGTTCGAACCTTGTTGGCGTCCGTGCCGCCGCGGGTGCTCAGGAGCACCAGGTTGGTCACCATGATCGCGATCGGCTCGAACTGCGGCTTCAGCAGACTGGCCACCGGCGCGGCGGCGCGCTGAATCTGCTGCTTGTATTGCGCGAGCGGCTGCTGCATGCGCTGTGACTGTGCCATCCGCTCCACGATGGTATTCAGGCGCTGCACGAGCGTCACCGCATGCTCGAGCGTCTCGAGCTTCGCCAGGCCAGCGCCGTCGATTTTTGTCGCCAACTGCTCCTCCGGACTGGACCGCCTTTGGCGATCGCTAGACCATCGATTTCGGATTCAGAATCTGATCGAGCTGCTCCTTGTTCAGCAGCCCCTTCTCGAGGACGATGTCGAAGACGCCGCGGCCACTCTCGAGCGCTTCCTTGGCGACCTGCGTCGCCGTGGCGTAACCCAGTGTCGGGACCAGCGCCGTCACAATTCCAATGGAGTGCTCGACAAACCAGCGCAAACGGTCCGGGTTGGCGGTGATGCCCACCACGCATCGCGTGCGGAGTACGACGCAGGCGTTCCGGAGTTCATCGATGCTACGCAGAATACGATACGCTATGATCGGCTCGAACGCGTTCAGCTGAAGCTGGCCCGCCTCGGCCGCCATCGTGACCGTGACGTCGCCGCCAATCACGTCGAAGCAGACCTGGTTCATCACTTCCGGTATGACGGGATTCACCTTCCCGGGCATGATCGAGGAACCCGGCTGCATCGGCGGCAGGTTGATCTCGCCGAAGCCGGCACGCGGCCCTGAACTCAGGAGGCGCAGGTCGTTGCAGATCTTCGAAAGCTTCACCGCGCTCCGCTTCAGGACTCCCGACAACTGCACGAAAGCTCCGGTGTCCGAAGTCGCCTCGATGAGATCAGGCGATGTCACCAGCTCCAGACCGGTCACGTCCGACAGGCGTTTGCGAACCAGTTCCGTATAGCCGGCTGCCGCCGTTATCCCGGTCCCGATCGCGGTCGCACCCATGTTGATCTCGCGCACCAGTGTGAGCGACTCGCCAAGTCGGTCGACGTCCTCGAGCAGCGTATGACCGAACGCAGCGAACTCCTGGCCGAGCGTCATCGGCACCGCATCCTGCATTTGCGTCCGTCCCATCTTCAACAACCCTTGAAACTCCCGTCCCTTGTCCTGGAATGACTCGGCAAGATCGCGAAGGACCAGCCGCAACGATTCGATCTCTCCATGCAGTGCTACGCGCACCGCGGTGGGATATACGTCGTTCGTCGACTGGCTCAGATTGACGTGGCTGTTGGGATGAAGCCGATCGTAGTTGCCCCGGCGATCTCCGAGCAGCTCCAGGGCGCGGTTGGCGATGACCTCGTTGGCGTTCATGTTGGTCGACGTGCCCGCACCACCCTGGATCATGTCGACCAGAAAATGCTCATGATGGCGTCCGGCGCGAACCTCGCGCGCCGCGCGTACGATGGCGTCGCTCAGTTCCGGCGGCAGCAACCCCAGATCGGCGTTCGTCTGCGCCGCGGCCTCCTTCACGGCTGCCAACGCCTCGATCAATGATGGGAATTCGCGCAGCGGTGTCCCCGAGATCGGGAAATTCGCCAGCGCCCTCAGCGTCTGCACGCCGTAGAGCGCGTCCTCGGGAACCTCGAGTTCGCCGAGCAGATCCTTCTCCATGCGGAACCGGGCGCCGCTGAAGCTGAGCGTTCGTCCCCGGCCGACGAGCGTTGCGTCCGTGGCGGCGAGTCGCTGCGAAATCGCCCGCGCCGCGCGCCCGACCAGCGCCGCGTACAGCGTGGCATTCTCTTTCACCATCTCCTGCACACGATCCCTGGTGAGCACAAACGCTTCCGTCGGCGACAGTGTGCGAGCGGTCGTGCCGTGCGGCGACTCATCGAGCAACAAACCCTCGCCCACCGAATCGCCGGGCCCCAGCGTCACGAGTCTCACCGGCCGCCCGTTCACATTCTTTTCGATGGCGACGGCGCCCGTGTGAATGATGACCGCGACTTCGCGGGGTGCGCCTTCCTCGAAGATGAGCTGGTTGCCGGCGTACGACACCTTGGTCACGAGCTTCGCCAGCTGATGAATCGCGGTGTCGGTGAGCCCGGCGAGAAAACGCATCTCCCGGAGGTGCTCCCGGATGGTGGCGGTTGTCATGGCATCAAAACTAGAACGGGGGACGGGCGACGAGCGACGGGTGAGACTCCGTCTATGGGTTCTTGCGTCCGCCAGTAAGGCAGCCACATTCAGCGGTCCCCAGATACACGCCCGTCGCACGTCTCCCGTCACCCGTCTCATCAAAATGCCGCACGCCCTCATGTACCACGGTGGTTTCGAAGCCAACTTCTCGAGAATGAAATCCGGTGCGTCGTCGTTCCTTGGATCCGATGGCTCGGAACGGGTGATCCCTGAATGGCCCGACGAAGCCGATGGCCTTCGAATCGGCTACATGGAAAAGGCGGGGAAACGTTTCGTTGCCGTGCGAGTGATTGACGACACGGACGACGTGATCCTCGAGAACGACCTGCTCATCGACCCGCCGTCACACATGGGCTACGGCAACCGCTTCTCGCCGGAACCCACGATCATCGAGGACGATGTCGCAAAGCGTTTGCTCAACGACATCATCGAGAAGAACCCGGATCAGCCCGCCCTGTCGGCCATTCGCGACAGGATGCCGTGGGGCAAAGGGAAGTAACCACGAAGCTTCTTGCTGCTTACTTCTTCCTGCTTGCTGCTTCTCCGTCCGGCAACCAGCACCAGCCAAGCAGCAAGCAGTAAGCAGTAAGCAGCGTTTCTCAGAGGGTAAGCCAGTAGTTCATCTTGACCAGGAAGATGTTGTCCGGGCGCGTGCCGAACAGCGCGCGCTGGTCACGGCCGAAGTCGAAGTCGCCGATCGGATCCGAGTCGCTGCGCCTCTGTTGCCAGGCGAGGTAGAGCGTGGATCCCTCGCGCCATTCCCAGCGCAGCACCGCGTTACCGCGCAGTGAGCGCAGGTTGAAATCGAGGTTAGGTACCGCGCCGTTGTACGTCACGAACTGATAAGTCTTCGGCGCCACGAACTGCACCGCGCCCCCGAAATCCGCCGATGAAAGCAGCGGCTGCACGTACGTCTCGAGGGTGAGCGTCGGCGAGAACGTCATGTTGAATCGTGTCTCGAGCCCGAAACTGGTCTGCCGCAATGGTGCGAAGATGTAATGCCGCCCGTATGTGGCGACGTAGTCGGTGTCCGGCACCTGGGTCACGTATTGCGCGCGCGCGAACGACCGCCCGAACGTTGGTCCGGCCGACAGGTTCCAACGCGTTGATGTCTTGATGCCGATGCTCAGGCGCGAAAACCACGACCAGCTGCCGTATTCGTAATTCTGCATGTTGAAGTTCGCGGATCCAGTAATCGGCTTCCGTCCATCGGAGGAGATCGTCGCGCTCGCGGATGTCCACTGGGGCCGGATGGCCAGCGGTCCGCCTCTCGTCAGTCGGTCATCATACGCCTTGAAGAACCGCTGGAGATTGACGGAATAATTCCAGTAGCCAAGCGTCTGGGCGTTCGCGGAAAGGACGGCGAAGTTGAGAATCGACTGCCAGTCGTGGTTATGCTCCGTGCGACCGATGGCTGAGACGCTCCAGCGGCGGAGGCGTTTCGTTGGCTGCTGCTGCAGGTACGTCAGGCCGGCCTGCACGTCGGCGCGATCGGTGCGCACCGCGAAGCCGAGATCGTTGACCTCGTACTCCGGGCTCACCACTGCCGCGCCGAGCGAACCACGCCAGTGCCGGCCGCCCTGCTTGGCCAATCCGAGGTTGATGGAATAGCCGGTCAGCGAGGTGGCCGATTGATCGACCTCGAGATGGTCGGCGTCGGGGCGCTGGAAGTAATGATTGGACCTCCGTTGCGTTGCCGTGATCGCCAGGGCCGACCCGCGCACGTGGCTCAACTCGGCGTCGCCGAAGAGCGCCCACGACCGGTCGCGGAACTCGTGAAGGAAATCGACGCCGCCGGCGTACGCCGCGTTATGCAGCGCGCCCTCGAGCTGTGGCGTGTTGAGGTCCCGGTTCACCGCGGTCAGGATGCCCCCGAAGAGCGACTGCCCTCCGCGAAACTCCCGTCGCGCGCGGCGCGTCTCGCCTGGGAACAGTCGGTGCTGCCC
>CAZSNV010000290.1:0-6129 GCA_964608035.1 uncultured Gemmatimonadaceae bacterium | reverse complement strand
CCCCGCGAAACGCATCCGCGTTGCTTAACGTTCAGCTGTTACAGTCCACTAGTCCGCGGCACGGGAAACCATCTTGGGCCGTCGCGGCCTGACCGGCGTTTCGACCATCGGCTGAAAAAAGTGCACGAGCTGGCGGCGGACGTCCTCCCAGGGGCCTACGATGCGTTTCGCCGGAGGCAATGTGTCGAGCAGCATCTCTCCGTAGCCGCGGGTCAGCACGCGCGGATCCATCAGCACGATGGCGCCCCGATCGGTCGAGCTCCGGATCAAGCGACCAAAGCCTTGCTTGAGCCGCAATGCTGCGTCAGGCAGCATATAGTCGGTGAAGGGATCGCCACCCGACTGTTCCACCCGTTCACAGCGCGCCGCGACCAGCGGCTCAGTCGGCACACGGAAGGGCAGCTTCGCCAGGAGCAGCGCGCGAAGTGGGTCTCCCGGAACGTCGACGCCTTCCCAGAAGCTGGCCGTGCCAATCAATACGGCCGAACCTGTTTCAATGAATCGGCGCAATAACGACTGGCGCGAGTCTTCGCCGTGCACGAGCAGCGTGTACCGCTTGCCGACACCCGCCTCGCGCAGCGCGGACGCCACAGCGCGCACGTCCCGATGACTGGTGAACAGCGCGAACACACCGCCCCGCGTCACTTCGATCAGGTCCGTCAGGACCCGGTTCACCGTAGCGAGATGGCCGGCGCCGTCGACGTTAGGCGCCGGTCCGTCGGTGGGGATGGCCAGCACGGACTGTGACGCAAAGTCGAACGGGGACGGATGGATCGCGCACGAGGGCTCGACATCATCCTCATCGAGTCCGAGCCGCGTCCGCAGAAAACCGAACCGGCCGTCAACGGCAAGTGTCGCGCTCGTGACGACGCAGGTGTCGACCTTGCGGAACAGGTCCTCGCGCAGGATCGGCGCCAGGTCGAGCGGGACGGCGGAAACCGCGATGTTCCGCTCCTTGCCACGGACTTCGATCCAGCGCACAGCCGGCACAGCATCGTCCGGCGGCTGCAGCGCCGCACGGAGTGAATCCCCGGCGTTGACCAGCCGGCGCGTCACGGCGCGGACTTCGCCGAGGAGCGCGCCGTAGCGCTCCTGCGCGGCATCGTCGTCTTCCATGCGGTCGCGGACGAGTTGCAACCCCTTCGCGAGTATCTCGATCTCGCCCAGCAGGTCAGGGAGCGCTGCTTCCAGCCCGCCGCGCCAGATCGGATGCGAGGCGAAGTCGCCGTCGAGCCGCCTTACCGTGACGGACTCGGACGACATCAGGGTTTCGATCAGGTCGAAGACGTAGCCGCTCTTTTCGCGTCCAGCGCGTGTCGATCCGGTGAGTCGCGCCTGGACGAGATCGAGGCTCGCGACGCTGACCAGGTCGCGCCGGCCCGTCAGCTTGGCCACGAGTGTTGGCAGCAAGCCCTTGCCCCTGCGCTCCAGCCGCGCGAAGAGACGGTCCAGTGCTCGCCGGGTGATCGTGGATCCCAGGTGCGCCCCGGCCGCGTCCTCCAGGTGATGCCCTTCATCGAGGATCAGGCGCGTGTATGGCGGCAATACCGCCGCGTCATCCCAGTTCTGCGTTATGCGCCTGACGGCAATGTCCGAAAGCAGCAGGTGGTGATTCACGACGATGACGTCGGCCTGCGCCGCCTTCCGTCGCGCCTGGAACAGGAAGCATTTCTCGAAGAACGGGCACTTGAGCCGCGTGCAGAGGTCAGGCTCTGCGGCGACCTCATCCCACAGTTCATCGCCCGGCTGGACGGGCAGGTCGCTGAGCGAGCCGTCTTTCGTCTTGCCGGCCCACTCGATCAGCTCGGCCAGGCGTTCCTCGCCTTCACCCGGGAAGAGCGTCGCGTGCGAGCCCGCGGCCTGGTCCAGCCGGTTCAGGCAGAGGTAGTTGCGCCACCCTTTCAGCAGCGCATAGCGAACCGGCTGGTCGTCGAGCGCGTCGGCGAGGAACGGCAGGTCCTTGCCCACCAACTGCTCCTGCAGGTTGATCGTGTTGGTCGACACGACCGTGCGTTCCTTGTTGGCGGCCGACCAGCGCAGGGCGGGGATCAGGTAGCCTAACGACTTGCCGATGCCGGTCCCCGCCTCGAGCACCCCGATGCCGCCGAGGTTGTAGAGCCGCGCCACGGCGCGGGCATAGTCGCGCTGACCCTTTCGGTCCTCATAGGAACCGTGGTGCGCTGCCACGGCGCCATCCGGACCGAGATCGGCGTCTATGGCCGCAAGGTCCAACGGAACGAGGACGGGCACCTTGGGCACTTCGACGACGACATACAGCTCGGAGGCGTCGTTGTCGGTGATCGCGAAGCCAACACCGAGATCGTGCATCCGTGCCGCGACCTGCAGGTCCGGCTCCGACGGCTCGAGACCGCCGGAGGGATGGTTGTGCAGGAGCAGCTCGCCTGCCTTCGCAAAACCCGGCAGGGCCAGCACGCTCGCCACATCGCCGCGCGCCACCACCCGCGCCGTGGCAATGTTGCCGTCGGCGTCCATGGTGCAGGTGAAGCAGACTTCGCGTCCGCCTGCCAGACGGATCGCGGCGCGCACGGCGCCAGCCGCCGCAGGAGAGAGCCGGGTGGAATCAGTTATGCCGCTGCTTCCATCTCCCATCTCTAATGCACGGCTCTCAGCGGGTGTCAGGCGCCAATGCGACGCATGACGCCCGGTTGGGCATTATCCAGTGCCACGATGATGGCAGGGACGAGGGACAGGTCCCCTGGTATCTGCTCGTCAAGCAGGACGCGCACCGGCCATCAAAGCGTCCCGGGCAAGCTCGAGCGCCGCGACAGCCTGATCACGGCTGACGGTCGGGAATTGGTCGAGAAAGCGGTCGAGCGAGTCGCCAGCTTCGAGGTAGTCGAAGAGAGTCTGGACCGGCACCCGCGTCCCGACGAAGACCGGCGTGCCGCCAAGGATCTGCGGGTCACTGTGGACAACACTGGTTTGACTGCTCACTGGGCCTCCTCTCGCTCGCGACTGAAAGGTACACGCGGTGGCGGTTACTCATGTAGGGCGTGATTCTCCGAATACTGCTTCCACCAAAAGCAGCTTCGTTCCGCGTCGCAGCTCCGTCCAAGGGTTTTTGACTGGTTCTCGATGGGCGCGGAGTGTGACCAACAGGTGGGGACTCGCTGCCTAACGCCATGGCAATAAGCTGCGCCGGGTACACGTGAAGCACGCCTCGCGCCCACCGGCAAGTCGAATAGCAGCGCGAACTGCGCCTGCAGCAACTGCATTCAAACCGGCCATCAGCCTGCGTCAGACTCCGTGAGCACGATTCCTCCCGAACGGAAGGGAAATCGCGTGCACCCCAATCGCTGACCTCGGTTACTTATCGACTCAGATTCGCGCCGGAGATCCGATAAACACTCACCCGATCTTCATCGCCAGGACCAATAGTGCGGAGGTAAAGGCGATTGTCGCGAACGTCGAGCAGTGTGGACCATGGGGGAAGTTGAACGCGTCCGAGGTACGCACCGGTGGGTGCGAAAACGTCATACGTCGTTCGCTCCCGCCAGTTCAGCGGCGGACGTTTGCTGTTGGGATGTCGTGGCGGCTCATTCCTTTTCTCAGCGGCAACATAGACATCGACCCAGACGCGTCCCATGTGATCGCTGAAGAGATCGCGAATGACAGGCTTCAGCTTTGGAATAGCGTATCGAACGTTCGGCGCCCGTATATGTGGCGGCACCTGATTGGCGATCGCCAACCACTCTTCGCGCTCCGTGGCACCGAGCGGCACGCGCGAGTGGCCACGCTGAACGACGAGATCCCGCTGTCCTGGAGCCGTTACGACGAACCGATAGTCGTCTGCACGCGCCGTGACCATTCCACCTAACGCATAGGGTGCGCTGATGGTCCGCTTGGGAGGAAAACTGTACCGGTTGCCATCCGGGGTAACGAGAAAGAATGTGCTTCCCACAGGCATTTCGTCGGGAGGGAAAGGCAGGAGTCAAGCACCAGGCCCTCGCGCGACAGTCGAACCCATTGATGCCGCGCCGATGGTCCCTTCAGCGGTCCAGGGAGCCGATTCTTCAGGTAGATGCGGCCCGCCGAATCGATCGAGAAATCACCAGCATCAAAGCCACGCCGCAGCGAAAATTCGCGACGCATCTTCCCGTCTGGCTGGAAAGAGGTGATCCGCCACAAACGGGGGTCGTGGACCAGCAAGAGTCGGTCAGTCGTTACCGTGAAGCCTGCGACGGATTGATACTCGCCCGGGCCACCGCCACGCCGTCCAATGAGGTGTTCGAATCTTCCGTTCGCGTCGTATCGGCGTATCTGTGTCTGCTTGTAGTCGTAGACGTAGAAGGCTCCGCCGTCCTCTGCGGCGATACCTCTCACCAGTCCGAATTCATACTCGGACGGGCCGTCGAGCTCTCCAATCGTGAACTCGTGGACAAGGCGAACGTCCGATCCCCATTGCCCCGGGCCATCGCTCTTCACGCGTATCACATCCTGCGCGCCGCCGACGCAGACTACGGCTAGAAGAGCGATTGCAGTCCCTGCAACAATGCGTCGAACAGTGCCCGGTTTCGCGGCAGGCTCGAAACCAACGTCTCCGGCCCTATGGGAAGGGTCGGGGGGCGTAAGGCGGTCGAGTGCGTTCAGGAAGGTCATGGGCGCGGATGCGTCTAAATCTTGACGTCCGCGAGCCCATGACCGTCACCCGATCACTCCAAGGCTTCAATCGCAGCCGACTGAGCTATCCCACCTCCGACGTCAGCCATTCGCCCTCTACGTCGTGAGCGGTCTCCCGGCTCCCGTCCCCCGTCCCCCGTCACCCGTCAGGTCTTGAGCGGCTTCTTCTTCGCGGCCGGAAACAGCACGTTGTTCAGGATCAGCCGATACCCGATCGAACTCGGGTGGAGCGACAGGTCGGTCGGCGCCGCACCGATGTTGTGCTGCGGGTCCTCGGGATCATGCCCGCCGAGGAACGTCCACGACCCCTTCCCGTAGTCGCCATGGATGTACTTCACCCACGGCGCGCCCTCTTCGCTGGCCATGACGACGACGCCCGGCTTTAGCGTCTGCTTTGTGAAACTCGTCGTCACGCCATAGAAGTCCGGAATTACCTGCCGGTGATTCTGGACCAGCATGCTGGCCACGGGATCGAACTTGGCCGAGAACCCGAACAGCGAGAACTGGCCTAACGGCTGCCGCCTGCCGGTGACATTCACCTGATGTCCATCGATGTCGCTCATCGAATTCACGAAGGCGTTCTGTTCGATGTGGACGTTGGTGAACCCGAACGCGCGATTCCAGTCCATGCGCTGGTCGGCATTGTCGTCGACCGGTGAGCCATCGGAGAAGCTGCCGGCGATATCCGTCTGGTGCGCCGCGATCGCCATGCCAAGCGTCTCGGTCGCACCGCACATCGCGAACAGAAAGCCGCCCTGCTCGACATACTGCCTCATCTTCTCCGCCACCGCCTTCTTGAGCGCCGGAAGGCTGTTGTAGCCCATCCGTTTCGCGGCAGCGAGCCCGCGGTCGCGCTGCTCCACGAACCACGGCGCGTCGCGGAACCCGAGATACAATTTGTTCAGCTGGCCCGTGAAGTCCTCATGATGCAGGTGCAACCAGTCGTATTTCGTCAGGTCGCCCGCGATCACTTCGTCGTCCCACAGCGCGGTGTACTCGATCCCGGCGTATTGCAGAGCCAACGTCACCGCATCGTCCCAGGGTGGGGCCTTGGGCGGCGTGTAAATCGCGATCTTCGGCGCCCGCTCCAGCGCCACCGCGTCCATGTTGCTCCCCGCGATCTCGGCGCGAATGGCTGTCAGGCGGCCATTGTCGATCGGCTCAAACGCGATGCCGTCGAGCGCGGCGCGCCGGCGCATCTCCTGAATGTCGGCCAGCAGGAAAGCACCGCCGCGGAAATTCAGGAACCACTCGCTTTTGTGCCCGTCGCGCAGCGCGTTGAAGATCAGCCCATACGCCTTCAGATGGTTGGTCTGCTTGTCGTCCATCGGGATGAGCAGGTGCTGGGCGGGAAGCGCAGGGGCCAGCGCTACACAAGCGACCAGCGCAAGCCGGATCGCTCGCGCTGGAAATGCCATTGCTGTGAACACCTTACTCGTTATGTGCATTCTTCTTCTCTGAGCTCTGAGCTCTGAGCTCTGAGCTCAG
>CAZSNV010000289.1:0-6130 GCA_964608035.1 uncultured Gemmatimonadaceae bacterium | reverse complement strand
ACGGATCAGGTAGACACGGTCGTCCCCGCCTACCCCTTCGACGTGATACGCGAAAGTGAGCGACTCGGCGGCGAACCGCATCCGGTCGAACTGACCGCGAAGGTCTTCCAGACGCTGCCGCTTGTCACGAAGGACGCCAGCCCGCTCGAATTCGAGTCGTTCGCTCGCGTCCTTCATCGCCGCCGCCAATCGCTCGATCGGGCCATCGTTGGCGCCGTCAAGGAATGCGCGCGCTTGCGAGACGCGTTCCCGATAGGTGGACGCCGATGCAGCCGCGATGCAGGGGCCAAGGCACTTGCCGATCTCGAAGCGGATGCACCCCGGGGTGCGGGGCGGAATGATGAAGATCTCCTGCTGGTCGGAGTACTTCATCCGGCGGTCATGCGTGCAGTCGCGCAGCCCTAACGAGTCGCTCAGCTCGCGCAGCGCTTCCTTCAACCACATCGCGCCCGTAAACGGACCGTACACGACCGATTCGCCGCGCATCCCCGTGCCGCGCAGGACCACCAGCCGCGGCGCGGGCTCGCGCGTGATCGCAACAAACGCGTAATTCCGCCCGTCACGTTTCATCGCGTGGTTGAACCGTGGCCGTAGCCGCTTGATCAACCGCAGCTCCTCCAGCAACGCCGCGAACTCGCTGGGCACATACGACCACTCGATGGCGGCGGCCTCGCGCACGATCCGGGCCCCTTTCTCGTCCGGGAAGGCGGCGCGGAAGTAGCTCATGAGACGCGAGCGCACGCGCTTGCTCTTGCCGACGTACACGACCTCGCCGCCTTCGGAGACCATGCGATAGACGCCAGGTCGATCCTCTGCCTGGCGCCTGACGATGCTGCGCAGCTCCTTGAGTTTTTCCTCTGAGACGTCCACGACCGCCGGCATCAGGACTGGCACCGATGGCAGAACACCGTCGCCCGCCCGTCAATCGCGTGCGTGAGCGTCAGGCGCGTCCCGCAACGCGTGCAGGGTTCTCCACCGCGTCCATACGCGACGAGCTGCAAGGCGAATTCCCCGCGATTCCCATTCGCATCCCGGTAGTCGCGGAACGTCGTCCCGCGCGCCGCGATCGCTCGCGTCAGGATGTCCACCAGCGCGGCGTGCAGGCCGGCCGCTTCGCGTTCGCTCACACTGCGTCCGGCGCGTGACGGATCAATGCGCGCTGCCCACAACGCCTCGTTGGCGTAGATGTTCCCGACGCCTGCTATGCGACTCTGATCCATCAGGAGCTTCTTGACCGGCTGTTTCGACGACCGAAGGAGGGCCGATAATTCACCCGGCGCGAACGCGGGGTCAAGCGGCTCTTTCCCGAGGCGCTGATCGAATGTGGAAAACCCCGCCGGGTCGAAGACGCTGACCGTGCCTAACCGGCGGACGTCTCGATAGGCAAGCGTGCCGTCGTCCGTGAGCCGGAATCGGACGGCATCGTAGTGATCGTCAGGCAGGCCCGGTTCTCGCAGCAGCAGGCCTCCGGTGAACCGCGGCACGACGACGATGCGCGCTCCGCCGGCGAGGTCGATCACCACCGCCTTCGCCCGTCGCCAGACACGCTGTACAGCGCGCCCGACGATTCGTCGCGTCAGCGAACGAGGCGCGATACCGCGCAACACGTCCGCGTGAGGGTACTCGACCTTCGCGATGACTCGCCCGACAAGGCCCGCGTCGAGATCGCGCGCCAGTGTTTCGGTCTCAGGTAACTCCGGCACGCCGACCCTGCTCCCGCCAGCCAATGTCACGCCGCATGACGCGGTCGGCGAACCTCACCTGTTCGGCGCCGTATCGGCTGCGCTCTTGCGCCTCCGTGAACGTCGGAGCAACTCCGGTCACCGCCAGGACCCGCCCGCCGGCAGTCACGAGCTGGCCGTCCTCGGACCGCGACGTCCCTGCGTGAAAGACAATCGCGTCTTCTGGCATGGCCGACAGATCGATTACGTCGCCAGTGCGCGGCGATTCGGGATATCCATGCGCGGCGACGACCGTGGTCACGGCAGCGTCGGTGGAGAACTCGAGTTCTCCGCTGCCCGTTAGTCCGCCATCAACGGTGCAGGCCACCAGGTATGGAAGAAGGGGAGATTTCATCAGGGGAAGCACGACCTGAGTTTCCGGATCGCCAAACCGACAATTGAACTCGACGACTTTGGGGCCGGTCTCAGTCAGCATGAGGCCGCAATACAGCAGACCACGAAACGGCGTGCCGGCATTCCGCATCGCGACGAGCGTGGGATCAACAACCGTATCCTGAACCTGACTCACGAGATCCGGTGTGGCGAGGCTGACCGGTGCGTACGCGCCCATCCCCCCGGTATTCGGGCCCTCGTCCCCATCCAGGAGGCGCTTGTGGTCCTGCGCCGCGACCATGGCGCGCGATGACGTGCCATCGGTGAGGAAGAAGATGGACAGCTCCTCACCTTCCATGAACTCCTCGACGAGGATCTCGTCGCCGCTTGTTCCGAAGCGGTGCGTGGTGAGCATGTCGTCTATCGCCTGATCTGCTGCTGCGATCGACTGACACACCATGACGCCTTTGCCTGACGCGAGTCCCGACGCCTTGATGACGACAGGCGCACCGAGCTGTCGAACGGCGTCCCGCGCCGAGTCGACGTCCTGGTGCCACGTGGCGCGGGCCGTTGGGACACCCGCGCTCAACATCAGCTCTTTTGCGAATCGCTTGGACGATTCGAGGTGGGCCGCAGCCGCAGACGGTCCGAATGCTTTGAATCCGCGGGACGACAACCGGTCTACCAGCCCCGCCGCCAGAGGCGCTTCCGGACCGACGATGGTGAGATCGAAGCGCTCCCAGATGGCCAGCGTGACAAGGCCGTCCAGATTGGAGCTCATCGTCCCGTGACACGCAGCCAGCGATTCGATCCCGGGATTCCCGGGAGTGCAGTGCAGGTCCAGCGTTGGATCGTCGCGCCTCAACTTCCAGGCGATCGCATGTTCGCGACCGCCTCCGCCGACGATCAGGACTTTCATTTCTCCTCGCTCGAGGTCTTGAACGCACCCTCGAATGCATCGCGGGCACGACCGAGCACGGTAGAGATCGTCGCCATGGCGTCCTTCGCCTGATCCTGGTAGTAGCCAGCCGCGTCCTCGAGGTCCGCCGACAGCGGCGGTGTAGTGGCATCATCGCGGCGGCGATAATCGCCGCCAATAATCTTCGCGTACTCCCCGCTATCGATCCACCGCTGCAACTCCGCGGCGCGCACGGTGCCGAACGGATGCGTGCGGAACGCGGTGTTTATGACCTGCCAGACCCGGTCGGCGACGTTGCCCTGCGTCTCGTAGTCGCGCGCCTGCTTCTGGAACTCCTCGATGCTGATCTCGTCGTCGTATTTCCGGCCACCGGCCATCTTGAGGAACGTGCTCATCGATGTCCGCGGATCCTGCGTCGCCAGAAGCCCGGCGCGATCGGAGGACAACTCCGCCTTGCGGTACCATTCCATCAACGCCAGCTGGAACGGCAGAATGGCGATGCCGGCGAGGAACGGCAGGTTCTGGAACCCGATCGTCATGACGATGATGGCAATCGTCGTGTACGTCGTGTGGCCGCTCATGATGTGACCGAGCTCATGGCCGAGGATCTCGCGCTGTTCTTCCTCGTCGAGCAACTCCAGCAACCCGGAGTTCATCACGATGAACGGCTTGTCAAAGCCGACGGCGGCCGCGTTCACCAGCGGCGTCTGTGTCACGTACAGCTCGGGGACTTCGGGCCAGTCCATCGTGTCGACCACTTCCTGATAGATCGCCCACAACTTTGGACGTTGTAGCGGGCCTACCTTGACCGCGTTCGCGAGGAAGAGCTGGCGGATGCCGATTTCGCCGAAGAACGCCGCGATCTTCCTGACGACGACATCGAATCCGGGAATAGCGCGAAGGGTGTTCAGCGCCGCGCGGTCGGCCGGGTGCTCCCAGGCGGTCGAGGCGATCTGGGTCAGCTTCTGGCGCTCAGGCATAAAAAGACGGGGACGGGGGACGGGGGACGGGAGACGGGTGACGGGAACGTTAGAACTACGGAGTCTGGGTTGGTGGAGTGTCGCGCCCTCTCAAATCCCTTGAAACGCCCGCTCCAAGTCCGCCAGGAGGTCCTGGGCATCCTCCACCCCCACGGAAAACCTTACCAAACCGTCCCCGATCCCGATGGCGGCCCGACGCTCCGCTGGCACCGAGGCGTGGGTCATTGTGGCCGGATGGCACACCAGGCTTTCGACTCCGCCGAGGGACTCCGCCAGCGTAAAAACCCTCAGGCTCGTCAGCACCTTTTCGGCGTGCTCCCTCGTCCCCACATCGACGGACACCATCCCGCCGAATCCGCCCATTTGCCGGCATGCCAGCTCATGCTGCGGGTGCGACTTCAGTCCTGGATAAAACACCCGCTCGGCGCCAAGTCTTTCGGCGAGCCATGCGGACACCTTGCGGCCGTTCGAATCATGGGCGGCCATTCGAAGATGCAGGGTCTTGGTTCCGCGCAGCACCAACCACGCATCCATCGGCCCCGGCACGGCGCCAGCTGCATTGAGGATGAACTGGAGTCGGTCGGCCAGGCCGTCGTCGCGCACCAAGACGATGCCACCGACCATGTCACTATGACCATTCAGGTACTTCGTGCTGGAGTGGTATACGATGTCAGCCCCATGTTCGAACGGCCGCTGGAAGACCGGCGTTGCGAACGTGTTGTCCACGATCAGCAACGCACCTGCCTTCTGCGCGATCTCACCTGCGGCGCCCAGATCTGTCAGTCGCATCAACGGATTCGTCGGCGTCTCGACGATGATCGCGCGGGTAGCAGAGGTGACCGCATCCGCGATCCGCTTCGGATCGCGGCAATCGACGTAGCTGAACTTGAAGCCGAAGTTGACGAGGATCCTGTCAAACAGTCGCGGTGTGCCACCATACATGTTCTCTGCACATACGAAATGATCACCGCTCTTGAACAGCTTCATCACCGAATCCAGCGCGCCCATGCCACTGCCGAAAGCAAACCCGTGCGTGCCTCCCTCGAGGGACGCGACGTTGCGCTCCAGCGCTTCGCGTGTTGGATTCTTCCCGCGGGCATACTCATAACCGCGGTTTCGCCCAATGCCTTCCTGGGCGTACGTCGAGGTCTGATACAGCGGCGTCATGATCGCGCCCGTCGTAGGGTCCGGTCGCTGACCAGCGTGAACTGCGCGTGTACCCAAACCGAACGGGGCGTCGTCGTCGAAGATCCGGGCCATAGAAGTTGGAGGGCTCGACGCAAGATAATCCGCGTCCGAGGCGCGCCGATACTTCAAACGCAGAGTGGAACCATGCGGTGGGATGGATGACGGGAGCGTTGCGCTCAGTCGCGGAGACCACGATACCGGCAGGGGAGCCCCCCTTGCGTTGTCTCGTCGTGGATGACGAACCACAGCTCCGTCTCCTCCTGTCGCGGCTCATGCGTTCAGAAGGCTTCCAGGTCGAGGAAGCCGAGAACGGTCGCGTTGCTGCAGAGGCCCTTCGCCGGCAGCCTGCGACGCTGGTGCTCTCGGATCTGCATATGCCCGAGATGGACGGGATCGGTCTGCTGCGACACGTCCGCGCGACATATCCAGACACCGTCATCATTCTGGTTACTGCCGTTGCGGACGTCGAGACGGCGGTGGCGTGTCTGGCCGAAGGCGCCATGGACTACGTCGCGAAGCCGTTCTTCCCAGATGAGGTGCTGGCCCGCGTGCGACAGGCGCTGGACAAGCGCCGTCTCATACTCGAGAACCGCGAGTACCACGAGCGGCTGGAGGAGAAAGTCGCGATTCAGGCACAGCGGATCGAAGACATCTTCCTGGCTTCGATCCATTCACTCGCCGACGCGCTCGAGCTGCGCGACACCTATACACACGGCCACTCAATCCGCGTCAGCAAATACTCGGTGTTGATCGCGCGCGAGCTCGGAATGCCAGAGGAGTTTGTGCGCCAGGTCGAACTGGGTGGCCGCGTTCACGACATTGGAAAGATCGGCGTCCGCGAACAGGTCCTGCACAAGAGCGGGCCGCTCACCGAGGAGGAGTACCGTCACGTCATGGAGCACCCGGTGACCGGCTGGCGGACGCTCCAGCCGCTCCTCCGCGATCACGCGATCGCGCTGAACGTGGTCCGGAGCCACCACGAACGCTGG
>CAZSNV010000288.1:0-6147 GCA_964608035.1 uncultured Gemmatimonadaceae bacterium | reverse complement strand
GGCCGCGACAACCCTGAAAGGACCGAGAACGGGTCTTCCTCGACGAGACGCGACTGTGGCGCGACCACGATCGTGGTGACGTACCCGTCCGCGTGAGGCACGGCGGCGAGCGTCTGCAGTCCCTGCTGCGACTCCGCCAATCGCCAGGCGATCTGTCCCGATTCGCGCGCCTGCTGGACGAGATCAAATTCGCCTTCCACTCGGTTGGCGAAGTCGCGAATGCGCAGTTCCGCACGCGGACGCAGATCGCCGGGTCCCCAGCTCGCGAGTTCGACGGGGTTCCCGGCGGCCGCCAGCGGCGACTCGACAAACCGGCGGAGAAGATCGGCCCGTTCCCTGGGCTTTTCGGCGGCGCGAATGGACTCAGCGAGACGCTCGGCCAGCTCCCGGGTCCCCGGATCAGGCGTTGAAAGTCGCGCGACTTCGCTTTCGGCCAGCTGTACGCGGGCCCGGGAGACCGCGTACCAGGTGAGCGTGGTCGCGCCGCACGCGGCGACAATCCCCGCACTGGCGATGAGGGCACGGGATTGCCGGGCCAGCGCGAGCGCCGTCATCGCGACGATCCAGAGCAGGACGTACCAGGCCGGCCAGCGACCGGGCGCCATCCAGAGCTGCGGCGCGAGCAGTGCCGCCACCGCAGCGAGGGTCGGTGCGATCCATGGATTCACGCCCGAGCGCGCAACCAGCATTCGGCCCGCGCTGGCGCCGGCCAGCAGGATGGTCGCTGCGGCCAGGAAGAGCGGCACCTGCCATGACAGCCAGAGCTGGATGGTGGCGCCCCGGCCGGGGAGCGCGATGCCGCGCGCCAGGTCGCGCAGCAGGAAGGGGCCTAACGACGCCACCGCCACGACGGCGATCGCCGGCAACCACCGGCCGCGGAATCGAACTCCGGCGCGGCCCAGCGCAAAGAAGCCCAGGAGCGCGAGCGCGCTGGTCGCCGTGAGCGCGGCCACCGACCCGGACAGGGACCCGAGGATGGGCGCGTAGTAGACACCGGGGTCGAAAATCGACGACTGATTCGAGTACGCGCTGAACGGAAGGATGACGACGAGCGCCAGCAGCGCCCCGAGCACCGAGAATCGGCGCGCGAGTGACGCGGGTCTCCGCCACGAAATCCCAACGAGGATGAAGACGGCCAGCGCGAGGCCAATGCCTCCTAACCGGCGAGCGGCCTCGGAGACTCGCTGGATTGCTTCGCCTTGCGACAGGAGTCGCGGCTGCACGGCGACGAACTGTTGTCCGACTGGTACCAGCTGCCACTCGCCTGACGCGGTCCGGTCAACATTCCTATAGGCAAATCCCCCGAGTTCCGCGTCGAATGGAAGTCCGGCATCGAGAGAACCAGCGATGTTATTGGCGGGTGGTTCAGCGTGAAGAACCGCGTCAGCGGTCGCGACACGTCCGTCTCGCCGGGCGACCCTGCGGATGGTGATGTAGAATGGCGTCCATTGGATTCCAGATGAATCGCTCGCTTCGGCTTCTGGAGAGCGCAGCGATCCCGCCCACGCGAACGGGCCCGTTCTGTCGACGAGCACCACGCCACGATGCGTTGCGAACGGACCAAGAGACGCGAGATAGTCGAACGCCCGCGTCGCATCTGCGGGCGCCGAGAGCGCCGCATTGGCCATGGAATCGAGGAGTGTCACCTCGCGCTGCACGGCCTCCTGCAGCATGGCGGTCCCTTCTGCACCGACACGAGCTGCGTACTGCTCCCACGATTCCTCGATGCCCGCAAGTCGCCTCTGGTAGGTCAGGGCGGCGAGTAGCGTGAGGATCAACGCGCCTGACGCGAACCATCCCGCCGCTCCAGTACGTGCCTGCCGCACGGTCATGAGGCCCAGGAGCGCGGCGGCCAGGGATGCGAGGACCGCCGGCAGCGCCATTGAACGGAGCCAGATCGCGATGCCGAATGCCGCCGCCCCGGTGAGCAGGAGCCACCAGGCCGGGACCAGCCCGGGTCGCTGCGTCCCCAGGGTTTGTCTCAAGGATTCGGCTTCGTCAATGCTCCAGTCTGCCAGCCATTTCCGGATGCGTGTACGGATGAATGGTCATCAGGAGTGAGATAATCGGCAATGCTGGCGTCGTTTTGCTAACACTCATCGCGGCAAACGTTTACCACAATGCAAGTCGCGTCGTGACGAACGTCCGCCGCTGCAATGTGTATTGTTCTAGCCATGCGAACCGCACTTACCCTTGCCGCAGCTCTTTCCGCTTCAGGAGCCCCTGCGTTCGCGCAGGGGAGCCGTATCGTGGACGAGGGGAGCTTTACCATAACCGTGAATGGCCGAACGGCCGGTCGCGAGAACTTCCGGATCTCCGCGACGCAGCGCGGCGAGGTGACGTTATACGTTGCGCGCGCTGACGTTACCTTCGGCGACCGCAAAGTCACCCCTGAGCTGCAGACGGGTCCTGAGGGTGCTGTAGTGGAGTACCATGTAAAGACGCGGAGTGGCGGCGCGACCGAGTCGTGGGACGGAGCGCTCGTGCGCGGGCGCATGAACGCGACGATCGCGAGCGGACGGGGAACCGCCGCCCGCGAGTACATCGTCCCGGCGGGAGCGATGGTCCTGGATGATGAGATCATTCACCATCATTGGTTCCTCGTTCTGCGATCCCGTAGCGGGGGGATACCGGTCGTTGTGCCACGGCGGAGTAACGTCCAGGCCAGCGTCACCATGTCCACGGTCGGTGAGGAGACGTTACAGATCGGCAATCACGATCTCCCTTCGACGCACCTGCGCGCGACCATCGGCGACGAGGTCCATGACATCTGGGTCGACAAGTCCGGCCGCCTGCTCAAGGTGGCGCTGCCCTCGCGAGGCCTCGTCGCGACGCGCGACGACCCCCCACCCGCCTGACGCGGGCCCGATCACAAAAAGCAAGGCAACTCTCAAGGGGAGATTCGGCGTCTCTACTTGAGTAGAACTCGCCTGAAACCCATTCTGCGGACACCCCGTACGAATGGCAGCTTTCGAACATCCAATATCGGGATCCGAGACACCATGAGACTCACACTCTCCGCTCTGCTGCTCGCCACCTCCTCATCGATCCTCGGCGCGCAGGGACAGCCGGCCGGCCCAATCCTCTCTCTCGAAGAGGCCGTGCAGATCGCGGTCCGGTCGAATCCAACACATCTTCAAGTCGCATCGTCGCGCGCGCGTCAGGGAGCGGCGGTGCGCACGGCGTACGGCCAATTACTGCCGCGGGTCACGTCTTCCTTCGGCGCGAGCTTCCGCGAAGGTGGGCAGGAGCTGTTCGGCGGTGTCGCATTCGGCGCAGGTGGTGATCAACTGAGCTCGAGCTACTCCGTCGGCGTTTCGGCCTTCTACAACGGAGCGACGCTGCTCGCCCCGAGGGTCGCGAAAGCCAACCTGAACGCCGCCGACGCGGACGTTGTTCGCTCGATCGCTTCGACACGGGCTGCCGTCGTGACCCAGTATCTCAACGTGCTGCAGGCGCAGGCCCGCGCGGCGCTGCAGGACACGCTGCTCGCAAACGTGCAGGCGCAGCTCGAGCTGAACCGCGCGCGCGAATCGGTCGGCGCCACGACATCGCTAGAGGTTCGTCGATCCGAAGTCGCCGTGGGTCGGGCGCAGGTCAACGTCCTGACGCAGCGCAACGCCGTGGAGATCGAGACGCTGCGCCTGTTCCAGCAGATGGGCATCGACAAGATGGACAACGTCAGACTCACGACGAGCTTCCCAGTTGTGGAGCCGACGGTCCAGCTGAATGAAATGCTCACCATGGCTCGCAGCGTCAACCCATCGCTGAATGCCGCGCGGGCCCGTGAGTCGGCCTCCGAGGTCGGCGTGAAGTCCGCGCGGTCGCAATGGCTGCCGAGCGTCAGCTTGAGCACGGGGTTCAACGGCTACACATCCACGCAGACGAACATCGAACCGCAGATCACCGGTCAGCAGTTTCAGGGCGAATCGTCCCGGCGGAGCTGCCTGACGAGTGACTCGGTCAGGACGGGGGCAGGGCTGACGGCACTCGGTAACTGCGATCGGTTCCTGTTCACCGACGCCGACGCCGCAGTAATGCGCTCGGGCAACGAGTCATTCCCGTTCAGCTTCACCAAGCAGCCGCTCCAATACAGCATCGGGTTGTCGTTGCCGATCTTCGATGGCTTCCGACGCGAGCAGTCGATCCAGGAGGCAGCGCTGACGCGCAGCGACGCGCGCCATCAGCTGCGCGCCCAGGAGCTGCAGACGAATACCGAGGTCACGTCGGCCTACCGGAACCTCACGACATCGCACCAGACCGTGAAGCTGCAGGAACAGAATCGGATCGCGGCACAGCAGGCGCTCGATCTGGCGGTAGAGCGGTATCGGGTCGGTGCAACTACGTTTCTCGATGTGACGCAGGCGCGGACCGACTTCGAGACCGCGAGCACCGACCTCATCAACGCGATTTACGATTTCCACAAAGCTTACGCCGAGCTGGAACGCGCCGTAGGCAGACCACTCCGTTAGACCTCAGAGGGAACGGTATCGATGAGCAAGAAGATGAAGTGGGGGATTGTTGGCGCAGTGGTCGTAGGCGCCGTCGCGATCTTCGCCACCACGGCCGCGCGTCGCGGTGAGCAACCCACCGAGGTCCGCATCGAGGCCGTCGACTCCCGCGACCTCGTTGCTTCGGTGACGGCGAGCGGCCAGGTGCAGCCGCGCACCAAGGTCGACGTGGCCGCCGACATCTCCGGGCGCATCGTCAGGCTGGCCGTCAAGGAAGGCCAGATGGTGAAGCGCGGCGACTTCCTGCTCCAGATCGACCCCGAGCAGTACGAAGCCGCCGTGCAGCGCGCCGAAGCAGGCCTCTCGTCGGCCAAGGCGCAGGCGGCGCAGGCCCGCGCCAACTTCCTGCAGGCCAAGCGCTCCTATGACCGGAACGTCGACATCCGCAAGACGAACGCGCAGCTGGTCTCCGATGCGGAAATCGAGCAGACGCGGACGCAGATGGAAGTGAACCAGGCGTTGCTCGAAGCGTCCGACTTCAACGTCGAACAGTCCAACGCGTCCGTTCGCGATGCCAAAAACAGCCTCGGCAAGACGACCATTCGCGCACCGATGAGCGGCCGCATAACGCGGCTGGTCGTCGAGCAGGGTGAGACAGCCGTTCCCGGCACGTTCAACAAGGACGCGGCCACGCTGCTCACTATCAGCGATATGAGCATGCTCGAGACGATCGTGAAGGTCGACGAAACCGACGTGGCGCGCATCGCGCTCGGCGATTCGTCGGTCGTCCAGATCGACGCCTTCCCCGACACCACGTTCGTTGGAAAAGTCGTCGAGATCTCGCACAGCTCCGTGCGCGGCGCGACAGCCGGCGCCTCGACTGAGCAGGCCGTCGATTATGAAGTCCGTATCCAGTTGCTCAACCCACCGACGGACACACGCCCTGACTTCTCGGCCACAGCCAAGGTCGTGACCGACATCAGGACGAAGGTGCTCTCGATCCCGATCATCGCACTGACGGTCCGCGAGAACGAGGAGCTGAAGGGCGCCGATTCGGCGGTGCGGGTTGGCACTGCCCCGTCGAAGGAAGTGGGCAAGCGCGATGTCGAAGGCGTCTTCGTGGTCGGCGCGGACAACAAAGTGACCTTCCGGCCCGTAAAGGTAGGCATCGCTGGCGATCGGTATTTCGAGGTCCTCACGGGTCTCAAGGCCGGCGAGCGGATCGTCGGGGGAACGTACCAGGCGATTCGGGAATTGAAGGACGGCGCCCTCGTGAAGGAGGCCGTCGTCGCCACGCCAGCCGCCAAGGACGCCAAGTCGTGAGTGATTTCCCGAAGTCTCCTGGTCATAGCCTGACCGACGAAGATCCGCTTCCCACCACGGCCGAGCGAAAGGCGATCATCCTCGAACAGGGGGTGACACCTTCCAAGGACTGGGTCATCGTCACCCGCGCGATCAAGCGGGACTACGACATGGGCGGCGAAGTCGTCCACGCCCTTCGGGGAGTCGACCTCGCGGTCCGTCGTAACGAATACGTCGCGATCATGGGCCCGTCGGGATCGGGCAAGTCCACGCTGATGAACCTGATCGGCTGTCTCGACACGCCCTCGTCAGGCGAATACTGGCTCAACGGCCAGATGGTCTCGAAGATGTCCGACGACCAGCTGGCCCGGGTGCGGAACAAGGAGATCGGGTT
>CAZSNV010000287.1:0-6216 GCA_964608035.1 uncultured Gemmatimonadaceae bacterium | reverse complement strand
GCACGGTGGCTTCGAAACCGTCACCTTCGTGCTCGAGGGCGCGCTGCGTGACCGGGATGAAGGAACGCTCGCCACGGGTGACATGCTCTGGATGACCGCTGGGAGCGGCGTGATTCACAACGAGCATGTTGTTCCGCTTGGACCAGGTCGTATCCTGCAGTTGTGGCTCACGCTGCCGAGTGAGTACCGCTGGGCGGCGCCGCGATTCGAACACATCGCGGCGGACTCAGCGCCCGTGCGTCGAAGTCCGGGTGTTGAAGCACGCGTCTACAGCGGTAACTCCGGACCGGTACAGGCGACGACACACAACTACGTGCCTGTCATCGCTGTCGACATAACGTTGGATGCCGGCGCCGAATTCACGCAGGACGTGCCAGCATCGTACAACGGTTTCCTGTATGTCCTGCAAGGAAGCGTGTTTGTCGGCACGGACCACACCCTACTGGAGGCTGGCCAGGTGGGATGGCTCCGCGAAGCGCAAACACGGTCGGTGAACCCCACGAGCTTGCGCCTCTTTGCGGGCGAGCACGGGACACGTGTCATGCTGTACGCGGGTGAACGTCAGGGCGTGCCCATCGTTATGCACGGGCCGTTCGTGGGTGAGACCCGGTCGGAGCTCATGCGCCTGTCAAGGAAGTACGTGGACGGGAAGATGCCGCGCATGAGCGAGCTGACGGCGAGTGTGGCGGCGAGTCCCATTGAGCGCGTCTAGTCCGGCGATCGTTCTGCCGGCGTCAGAGTGAGGGACATCTGCACACCCTCGCGGAGGAAAGTCACGCGCGTCGGCCGATCGATGCTATCGCGGGTGAGCACGCGCTGCATGTCGTCGATTCCTTTCACCAGGGAATCACCGATGGAGACTATGATGTCTCGGGCTCGAATACCGGCGGCATGTCCAGGTCCGTTCGCAATCACGTCCGTCACCAGGACCGCACTCGCCGCGCCCAGGTGACTCACCTGAACACGCCGCCGAGACAGCTGAATCGTCTGTCCCGACAAGCCAATCCAGCCTCGGCGAACGCGCCCTTCGCCGATCAGCTGCGGAATCACAAAGTGCGCGGTGCTCACTGGGATGGCGAAGCAAATGCCCTGAGCACCGGCGATCACCGCGGTGTTGATACCCACGACATAGCCGCGCGAATCCACCAGTGGACCGCCAGAGCTGCCTGGATTGAGAGCAGCGTCGGTCTGGATGACCGCGTCGATCAGACGACCCGATTGCGATCGCATCGTGCGGCCAAGCGCGCTGACGATTCCCGACGTCACCGTCGAGGCGAAGCCTAGCGGATTACCGATTGCGACTACGACCTGTCCGGGGCGCAGCCGGCTGGAATCCCCGAGTTGTGCAGGTGCGTTGAACGTGCCATGCACCCGCAGCACGGCGAGATCGGTGTCGGGGTCGGAGCCCACGAGATGTGCATCGTAGCTCGAGCCATCGGCGAACGTCGCGCGGATGCGCGTGGCGCCATCGACGACGTGACTATTCGTGAGCAGGAATCCGTCGGGAGTGAAGACGAATCCGGAACCGGTTCCGGTCGGCGCCTCCTGCGCTTCGTGGCCGCGACGTGGACCACGGCGAAGAGGCGTCCAGACTGCCAGGTGAGCGACCGAAGGCCCAACGCCTTCAACCGCGGAAACCACTACCGATGAATAGGCATCGAGTAGGTCAGCATCGTTCGCGATCTGCGCGGGCGCCGGCTGCTCGGAAACGTGTGCGTGCGTACTGTTCAGGAGTTGCAGCATGTGTGTTTGTCGAGAAGAGTCCTGCTTTGAAATCTAGTGACTCGACAAAGCCCCACCGCGCCTCAGCGGTCAGAGTCAGCAAGTTCGTCGCCGCGGCGTGAATCCCGGACTACTTACCACAAGTGAGCGGTCCACCGCTCTGCGTTTACGCGGTGAGCCACCGCCATGCTCCACACCGTTCGAAGGGCGTCGCCGGGACGTCGCCTGACGCGGCAATGAAGCGACTAACGCCCGACCCACGACCTGATCACGCCGTCTCGAGAAAGCCGTGGAAGTCGCAGTGGTCGCCGTGGGCGTGGTGCAGATGCCCATCGACGAGGTAGTCCGTATGGTCCCCATGTGGGACCGACTCATGCCCGCAGTACGGCCCGTGCTTGTGATACGTCGAATGGCCGTCGCAGCGGTGGCCTGGCGTGCAAAGATCCGGATTCATGTCGCTGACCGGAATACGATGCTCGTCGACCTGATTCCCATGCACAAAATGGAGGTGGCCGTTCTCCAGCACGTCTCGATGCCCTTCGTGCGCGACCATCATGGGGCCGCGCTCCGCGTGCGTATGTGAAAGGCTGTCGTGAAGGGTACGCGACATAAATCCTCCGCTGTTGAAGCTGCGCTGTGGTGTCGGCCAGCATGCACTGTCCAGGCCGCCCAACGCAGCGGGTGAGGATCCGCCCCGCATCCTAGCATACCCCTGGACTGGCTGTCTGTGATCAGGAACCTCCCGATTTAAGCGCAGCGGTTTCTGCGATGTGACAGGCGAACCGCACCTTGCCGGAGCGCCGATTCAAGGAGAATTCCGTGCGGACACACGCCTCATTTGAAACGTGATCCTGCGCACGGCTCGCCGTTGTGTAGCGCAGCGATGCTTCAAATGACTCAGCGACGCTGAACTTGAGTCCGGCCCAAACGCCAACCACGTCGCGAGTTCGGGCGCAAATGTGACAATCCGGCCTGCCCCAACCGTCCAGTAACTGACGGGCCCACCGAAGCGGCTCTGACATCACCCATTCGGCGCAGGCGCACATGAAGGCACGCTTACACAAAGCACTCGACGGCGACCTCGATCGGGACGACCTCAGTCCGGACGAGCTAACTGAACTCCGCGAGACGGAATCCGTCATCGGAGACGTTCTGCGTGCCATTCCTGTAAGTCCGTTCCCGGATCTGGCGCCTGCCGTACTGCAACGCATACAGGAACGTGAGGCGAGCAGAGTCGTGGGCTTGCGACAGAACCCGGGCGAACCTCGCTCCCTGACGGAGTGGCTGTGGCGGCCGCGCGCGATTTCGTTTGCCTGGCGGCCGGCCTATGCCTTGGCCGCGGCGGTGATGCTGGCGGTGCTGGTTGTTGCAGACTATCTGCAACCGGACCGCGTTGCGCTTCAGGGCACGCAGCAGGTGTTCACGCAGTTCCTGCTCAAGGCGCCCAACGCGAAGAATGTCGCTCTCGCAGGCGATTTCACCGGCTGGCAGCCCGCGTATACGCTCACGCGCTCGGAGCCCGGCGTCTGGACTGTTGTGGTGCCACTCGAGCCCGGGATTCACAGCTACTCGTTCGTCGTCGATGGCGAGCGATGGGTGCCGGATCCCATGGCGCCCGGCATCGACGATGGCTTCGGCGGCAGGAATAGTCGCGTCGCGGTGCTGACGCCTGACGAGGGCCGCCGCTGATGCGCGCGCTTATGAGAGGAATGAGCACGCTCGTTGCTCTCCGCCTGCTAACCTCGGTGGCGGAGCTGCCGGCGCAGGAGTGGAACCTGAGCGCGCACGCAGGGCGCATCCGCTCCTCGCTCGATCCGGTTGCGGACGTGCGCCCAAGCTTTGCGGTCGGCGTGCGCTACGATGATCCGGGCGCCGGTCTTCGTCTTTCAGCTGGCGTGCCCACCAATTCGGTCGACGCCCTCTGGGGTGGTATCGGCGGGTGGAAGCGGCTGTCGGCACACCGCAGCGGCTTCCTGGCGGGCATGGACCTCTCGGGTAACGCCTTCCTGACCGACGATCGTCGCGATCAGGCCGCGGTGCCGCTTCCGGGTCCGTTCGATCCGCCGGCAACGCCTATCGCCGACCGCTCCGGGCGCGCGGTCGCCGGTCAGGCACTGCCGGTGCTCGGCTACGAGGCCTCTCGTTTTCAGCTGCACGCCCGCGCCGGAATCTCGCATTACGTCTCGAGGTTCGGCGGGCAGCAGGGCGATCGTTCTATTCGCCTCGCTGATGTGCAACTGACCCTAACGCCGGCGAGCGCCTTCGCCATCGTCCCTGCCATGCGGCGGTTCGAAGCGGATGGCGAAGAGCCTTCGACATACGCGGGTGTGTCGGTAATGACAGCGTCCACCCTGGGAAGCGCCTGGGGAAGTCTCGGCCAATGGTCCGGCGATCGCGGGGAAGGGATTCCCTGGTCAGCCGGGGCACGGCTACGGCTTCATGACGCTTTGTCGCTGGATGCCGGCGCGCGACACGATGCGTTCGACCCACTCTATCTCCAGCCGGCGCAAACATCGTGGAGCGTCGGGGTGTCCGTGCTGGTGGGTCGTCGTGCGAGTGTCGTTGCGCCACCCGTGCCCTCTGCCTACGAGAATGGTCGCGCGGCAATCAAGCTGCCCGTGTCCGCATCGCGGACGCAGCCGTCCATCGCCGGCGACTTCAATGACTGGAAACCGGTTCCGATGCAGCGCGAGACCAACCATTGGGTGTACAGTGTCGCAGTCAAACCGGGGGTCTACCGCTACGCGTTCGTGTCGCCTGACGGCGAATGGTTCGTGCCGAAAAGCGTGGCCGGTCGCCGCGATGACGGCATGGGTGGCCATGTCGCGGTGCTGGTGGTCCGATGAACGCGCCGATGCAGGCCGCGCTCCACGGCGGAGAGCCCGAGGATTCGCAGCTGGTCGTGCGCGTCCTGAACGGCGACCGCAACGCTTACGCGACGCTCGTCCATCGTCACCAGGGCGCGATCTATCGCCAGGCCCGGGGGATGGGGCTCGATCATGATACGAGCCTCGACCTGGTTCAGGATGCGTTGGTGAAAGCGTTCGACCATCTCGGGGATTGCCGCGACGGCGCGAGCTACCGTTCATGGCTCTTCCGGATCTGCAGGAATCTATGCCTCGACGAACTGCGCAACGTGCGGCGCCTGTCGGTGCCCATGAGCGCTCTCGAAGATCCCGACGGCATCGAGGATCCGCGCGCTGGGCGGGACGATCTGGATCTCACGTTGCGCGCGGCGCTCGAGCAGATCCCCGTGGCGCTCCGTGAGGCCTTCCTGCTCAAGCATGATGCGGGCTACACCTATGAGGAGATTGCCGAACTCACCAAAGCATCGCCGAGCGCCGTCAAGATGCGGGTGCACCGCGCTCGTGAGGCATTGCGCACCTTTCTCAGCAACCAGGGCGTGCTCGGCGCCTGAACGTCAGAAAGTCGATGTGACAATCGGGCCCGCCCCGAACGTCTCATAAGCAAGGAAGCAAAGTCTAACTTGCGCGCGTTGCCGAGTAGTCCGGGACGCTCGCTTCAGAATCGGAGGATGCCATGAAGTCCAGAATGATCTCAGTACTCATGCCGGTGATCCTGCTTGCGCCCGTAACGCTTGCGGCGCAGGACGCGGGCTCCAGCGCGCAGGGACAGGCGGCGGGGCAGGCCCAGGCGCGCACGCCGCAGGCGCGTATCGACGCGGCGATGACCGCGGCCGTCGAGGCGAAGATTCCGGCGGAGTTGATCAAGAGCAAGATCGCGGAAGGCGAAGCCAAGCGTGTTCCGCCCGAGCGGATTGCGACGGCGGTCGAGGCGCGAGTGACAAGCCTGGTGCGCGCGTCCGAGACGATGAAGCGCGCGGATGTCGAGATGACCAATGCCGGTGAGCTGTCTGTTACCGCCGATGCCCTCGACGCTGGGGTCAGCGAGAGTGTGTTGATCCGTCTCACGCGCGATGCCCCCGCCGAGCGGCGTACGGTTGCTGTCGCTGTCCTGGCGGACCTGGTCCGACTCGGGAACGCTTCGGAACGCGCGTTCACCCGGGTGAGTGGCGCACTGACGACGAGCGCCGCGCTCGCGAACCTGCACGCTGAGGTATCCTCGCAGCTTCGGCTGAGCGGCTTGAATTCGACGCTCGACGCCGCGGGAATCATTCGAATCCCCTGACGGTCTGGCAGTGTAGTAAATGGCCCCACTCGCAAAGGCTGCGGGTGGGGCCGTTGTTTTGAACGCCGGTTGCTCATGTGGAGACACGGAGACAGCAAAGGGCGCCGAGGGACCCCTCCGCGCCCTCCGCGCCTCCGCGTGACCCTAACGATTCGCCGTGTTATCCAGGAAGGGCCGGTTGGTCGCCGTCGTCGACGTGACGGTCATGTCGCCACGGGCACCGATCGTATACACCTTGCCGGCCGAGAATGACACCGCCGTCCGTGTGATCGCGTTGGTGGTCACGCCGGCGAGACGTGTGGCAAGATCATAGGTGCCCGGCGCCACAGCCGTGAACCCACCCCC
>CAZSNV010000286.1:0-6225 GCA_964608035.1 uncultured Gemmatimonadaceae bacterium | reverse complement strand
CGTTTTCCAAGGCGAGCCACATCGCGCCTGTGTGGTGCAACACCCCCCAGGAATACACGAAGTCGAACGTGCCGAGCTTCTGGAGGTACTCGCGATCCAGGAGCGATCCGTGCTCGACGGTCCATTCCGGATCATCAGGGAAAAATCGACTCCGCAGCTGCGCTGTGCACGCCACAGACTGTGGATCCAGGTCGAAGGAGTGCACTCGCGCTCCCAACCGCCGCGCCGCGAGGCTGAACAAGCCGCTGCCGGATCCCGCATCCAAAAACCTCTGGCCGTCGAGTCTCTCCACGCCGAAGGCGGCTTTGAGGGATTCCTCGGCTCCACAAATGCGCTCGGCGTCGATGAGCGCGAGAAACCTTTGCCAGTTTGCTCCGAACGCGAAACGTCCCGTTTCGAGATTTGCCTTTCCGTCGATACTCAAGTGATCCACCTCATCACCAGGGCGCTTGTCGGCGAAGGTCTTGCACAGCGAGGCTCTCCTGCGTCAGCTGCTTGCCTCGGCACAGCTGCTGGAAGAGCTCGTGATATCTGCGCACGAGGCCCACACCCAGATGGTCTTCGAACCAGTGCTTTCCTGCGATGCCGAGCGCCCGATACCGCTCGGGACTACGCTCATAATCGACGAAGACATCGAAGATCTCGTCCTCCTCAAGCACGTCGACGATGGGAGCCCGGTAGAAGGGATGCGCTGCATCGGCGGCGGCACCATTGGTATACGTGAGCAGCGGAACACCGGATGCCATGACCTCATAGCCGACGCCGCCGATGCCCGACAGGCCGTCACGGAATTGGTCCAACGCCAGGCTCGCGTACCGGAGTCCGTGCATGATGTGCCTGCGCTCGGACAGCGGCTTCCATATGACGTGCTTCTCGATGCCGAGGGCGGCCACGAGGTCTTTCGAGTGGGCGACATCGAGGCCGTATTCAAAGGTGACGAAGACCGGGGATCGAAAAGACGTGGTCCGGAGAAACCTCGCAAATGCTCGTATGCCCTTGTCGTTCCGTTTGTTGCCCCCGTGAGCCGCGAAATCCGACATGCCGTCCGGATTGGACCGCCAGATGTGTCGTGAATGATTGAATACCACAAAGTCCCTCTCCGCCAACTCATCCCAGCTCGTGTCACGAGGAAAGGCGTAGGTGTTGTACACCATGGGCACGCTCATGTTGAGGCACGTCTTGCCGAGCTTTCCCAGCGCGTCCGCATACAGACCGTGGGAGGGGTTGGAGACGACGAGACGGACATGACGAATCGCTTCGCGTTGCCATCGGCTGATCCATAGGCGCATGGGGATCGACATCACGCGCTTCGCCACGTGCCCTCGGCCCGACCACTCGGACCAAAAGGGAATGTGGACCAGGTCGGTGCCGAACGGGATGAACACGTCCGGCTGCACGCCGCCTTTGCGGAGCATTCCCATCGCATAGCCGCATGCGACGACGAGGTCGTAGCGCTTGAACATGTCGTGCGACGTCTTCTCGAGCGTCAGCCAGTTGTACCACCGGTACGACGTGGGGAAGGTCTTCACCCACGCCATACTCGATACATCGTCGAATGTGTCGCACTGCGGGTGGAAATGCTTGTTGGCGCCCGGGATGAGGTACAGATCGACGTCCGCGCCGAGGTCGCGCAGGTAGCGGGCAAGCGCGAAGAAGTTGTTGTTCATGTTGTCCACGAGGGCGATGTTCATATGGCGATCTCGCGTGCCGGCGCTCCCCGCACGTGCGCGCCATCACGGACATCCTTCGTGACGAGCGATCCGGCCCCCACGACGACCCGGGACCCGATCCGCAGACCGTCGAAGATCGTGCACGAGTTCCATATCGACGAGAAGTCGCCCACCTGCGACCCGCCATAGATGCCGGTATTGGCGCCGATGAGGACGTGCTTGCCGATCTGCACATTGTGGCCGATCAATACGAGACTGTTGATCTGGGTTCCTTCACCGATTCGTGTGTCGTCGAGGGCGCCGCGGTCGATGACCACATTGCTCCCGATGTGCACGCGATCCTCGACGACGACGCCGCCGAAGTGGGGAAACGCCTCGAAAGCGCCATGCTCATTGCGGCGCGGGCCGAATCCCTCGCCCCCCACGCGTGCGCCTGCCTTGACGAACACGTCGCTCCCGAGCCGGACATTGTCGTGGACGGTGATGTGGCCCGCCAAGTATGCCCGCGGGCCCACCACGCCACGGCCAATGTCGCAAAAGGGACCGATCCACGCGGTGGCGTCGATGTCCGCCTCCGGATGAATGGATGCGGTGGGGTGGATGAAGCTCGCCGGCCTGGCCACCGCGAACAAGGCGGCGGCCACGCGGGCAAACATCAGAGGAGGATCCGAGACCTTGATCAGACACTTCGCGGCCGCGCCGTCTTCGAGCGTCACCTCATGGCCGCAGATCACGACGGGCGCGCGCGTGCCGTTGACGAGTGCTTGCTTGTCGTGCCGCACGGCACTCACCCACACCAGCGCATGCTCCCGTGCGCTCCACACCAGTCCCGGGTGATCGACCCACACCCCTGCGGAGTCGCCCTCGAGGCGGTACTCACACCCGATGACGGCCAGGATGTCCGCGACGCCATAGCGACGTGTCGCCGTTCCCGTCACGAGGCCTCCGTGGTCGCCTTTCATGTGCGGCGCGCGCGCAGCCACTCACTCATAGATGTACCGGTCGTACCAGCTCTCCGGATGCGTGAGCAGATGCAGCACGGTGACACCCTCTTCCATGTGCGCCACAGGGTCCCTGTGATCCCCCTCGCGCAGGGTTCCCCCCTCATAGACCTTCCACCGTGTCCACTCGGAATCGGACACGTACCGGCAGTTGTTCCACAGGGCGGCGTCGTACGCTTCATACAACAGCCCGAAATCTTTTGGGCGGTGGGCCTTCCAGAAGTCGAGGTTGTTGTGAGGAGTCATGTCGCCATGCGAGGCCGTACCGGCGGCCTTTTCGCCGAACAGGGATTCGAACAGCGCGAGCTCCGAACGCAACAGGCAGGCAGGGTCGATCCCGCATACGCCCTTCGCGTCCATGAGCTCCGTGTGGAGACCCACTTCATGGCCGTCGGCGAGAAGCATCTTCACGATCGCGATGTTGCCGAAGGTCAGAAGATTGTAGGCGGGGGCGTGCAATCTGACATAGAACGACCCCGTGACCCCCAGCTCCCGGTAGATCGCCGCCAGGCGTGGCACGCGGTCCACCTTCACGTCGATGTCGACTCTGTTCACCACAATCTTCTCGCGGTCGGAAAACTTTCCTGCGAAGTAATCACGTAAGGTGATCACTCGGTAGCCGTGCTCCAGCGACGCCGCGAAGATTCGCCGGTATTCCGTGTAGGTGAAGCCGCTCACACCAGGACCGCTTTCAGCTTTCCTGCATCCGGGAAATTGACGAGAACTCCCATGCCTTGCTTCTGACGGACCACCATGCTGCCGAGGGCGACCGCGGCGGCGTGACTCTTTTTCACCACCTCGCCGATGTCCTCCACGCTTCCGGCGCCGCCGTTGGCGACGACCGGAATGGAGACGGCCTCTACCACCCGGGCCGTCAGCTCCACGTCGAAGCCCTTCCACGTCCCCTCGCGGTCGATGCTCGTCAAGAGAATCTCGCCGGCGCCGAGACGCTCCACCTCTGCCGCCCATTCGACGGGGTGACGCCCTGGGTTGGCGGTCCCGGACAGGCTGGTCACATGGTATTTGCCCCAGGAGCTCTTGACATCGATGGCGACGATGACGCTTTGGCTGCCGAAGCGGCGTGCCAGATCGCGAATCAATTGGGGGGTATGGAGGGCGGCGGTATTGATCACCACTTTCTCGTAACCGACCTCGAAAATGCGCTCAGCCGTTAGGACATCCGCGATGCCGCCCCCATACGAGACAGGCATGAAACATTCGTTCGCGACTTCCTGCAGGATCCGGAAATTCGGTCCCCGCTTATCCCTGCTCGCGGTAATGTCGAGAAACGCGAGCTCGTCCACCTCCAGCTCGTTGAAAATCTTGACGGTGTTGACCGGATCACCGATATAGGCAGGATTCTTGAAGCGCACCGTCTTGACCAGACTTTCACCCTTCAGTAACAAGCAGGGAATGATTCGCGTGCGCAGCACCTAGATTCCCGCGAAGTTTTCCAGCAGTTTCATGCCGAACCGGTGGCTCTTTTCGGGGTGGAACTGGACGCCGTAGATGTTGTCCCGCTGAATCGCCGAGTCGTAGGGCATGCCGTAGGTCGTCCGGAGGATGCTATTCCTCCTGTCCTCACACTGCACGAAGTAGGAGTGAACGAAGTAGAAGCGCGGCTCGCCTATTTTGTCCAAACCCTCGGTGAGCGCGCTCGGGGTCTGCGGCGCGACGAGATTCCAGCCCATGTGAGGCACCTTCAATGCCCCATCGATCCGGCCCCGGAAGGCCAGCGTCTTGCCCGGTATCCAGCCCAGGCCGGGCAGGTGTCCCTCCTCGCTGGATTCGGTGAGCAGCTGCATACCCAAGCAGATTCCGAGGACGGGCACCCGCTCACCGAGCGCTTTCTCGGCGAGGACGACGTGAAGATTACATTCGTTGATGCGCTGCATCGCCGCGTCGAACGCCCCCACACCGGGAAGGATCAGCTTGTCGGCCTTCGCGATCACCGCCGGGTCGGAGGCGATGATGCCGCTGGAGCCGACCCTCTTGAGCATGTTGGCGATGGCCCCCACATTGCCAATTCCGTAGTCGACGATGGCGATCATTTGCTCTCGTGGAGCGGAAAGCAATACTTGAGGTAGAAGCTCATCGGCACCAGATTCGCCCGTGCGAGAAGATAGAACAGCGGTCGCAGCCGCTCGAAGCGCCGCTTGTACGTCTTGAAATCCCGAAACGAGCGAGTGGGACCGTTCATCATGCCTTCGTACTGCTCGTCGGTGAGGGACAAGCGCTTCTTCACATACGCGATCAGCTCGCGGTCCGGCGTCAGAGGAGAGCGGTAGACCCGTAAAGCTTCCTCACGACTCATCACCCCCGCGCGGACATCGGCGGCCAGCGTCAGGTTCCGGTTGTCGAGGCCGAACTTCTGCGGGTTGTAGACGACGTGCAAGAAGGACGTGGCGTGGTTTTCGAGATGGTGCCCGCCGTAATACTTCCAGCCCGTCTTCTCGACGAGCAGCCGTCTCGCCTCCTCCTTCGAGTACTGGACGTACCACAGTGGTCGAATGAACTTTTGACGGTAGATCAGCGCCCACTTCATGAACTGCCAGAACGTCAAGTTCGGGAACGTTCGCAGGCGCACGGCGCCGTACTTGCGGTGGATGTCGGCGATATACTTGCCATCGAAATAGTTCTTGCCCATCGGCGCCACGCCTTCAGCCTTGAAGGAGTGGCCCTCGAGGATGTACTTGATACCGAACTTCCCCGCCGCGCTCCGCAACGTCTGGACGAATCCGATATCCGTGGACGCGTCGAATTCCGGCACGCCGGCCATGAGGAAAGATCTGAAGATATCCCCTGACTCGCGGTTATCCAGCACGTGCGTGTACAGGTCCACGTTGAGAACTGACGTGACCTTGCGGATGTTTTCAGTGGCGATGGCGCTGTTCCACGTGTTGTCGTAGTGCACGGCCAGCGGCCTCAGGCCCCACTCCACGGCCTTGACGAGCAGATACGACGAGTCGGTGCCGCCGCTCACGCCGATGACGCAGTCGTACTTCTTCCTCGCGCCCTTCGCTTTGATCTCGGCGAGGATCGCTGCGAGCGCTCTCTCGCCCCGCGGCGTCCCCGTTCCATACTGCCGCTCCAGCTCCTCCACTTGGCGACAATAGTTGCAGACACCGTCCTCGTCGAATGAGATCCCCGCGATGCTGGAATCATAGATGCAGCGGGCGCATATCCTCAGCCCGCCCGTGGTCTCGATGCGCAGTCCTTTCGCGTGTGCGACGTGCGTCTCACCGCCACCGGGCACGAGGCGCGTCACGACGGCGACTCCTCCGGGGCACGGTCAAATTCAAAGCTGAAGTTGGGACCCGCGCCCGCCACGACGCCGATCCGTCGTGCCGGTGTGCCCGCCACGATGGTCCTCGGCGCCACGTCCTTGTTCACGAAACTTTGCGCCGCCACCACCGATTGAGCGCCCACCGTCACGCCGAGGGACACGATGCTCTGAGGACCGATGTACACGCGATCGCCAATGGTCACAGGGCCGGCCTTCTTCGCGGCAAGTCCACCCGACAGCGCCCACTGGACGGTGTCGTGGGTGTAGA
>CAZSNV010000285.1:4107-6267 GCA_964608035.1 uncultured Gemmatimonadaceae bacterium | reverse complement strand
AGTCTCCAGGCCCCGCATCCCGAAACGGGACGTCAATTTCCAAACCGTCGCGCGCGACCCGCGACTGGGGAAACACCGAGCGAGCTTCCAGCTCCAGCTCTCCGGCATCGCGTGTGTACCTGGCGGAAACGTGCGTAAGGACTAGCTGACGCACGCCCGCCATCTTGGCGACTTGGGCAGCCTCGCGGGCCGTTGAGTGGCCAGTTTGCACGGCTCGATCGGCCTCTTCATCTCCGAACGTTGCTTCGTGGACGAGGAGATCGGCCCCTTCGGATGCGACAATGGTTGCGGCGCAAGGCCTTGTATCTCCAGTGATTACGACGCGGCGGCCCGGGCGCGTCTCGCCCACCATGTTCGACGGATCAATCACCCGGCCGTCGTCCAGCGTGACTGCCTCGCCGCGATGAAGGCGGCCCCACAGCGGTCCTTCCGGGATGCCAAGATCGGCAGCGATCGCGGGGTTGAACCGTCCGCGCCTTTCATCCTCTGCAATCACATATCCGATGGAGGGCGGACCGCGATGATCCAACAAAAAGGTATGGATGAGATAGCCCTTACGGGGAATGGCGTCACCGGCAGTGAGTTCGCGAATTTCGAGTCCGAAGGAAAGGCGGTCAGAACCAAGGGATTCAGCACGTCGGAGCATGCGTTCAGCGCCGACTGGACCCCAGAGACGCAAAGATGCTGTGCGACCCTGGAGTGACATCGTTCGCATGAGTCCCACGACGCCGAGCAGATGGTCAGTGTGAAAGTGCGTGAAAAAAATGTCGTCGAGATTGAAGGTGATTCCGTAGCGCATCATCTGGCGCTGGGTGCCCTCACCGCAATCGAACAGGAACGCTTCCCCTTCGCGGAGAAGAGCAACTGAGGCGACGTTACGTTCGACGGTAGGGCGTGCGGCGGAAGTGCCGAGGAATCGCAGAGATAGCGGCATGGCGGTCAAAATATAGTGACGTGATTGTGGCGCATTTCCCCCGGGAGAACGGTTTGAAGGTCCCATTTTCTGTGTGATCCAAGTTCCAGACAGTACTCCAGAGCTCGATCCATCTTCATCGCGTACCATCAGCACTTCGCTGGAGCGTACCATCAGCTTTTCGCTGGAGCCGGTTTGGCCAGCACGCATCGGATCGAATGACCGGTGCGCATTCACCCGATTTCATCGCCTGTGGGAGGGTCTATGAGCGGGAAGAGCAAGAGAGGTTTCGCATCGATGGATTCTTCGCGGCAGCGGGATATTGCCAGCAAAGGCGGCAAGGCTGCACATGCGAAGGGCACGGCGCACGAGTGGACGGCTGACGAAGCACGTCGCGCCGGCAGGAAGGGTGGAGAGGTGGTGAGTCGTGATCGCGCTCACATGGAAGCCATCGGCCGCGCGGGTGGTGAGGCCCGGGGTCGTGCACGGCAGGCGGCGGCACAGGCGAACGGTGCGAACGGTGCCACGCCACGCTTCCAGGATCGCGAGACGGCGGTATCGGTGAGCCGCGAGGGTTACCCCTCGACTTCTCCGCGCTCGCCCCAGGTATCGGTACGTCCGACGCTGGGCGCAGCTGAACTTCCGTAGTCCCGAATCGTGATGGCTGCGGCGCACCAAAGCGCCGCGGCCGCCCGAGCGGGTGCAGGACGGAGGACGCGAACCCGTCCGATGGAACAGAATGTCGCGCAATGTGTTACACACACACTGCTCGATCCGTCTTGGGCATGACTGGTTGACTTCCGGCTTGGCACCGATAGCTTTCGTGTTGACGGTCCGGCCCCGCTCGAGCGGGGTCGTGTCGTATAAAGCCGGAGTGCGACCGGAAGATGGTGTGGGGTGGCGCGCTCCTATTTGCGGGGCTGTAGCTCAGCTGGGAGAGCGCTGCAATCGCACTGCAGAGGCCAGGGGTTCGACTCCCCTCAGCTCCATTAGATTCCTGGATATAAGCCGGCCGCCGTCCGGTAGGACGTAGAGTTCCAATGGCGGTGTGCACGGCAAATCCGGGAGTGGGTTCGAGAGAAGCGCTGCCAGCATGCTGGTGGCGCGTTTTTGTTTTGGAGAGGCGTGCTCTAACGGCGTGCTCTAACGGCGTGCTCTGACGGCGTGCTCTAACGGCGTGCTCTAACGGCGTGCTCTGGGGGCGTGGACGTTCTTGAGGACGCTCTTAGAGGACGCTCTTAGAGGAC
>CAZSNV010000285.1:0-4007 GCA_964608035.1 uncultured Gemmatimonadaceae bacterium | reverse complement strand
GCTCTCAGAGGACGCTCTCAGAGGACGCTCTCAGAGGACGCTCTCAGAGGACGCTCTCAGAGGACGCTAGTCCCGAGTCACATCCCGTCGGAGTGCTTCGAACGTTTCGTAAAGGAAGAGGTTCTCCTCGAGCTCCGTCCGGCCGCTGAAATCGCCGAACGCCGAGGCGCCAAGGCGGCCCAGCCAGCGCATGATCGCGCTCTCGTTGACGACGAACCGGGCGTGGCGCTGGCTGACGGTCTGGGGCCCGAGGTCGTCCCGGACGCCTAACGATGCTTCCGCTCCGCGTCCCTGGAACGGCCGCCGCAGCGGGTTCCTGATCAGCTTGTCCATCGCCAGCGGGAAGTGCCATGCCGGTTCCCGGCGGAACCGCATCATCCACGCCCGCTGGTGTTCGCCGCGTTCGATCGTAAAGTCGCCGACCAGGTTCGTGAAGCCGACGCGGAACATCCCGTACTTGAACGAGACGTCGACCGTCAGCCGCAGCGAATCGGGCATCGGCACGGGGACGCCGCCCAGGGAGACGAGCCTGTGATCGCGCGAGCGGAGCCGCACGGTGAGACGCCCGTCACGCCCAGTCGCGTCGAAGAACTGGCGCCCCTGGTGGTCGGTGAGCTGGGCGCGGTACACGGTCGGGGTGATGTACTTCGAGACGAACCCCGCGAAGTAGGGATAGCGCGGCTGCAAGCGCTCCGGATGGAAGCTGACGGCGAACGTCGTTGTCGTCGCGCCACCGTCGATTGTCGTGCGCAGCGAGTCGATGGTGAAGAGTTGCGCCAGATGCCGGCCCGTCCCGGGAAACGTGCGACGCGCGTCGGCCAGTGACTCGTCAGGCGTCTGTCCCTCGGCCGCGGTGAGGGTCGCCATGATCGCGGCGCCGATCGCGGCCGGTTTGGCGGGACCGATGGCATGATCCACCATCGTGAACCATTCGTAGTCGCCGCCGCCGAGCCACTTGAGGTTGAGCGCGTGTCGCTGGTCGCCGAGCGCGCGCGGGTGCGGTGCCTGACGATTGGCGGCGAACGTGTAGTGGTTGTTGGTGAACGCCGCGGCGACGAGGAGGGTGCGAGTGCTGTCGCCGGACCGAGCGTTCCAGAGCGTGCTGTCGCGATAGAGTCGGGAGGGGATGAGCGCGTACTGCCCCATCAGGTTGCGAGCGCGATTGAAGTTCGAATCGCGTCGTACTTCGTAGAATCGGAATGCGAAGCCGGCGAAGGCGTTCTCGGCTGCCTGACGCGCGTAGGCCGGGTTAGCGCCGAAGGCGTCTATGGACCCACGGCATGCCCCCGCGACGAGGAGGAAGATGAAGGCCAAACTGGCCGCGGCCAGCGGGTTGCGCGCGCGTCGCAAAGGACTGTGCTGCCAGAGGTTACGAGGTTCCCGAGGGGTTGCCGCGGGGTGTATGGCGGGGTATGTTGCGTACCCCGATCCGGCGGGAAGTGTAGCTGGCGGGAGAGTGAACTGCCCCTTGGTGTAACTGGCAACACGTCTGACTCTGGATCAGAAGAGTCCTGGTTCGAGCCCAGGAGGGGCAATGACAACGGCGGGCCTTTGCGCCCGCCGTTTGTCGTTATCCCCTCAGCTCTCGGTCACTTGCTGCGCTCACTCGGTTCGCTTGCTGCGCGGTCGAGCGCAGGAGGAGCATCTCAAGGAACCTATGAGTTACGCGAAGTCGGCCACTGGAGGCAGTGCCTCTTTCGTGTGAATGTGTGCGGAATGCGTGCCTAGTGCGTTCGGTTTAGTGCCGTTCGACGAATTCGACGACTCGCTTTCACGGCGAGGCCTCTGATCCTCAACACACCGGCTTTGTGCGCAGCAGGAAGGCTACGGCGTTAGGTGCGATCGGCAACCGTTGCTGCGGCAGTTGTGAAGTTTCACGACGCGCTCCCCCAAGAGACAGTGGCACGACACTCCCATTCTGGCGCACTAGATAAAGACGCCGCGATCGGTGGACCGCGGCGTCTTCTCTGCGGGTTTCGTTCGAAGGTCTACGGGATCGGGACGCGCTTCTTGTCGACGTTGTTGCCGATCACGGCCCCGAGAATGCCGCCGGCGGCGGCGCCGATGACTGCACCCTTCACCCTATCTCGACTGACGACGGCGCCAATCGCCGCGCCCGCCGCTGCACCGATGATCGCGTCACGCTTGGTGTTCTTCACGACTCGCGTTGCTGGGGCGCGGGTCGTCGTGCTCGCATAAACCGGCGCGCGTCTTGCGACTGGTGTCGAGCGCGCGGTGACCGGGGTGTATCCGCCGTTCACGTAAGGCCGCGGCTGGTAACCGGGTGCATAACCGTACCCTTGCTCAAGTGGCGTCATGTATGGCTGATACGGATATGCGCGATTAGCGAGCATCAGGTCCTTTCTGAGTTCGTCAATTTTCGCCGCCTCATTCCCACAAGCGGCAAGCGCGACGAGTCCGGCGAGCATCATCAAACGGACGAGTCTGGTTTTCATGAGTTTCCTCCCTGCGAAAGTGCACTGCATTCGATACTCCGAAGGCAGGGGTCATGCCGTATCGCGGGAGGTTGTCGTGTCAGCACTTACGATCCGGGCGTCCTTCAGAGGAAACACGGTAGTGTCCACACGATTGGACTTGTGTGTTCGGGTCCGCGGTGGATCATCATATGCCCCATGGCACAGCCCACCGGCGACGCGGCCGAGTTAGAGACTGAAGTCGTCGAAGCGCGCAAGACGCCTTCACGCCGGCGCTTCCTCCTCGAAGCAGCGGTCGCCGGTCTGCTCGTCCTGTCCGTTTATGTCGCGCTCCGCCCGGACCCGGTCCGATCGCTCGGCACCATGTACGACGACGTGGTCTACGTGTCGTTGGCGAAGGCGATCGCTACCGGCCAGGGCTACCACTCGATTCATCTGGTCAGCGCGCCCGTTCACGAGAAGTTCCCGCCCGGCGTGCCGCTGGTCTATGCGCTCGCGTGGGGCATCACCGGCTCCCTCGACGGAACGCTCTGGCTCGGGCTCTGGCTCACCATCGGCGCGGTCGCGCTGGGCGCCGGTTTCCTTTTCTGGTACTCGCGTTACTCGCTCGGCAATGGCCTCGTGCTGACTGCCGTGCTCGTGCTCATGCCGGTGCTCTTACAGCGAAGCATTCGCTTCTACGCCGGTGCGGTGAGCGAGCCGTGGTATCTGCTCACCTGGGCCGCGGCGCTTATTCTCGCGGACGCGCTCCGTCGTCGCGCCGAGGAGGGGCGCCCGCGTACGACTAAGACGGCGATCGGGCTCGGGCTCGTGCTCGCGGCGTCGGTCCTATTCCGCGCGCAAGCGATCGTGCTGATTCCGGCGATTCTCATTGCGTTATTGCTTCGGCGGGCGACGTGGCGCGCGGCCGCGATCACTGCGGCGGCATCGCTCTTTCCCGTGCTCGCGTGGCGCGTCTGGCTCGCGCGAGAGGTGGCGGTTGGACCGCGCACAACGCAGATGGACCAGATCCCATACACCTCGTGGATCCCGGTCGGCGACCTTGGCGCGCTGGCTCGCTTCATCAAAACCACGATCGTCACGAACATCCCAGAGTATTCCGCACTCTCGGGCCGCGTTCTCGTCGGATGGGACTCTGGGAAGGCGCAGCTGCTGTTCCTTGCCGCGACTGTCGCAGCTGCATTCGGGTGTTGGCTTTTGAGACGCCGGCGACCGGAGCTCGTGCTGACGCTCGTTGCAACGGTTGCGGTAGTGATGCTCTGGCCATTCACGCAGGACAGGTTCGTCATTGCCGCGTTGCCGTTCGCGGGACTCGCCGCGGCGTTCGGTGTTGGGCGGGCGCTCGACCGCGCGCCGGGGTGGGCGATCCGCGCATCACTGACCGTGGCTGCGCTGGCCGCCCTGTACATGTGGCAGTCGACTTCGCGGCAGATATTGGTTGCGCTTCGCGATCCGTTGGCGCGCGACACGCTCGTCATTGCGCCGCTGTTTCAGCAGCGCAGCGCGGAGGTCGTGGATTGGGTGCTCGCCAACACGTCGCCGGACGACGTCATTCTCGCTGACGCCGCTGGC
>CAZSNV010000284.1:0-6314 GCA_964608035.1 uncultured Gemmatimonadaceae bacterium | reverse complement strand
CATCAACGTGCGCCCGCTCGAGGACCTCGCCGACGCGAGGGTCCAGTCGTGGCGGCTCGGCGCCATGCTTTTCGGCCTATTCGGCGGCGTGGCGATCGTTCTCGCCTGCGTCGGGCTGTACACGTTGCTGGCATTCACAATTCGCCAGCGGACGCCGGAGATTGGTCTTCGCCTCGCGCTCGGCGCGACGCCGGCACGAGTCGCGGGAATGGCACTGGGTCAGGGTGCACGTCTCATCGGCCTGGGCTGGGCGCTTGGCCTGGTGGCGTCTGGCCTGTTTGCCCTAGGGATCGAAAGCCTGCTGTTTGGGGTGGCTCCAACCGATCCGCTCACATTCGCTGCGGCCTCCGTCTCAATTTGGGCTGCCGGCACCGCAGGGTGCCTGCTCCCCGCCCTGCGTGCGTCTCGCGTCGATCCCGCCGTGGCGCTTCGATCCGAATAGATAGAAGGGGGTCTCATGTCCGCGAAAGTCGTCGCCTTTGTTCTTGCCGTTTCGGCGCCGCTGCTGAGTCACGCGCCTCAGACCAGCACAGTCAACAAGGCGGAGTCCAGCATTCGCCGAGTCGCGACGAAGAAACCGATGCCACTGTACCCTGCCGAATCGGTCGCGAAGAAAAGCACCGGTGTTGCGGTCGCGGCGATCGCCAGTGGCGTGGACGGGCGCGTGGCGAGCGTCACTGTCCTCGAGGCTCCCGACGATGCCATCGCGGCGGCCATTCGCGACGCACTTCTCAACTGGGAGATCCCGCCGACGAGTGTGATGGGCCGTTCAGAGCAGTACGGCGTACGTGGCAAGATCACGTTCTATTTTCAAATCACGAACGGACGTAGCCGCGTGGCAAACGCGGAGGACCTGCCGGGCGGTCCCAAGCCCGAACCCGCCAGTGGTCCGCCTACCTCTCCGCCGGGGACTCGCACCGGGGCGTCGCCTCCCGGGACTCGCACCGGGGCGCCGCCTCCCGTTGTCATCGGCGGCCACGTGGTGGCGGCGGATCTCGAGATCGACGAGACCGCACTCACGCGGATGCAGGCGGCCCTTCCGCGGCCAACTCTGCTCGACATCCGTGAGCGCACGGATTTCAAACGAGCGCACCGGAACGGTGCCCTCAACATCCCGCGCGACGAACTGGCCGTGCGCTCCTGGATTGAGCTCGATCGGACCCGACCGGTCGTGATCGACTGCTCACGGGCGGCGACATCAGAGTGCCAGCAGGCTGCGCAGTTCTTGATCAGGGGCCCGAAACCGTCGCGGGTGCTGATCTTTGTGCCGTGAGGACTGAGGCTCCAGCCTCCAACAAAAGCGCTTCCATCAGACCTGGCGCAGGAGGCTGGCCGGATCCACCTTGGAAGCTCGACGCGCGGGGATGGCGACCGCAACGAGTGCGCCGGCCAGCAGAAACACTGTCGCGCCGCCGATCGAAAGGGGATCGTACGGGCTGATCCCTGGAAACATCGAAGCCGACACGCGGCAGACAACAAGTGCGAGGCCCAGGCCGACGGCGAGGCCGATGATGACTGGACGCACGCTGTCCTTGACGAGCAACCGCAGCACATCGGTGGATGACGCGCCCATCGCGATACGGAGGCTCACTTCCTTCGCGCGCTGGCTCGCGACGAACGCCGTCACGCCGAAGACGCCAAGCGCGGCGAGGAGCACCGCCAGAACCGCCATCGGGGCAAACACCGAGGCGAACATCCTTTTCCCGCCGAGGAACGCCTCGATCCGATCGCTAACGGACGTCGTGGTGGTCCGCACCCGAGGGTCGATCCGCCGAAGAGCGTCTTCAACGTCACGCGCGGCCCTGCCCGGGTTCGCGGTTCGAATGATCAGGTCTGGAGGGTGCGGCACCCCCTGGTCGGTAAAGACGCCCGATGGCCCGAACTGCTGCTGCCTGATCGGGCGGTAGATGGCTCCGTGGTCCTGGCTGCGCAGATACGTCATCAGCGAGTCGGATACGACGCCTACGATCGTGGCGTGCTCCTGCCAACCGCGTCTTGCTGGAACATTCGACAGCGACATGCCCACGGCATCGGATCCCGGGAAAAACGTGCGCGCAACGCTGTCGCTGATGACGGCCACCGGCGCGTCACCGGTCACTTCGTCGGCGGTGAACGTGCGCCCGCGTCGAATGCGTAGGCCAGTCGTCAGAAAATAGTCCGCATCCGTTCGATTCGTGCTCAGCTCGTACGAGTTGCCAGCCTGTACGAGAAGGGTCCCGCTGCCGCCGCCGAACGGTCCATAGTGCGCGACGGACACGTGCTCGACCGACGGCATCTCGCGCAGAGCCGCGAGCGCTGCTCGAAAGTAGACCGGTTGATCGAAGCCGGACCGCGGAGGCTCCACGGATACCGCGAGCAGGCGATCGGCATCGAATCCGGTGTCGATGCGCGTCATGTGCAGCGCGGTGCGCGCAAGAAGCGCCGCGACGACGAGCATGAGCATCGATACCGCGGCCTGGAAGACGACAAACGACGTCCGAAGTCGTGACGACACGGCGACGCCACTCGGGCCTTGGGCCTTCAGTGCCGAGAGCACGTTGCCCCGTGCTCCGTGTCGTGCCGGCGAGAGGCCTGCGCCGACACCGCAGAGGACGGCCACCGCGACCGTCAGCAGAAACACCCGCCCGTCGGGAGCCGCGCTGAATTCCGGAGACAGCTCGAGTTCGAGCGTCGTCGTGAGGATCGGCACGAGCCAGATGGCAAGAAGAAAACCGAAGCCTCCTGCTATCAATCCAAGTAGCACACTCTCACTGACCATCTGCCTGACGAGGCGGCGTGTGCTGGCCCCCAGCGCGAGGCGGATGCCCATCTCCGGCATCCGAGTCGTCGCCGCGGCCAGGAGGAGGTTCGCGGTATTCGCGCACGCCACGGCGAGGACCAACCCGAGGATGCTGATGATGATCGCGAGCCCCGTGTACGCTTCAGCGGCGTCGCTACCGCGCGCGCTCGCGATCGGCGAGGCCGCGCTGTTCAATTGGACCAGTTGCCCGGTCGGGTTCTCACTCGACGTCGACCCAGGCGGGATCGAACGTTTCACGATCACCGAGAGATTTTCTTCCGCCGCTCGCGCAGCCACGCCCGGCGCCAGTCGAGCGACGACCTCGACGGACAGCCTCGAAGTGGCATCCAGCGGCGGGCCCCCGCGCACATCGTCGAGCACGGCGAATGGCGCCCAGACGGATGGTCGCACCTTGACCGGTCCGGTAAAGTCCGGCCGCAGGACACCGACGAGCGTCGCCCCCGAGCCATTCAGCCACATCGTCTTGCCGACGACGGACGGATCGGCCTTGAGCTCGGTGGACCAGAAGTGATGACTGACCACGATGACGGGTGGCGCACCAGCCATGTCATCGGAGGGCTCTAACGCGCGTCCAAGTGACGGCCGGCCGCCAAGCATTTGAAGGTATCCACCGCTCACGAACAGGATGTGCCGGCTGGAGGTGCCGTCGGCGGCTGGAACGGAGCTGAATCGAACCTTGTCGTCCAGCGCGGCCCCCACGCGTGTGAGCACCGCCTCATCCCGCATCTTCAGGAACGTCGCGTACGGCCAGTACCTCCACCCGTGACCAGGCCGACCGACACTGACGACTGACGAGGGCTGGTCCATGCCGTAGGGCCGCAGTAGTGAGGCATCGACGATGGTGAAGACAGAGGCCACGACGCCGATCGCGAGGGCGAGCCCTCCGATGGCGATGCCGACAGGGGCCGGGTGCTTCCGGAAGAGACGCAGAGCGAATTTCCAGTCCTGAAGCATCGAACCTCCTCGTATCGCTTTCTTCCACTCCCCGTCTCGCGTGCTTGGCCACGGGCGATCGGCGCGCCAGACGCTGAACGCTGAATGGAACAGGTAGCGCCCGTAGCGCCAGTGCGCTCGCCACGTGGACATGCCACGCGCGCGGTCACGCGCGTGCAAGTCTTCCAAATCGTGAATGATGAGCTCGCTGTGTGGTCCTCGCACGAGCCTCGCGGCGAGCCAACGCAGGCGACTCGTACTGGTGGGCCGACCGTGAGAATCTTCGGTCATCGTCAGCCCTTCGCGATGTGAGTCAACTTCGTCAGGGAGCCGCCGGCCAGCGCCTGAAGACCGGCGTAGGCATCGCGCAAGGCTCTCGCGCCGGCGGGCCGCAGCGTGTAGTGTTTTCGCGGCCGGCCGACACGGCCTGGCTCGGGTCTGAGGACCACCGAGGTCACCAGGCCGCGCTCCTCGAGCCGGCCGAGTGTCGTGTAGATCGCGCCAGGCGACACATCCCGACCCGTCCGGAGCTCGATCTCGTCGTGAATCGCGATACCGCTCGCTTCCTCGAGCCGCAGCACCGCGAACAGCACGAGCTGTTCGAACTCGCCCAGATAACTTGTCTCAGGCAGGCGGGAGTTGTTGCGGCCGAGCACGACGCTATTTCACCACATAATGGGTAAATGTGACAAGCGCTGCGCGCATTGCTTTCGGCTGCTCCGGTTGATGTAGGTCGGGACGGATGCGAAACAGCCTTCGGGTGCCCGTGAAGGCCTCAAGAGTTTCGTGCCGCCATCCCCAGTCTCGGCGATGGACCTCGCACCGCACTTGCGGGAAAGGCTTGAGCGCGTTTCTCGAAGTGACCACGACCACAAGACAAGAACCCTGTCGCCTTGCATGCGATGACGCGTCGCCGTACCATCATCGCGTCATGACATCTGGACTGCAGCAGCGTGGCGAGTCGGCCGCGAAAAGATTCAACGGTGCAAGAAAGCCTATCGTGGTTGAGTTTGCCGGATCGCCGAAGGCTGGCAAGACAAGCACGATCAACCAGATTCAGACGTTCTTGAAGCGCTGTAAGTTCAAGGTTCAGGTCGTGGTTGAGCGTGCATCGATTTGTCCCATTCGCGACAAGCAGCATCCGAACTTCAACGTCTGGACTGCGTGCACGACGCTCGCTCAGATTCTCGAACGCACTCAGATGCCTTCTCGACCGGAGGATCCACACATCCTAATCCTGGATCGCGGCCTGTTCGACGCGGTGAGCTGGCTGGCCGTGATGCGTCGCCTCGAGCGCATTCGCGAAAAGGACCGGAGTGCTGTCGAGAAGTTCCTACTTGCTGACGACTGGCGCAAGCGTGTCACTGGCGTCATTGTGATGACTGTGAGCCCCGCGGATTCGATGGCCCGGGAAATGGGTCTTCTGCCGGTCCAGGGTTCCACGGGCTCAATCATGAACGAACCCGTCCTCACACAGATGCTCGCAACGACGCGCCAGACGGCGGAACGTTTGAACAAGATGTTTAGGATCTTCGAGGTCGATACCTCAGGCAATGACAAGGAGGGACCTCGAAAGACGGCGGAACGCGTAGCGTCGATCGTCCTCGACTTGATCGAGGAGCAACTGGAGGAGGAGATCCTCTTTCTGCCGGCGGCCGATGTGGCAGGGGTGTTTGCGGGTGCTAGCGCGATCGACGCGGACCAGGCGAAATCGCTTGTTGGCATCTTCGCTGACAGAGGACGGTTCATGGGCAGGGAAGCTGTCGAAGGGAACGACGGACTTGTGCAGGCGCTTCCTGTCGTCGTCGTCCGCAATCGCACTGGCCATGTCCTTCGACTGAGGCGAAAGGAACAACGAGCCGATGACCTTCTTCACCAGAAGGTAGTCATTTGGGCTGGCGGTCATGTCAGGCGTGAGGATGGCACCAACGGCAGTTCGATTCTGCGCGGCGCGGTCCGAGAGCTGCAAGAGGAGCTACGACTGAGCATCGACATCACCCAACTGCGCTTGCTCGGTGCAATCCACCTTCGCAACGAATCACGACGGCACACGCAACAACACGCGGCTATCGTGTACGAATGGCGAGCGCACTTCGATGACGTCGCTGTCGCTTTGAGCAGCGTCGAGTTTTTCGAGCGACGAGGGAACTCCGTGAGCGGCAGCTTCGTTTCTGTCGATGATCTGGCGCGAGATATCGATAATGGGACTATCTCCGAGCCGTGGAGTGCGGAGATCATCAGACGAATGCTGCCGGAGGTTAACGGGCGGTTGTCCAAGCCAAAGCTGTTGTAGGCGGGCCGAGCCGGCGGCGACTTGAGACAACCCGCTGGAGCCCTCAGTACCCCAGGTTCGGCCCCAGCCACCGTTCGGCCTGTTCGACGCTGACGCCCTTGCGCGCCGCGTAGTCCTCGACCTGGTCGCGCCCCAGCCGGCCGATGTTGAAGTACTTTGCCTCCGGGTGGCTCAAGTACAGACCGCTCACCGACGCCGCCGGCGTCATCGCAAACGACTCGGTCAACTGGATGCCCACCGCGGGCGCGTCGAGCAGCGTGAAGAGCGTCGTCTTCTCGCTGTGCTCCG
>CAZSNV010000283.1:0-6317 GCA_964608035.1 uncultured Gemmatimonadaceae bacterium | reverse complement strand
GGCGGGTGAACGGCGTCCGGACGGAGTTTGGAGCAACACGATCACCGGCTCGGCCGATCCCCGGTCGACCATTCACTCCGGCAAGCAGTTCGAAGAGGCGCCGAGCCTCGCCGTGACCCCGGAACTGCGGCGCCGTATGGGGGCGACGGCGGTAGCGGCGGCCACGGCCGCAGGGTATGAGAACGCGGGAACCTGTGAGTTCCTGCTCGATCGGGACGGCGCGTTCTACTTCCTCGAAATGAACACGCGGCTGCAGGTCGAGCATCCGGTCACAGAATTCGTGACGGGGATCGACCTCGTGCAGTGGCAGCTCCGCATCGCCGCCGGTGAGCACCTCGACCTGCCTGACGCCGTGGAGCCGCGCGGCTGGTCGATCGAGTGCCGCATAACGAGTGAGGATCCGGCAAACGGCTTCCTGCCATCGACCGGTCGAATCTCGTTCATGCACCTCCCGGCCGGGCCGGGCGTGCGCTGGGACGGCGGTATCGAACCCGGCAGCACGGTCGGGCTGCACTACGACTCGCTCCTCGGCAAACTCATCGTCTGGGCGCAAACGCGGGGCCAGGCAATTGCCCGGATGCGGCGCGCCCTGCATGAATTGCGCATCGTGGGTGTGGAGACCTCGCGTGAATTCCACCTGCGGGTCATGGGCGATGAGGAGTATCTCCGCGGCGATGTGAGCATCCAATGGCTCGAGCAGCGGCTCCCGCATCTTGTGCGGGCCCACCCGCCGCCACCCGAGGTCAGACTGGCGGCCGTGGCCGCGGCACTTCTGGCGGAGAGGGACCGGGGAGTCACGCGCCGCAGCGTGACACCGACGGCCGAGTCACGAGGCACGAGTCACGACTCCGCCGAGTCACGAGTCACGAGTCACGACAACGACCGCTGGCGCGACGCTGCCCGGCGCGACGCGCTTCGTTAGGCTGTCGGCCCATGGCGATGGTGCGCGTGGAGTCGATCGCCGCCGGTGGCGACGGGGTGGGCCGGCTCGATGGACTGGCCGTCTTCATTCCCAGGACGGCGCCAAGCGAGCTGGTGGACGTCGCGATCCAGCAGCGAGGGCGCCTGGCACGCGGGCGTCTGTTGCGCGTCGTCGAGCCATCGACCGAACGCGTTACGCCCCGGTGCGGACACTATGACGGTGACCGCTGCGGCGGGTGTCAGCTGCAGCACCTGTCCATTGGTTCGCAGCTAGCGGCCAAGCAGCGAATCGTCCAGGACGCATTCTCCCGGATCGCGCGGCGCGCCGTCGAGCTCCCCCCGATCGTGGCGAGCCCCGCCGAATGGGAGTACCGGTCCCGCCTGACGCTCGCCCTTCGCTGGAAGAACGGCGCCTGGTTCATGGGTCTGCACGCGTTCGACGATGTCGACCACGTCTTCGACCTTCGCGAATGTCCCATCACAGAACCGCGCGTGGTGGCGGCGTGGGCCGATGTGCGTCGTGCCGCGCGATGGCTGCCCCGGGTCCCGGAATTGAGGGGCACGGTCCGGCTAATCGGGAGCGAACTGGCGCTGGTTCTCGAGGGAGGAGACGCCTGGCCATCAGCGCGTGAATTCGCCGCCGCCGCTCCCGGATTCGCCGTGATTCGCTGGCGGCCCCCGGGTGCGGCGCCTCGCGTCATCGTGGACCGGCGAGCCGCCGGCGGGCCGGACGCGTCATTCGACCAGGTGAACCAGCCGGTTGCCGCGGCGGCCCGTCAGGAGCTGATCAATCGTGCCCTCGCGGTGGCGCCCACCACGGCCGTTGATGCGTACGCTGGTTTGGGAGCAACGTCGCTCGCGCTCGCGGAGCAAGGCGTCCGCGTGACGTCCATTGAGGCGGACGAGGCAGCATCGAGGTACGCTGCGAGCCACCTGCCGAAGGACTCGCGCGCGGTCACCGGCCGGGTTGAGGACGTGCTGCCGGAATACCTCCCGGCCGACGTCGTGCTGCTGAACCCGCCCCGGGCGGGCATCGACGCGCGGGTCGCCCGAGCGCTTGAGGAAGGCCCGCGGCCACGGCGTGTGCTGTACATGAGCTGCGATCCGGCCACGCTCGCTCGCGACGTCTCGCGCCTGCCCGCCTATCGAGTGAATTCACTGCAGGCGTACGACATGTTTCCGCAGACCGCGCATGTCGAAGTCGTGTGCGAGCTCATCCCGGAGGACGCCTGAAGTACATCGTCGACGTGAACGGCCAGCTGGTGACCGTGGATCTCGGCCCGAATGGGATCGAGGTCGACGGCGAGCCGCTCGCGGCCCACCTCGAAGAAGTTGAGGGCACGCCGATCTACTTGCTGAACGCGGGCGGGACGTTGCATCGGCTCGCAGTCCGCCGAGGCGAATCACGCGGTCAATACACCCTCTGGACCGACAATTACCGATTCGAGGTTGAGGCGCTCGACGAACGACGCCGGGCGATCCGTGACATGGCCGGTGCCGGCGCCGCAATCACCGGACCCGCACCCCTGGCCGCCCCGATGCCAGGGCTTGTGGTGCGAATCAACGTGCAGGTCGGCGATCAAGTTCAACCGGGCCAGCCGCTTGTCGTCATGGAAGCGATGAAGATGGAGAACGAACTTCGGTCAACATCGGCGGGCGTCGTTCGTGCCGTTCGCGTCCAGCCGGGGGCGGTAGTAGAGAAGGGCGCTATCCTGGTCGAACTCGGCGAGTCGTGACTGGTACCGGGCAGTGACTCGAGCCTCAGCCTGGACCCTCTTGCCTAGCCCTAACTGCCTGTCTATGTTGAAGTTCTGCAAAAAACCGGGTGGGCGACGAACGCCTGCCCGCAAGTTGTCATCGAGACCGATTTGCTCATCATGAAGACCTTCACTGCCACTCCCAGCACAACCACGCATAAGTGGTTCGTCGTCGATGCCGACGGCCAGGTGCTCGGACGCCTGGCTTCCGAGATCGCGAAGATCCTCCGCGGAAAGCACAAGCCGATTTTTACGCCGCACATGGACACGGGTGACTTCGTCATAGTCGTCAACGCGTCCAAGGTGGTCGTCACCGGCCGCAAGGCGGAGCAGAAGATGTATTTCCATCACACGGGCTACATGGGTCACGAGCGGTTCACGCCGTACGCGACCATGCTGGCCAGACACCCCGAGCGCGTCATCGAAAAGGCCGTGTACGGCATGTTGCCCAAGACGACGCTGGCGCGCGAGTCGGTGCGCCGGAAGCTCCGCGTCTACGCGGGCGCTGAACACCCGCACGCCGCGCAACAGCCCGCAGCGTTGACCATCAGCACGAAGAGCGAATAGCATGGCCGAGAATGAACAGATCCACGCCATCGGACGCCGCAAGGAAGCGGTCTGCCGCATCTACCTGCGTCCGGGGTCGGGAAAGTGGGACATCAATGGTCGGACGTTAGGCGATTATTTCCCGCGCCCGGCGCTCGTCTCGGCGATCCAGCAACCATTCACGGCGACCGACATGCTTGGTCGCTGGGACGTGAAGGCGCATCTCGAGGGCGGCGGTCAGGCAGGGCAGGCGGGCGCGCTCCGGCTCGCTGCGGCTCGCGCCATCCTGAAGATGGACGAGACGCACCGGCGCAAGTTGCGTGACCTCGGCTTGCTCACACGCGACGCACGGACGGTCGAGCGCAAGAAGCCGGGGCGCCCCAAAGCCCGGAAACGGTTCCAGTTCAGCAAGCGCTAAACGGTGAATCGTGAATAGTGAATCGTGAATCGTCGGTTTCTTGAACTGACGTCCGCGAAACGCAAACGATTCACGATTCACGATTCACGAAATCCCTCACGCTCCCCGAGTCTCCCAGGGTGCCGGCACCCGCCGGTCGAAGGAGACGATGACGGAAGCGGACGACCAACCCACAAACGTCTCACCACGCAATGCAGCCTACTCTCGAACAGCTCCTTGAAGCCGGTGTGCACTTCGGCCACCAGACTCGCCGGTGGAACCCGAAGATGCGTCGGTTCATTTTCGCCGAACGCAACGGCATTCACATCATCGACCTGCAGAAGACGCTGCGGCAGATCGAGCTCGCCCAGAAGCTCGTCCGTGAAACGATCATGCGGGGCGACAACATCCTTTTCGTCTGCACCAAGCGGCAGCTCGCCGCCATTGTGCGGGGCGAGGCGGAGCGCAGCAATTCGCTCTTCGTCACCGAGCGGTGGCTGGGCGGATTGCTCACCAACTTCCAGACCATCAAGAAGCAGATTCGCAAGCTGAAGGATCTGGAAGCGGGTACCGAAGCGGGCGGTGAATTCGAGAACTACACCAAGAAAGAGCAGCTCCTGCTCACCCGGCAGCGCGACAAGCTTTCCAAGTACCTGCAAGGGATCAAGAACATGGGTCGTCCGCCTGGACTCATGGTCGTGATTGACTCGCGCAAGGAACGGATCGCGGTGTCCGAGGCCAATAAGCTGGGCATCCCGATCGTCGCCATCGTCGACACGAACGCCGATCCGGACCTCATTACGGTCCCGATCGCCGGCAACGACGACGCGATCCGTTCGGTCGAGCTCATCACGCGCTTTCTGGCTGAGGCGATTGGCGAGGCCCGGCGCGAAGCCCCGGTCCGGACGGTGGAGGAAGAAGCGGAGGAGAGCACGTACAGCTCCGATCGCGGTCTCGAACCAGCCGCGGCCGGTGGAGAGGAGGAGCGGAAAAAGCGTCGTCGTCCTCGTCGTCGTCGCGCCAAGCCGGAAGCCATCGCCGCGCGCCGTAAGCCGGGCGTCGACGGTGAGCCCGAGGGTGCCGAGGGTGCCGAGGGCGCCGAGGGCGCCGAGGGCGCTGAGGGCGCCGAGGGTGCTGAGGGTGCTGAGGGCGCCGAGGGTGCTGAGGGCGCCGACGCGGGAGAGGCGGCAGAGGTTGTTGAAGCTGGGGACGACGGAGGCGAATAGCTTTCATGCGCCACGGAATCCGGCCGCACCGTTCAGGCCGGACATGATCCCAGGATCATGAGCCCTCGGTGAAGCATACCGAAGCGCCGTCGGCCCGTAGCCGGCGGCTTTTCTTTCAAGTTGATGGGGCACCAGCACCATCCCCAGCACGCAGTACCAGTACTAGTAAGCAGCAATCAGTACGCAGCTCTCAAGAGGATTCATCCCAATGACCATGACTGACTACAAGCCAAGCGCCAAAGACGTTCAGGAGCTCCGCCAGCGCACTGGAGCCGGCATGATGGATTGCCGCAATGCCCTGTCGACGGCCAATGGCGACATCAACCTGGCGATCGAGAACCTCCGGAAGTCCGGCATCGCGAAGGCGGAAAAGCGCGCGGGCCGTGTCGCCTCCGAGGGCCGTATAGTCACGCTGGTCGCTCCAGACGGTAGGTCGGGCGCGATGCTCGAACTCAATTCCGAGACGGACTTCGTGTCGCGCAACGAGGATTTCGCGGCCGTCGCCGAGGCGCTTGCACACGCGTTGCTGGCCGACAGCACCTTCGACGGTATGGTGCATGATGCAACGGGAGGGGCGTTCCTGTCGACGACGTTCGAGGGCAAGACGGTGCAGGACAAGGTCACCGAGACTTCGGCCAGGACCGGCGAAAACGTCGTGCTGCGCCGGTACGCCCGGCTGACCACCGACAGCACGTTAGGCACGTACATCCATCACAACGGCCGCGTGGCCGTGATCGTGGAAGTCACGGGCCCGACGGGCGCTCCAGCACAGGAACTCGCGAAGACGGTGGCGGAGCACGTGGCCGCGGGCGTTCCGCGCGTGCCCGAGGCCGTGCGCCGTGAGGATGTGTCCCCCGAGCTGGTCGACCGCGAGCGTCGCATCTTCTCCGAAAAGGCGATTGCCGAGGGGAAGCCGGCGAACATCCTCGAAAAGGTTGTTGAGGGGCAGATCCGCAAGTTCTTCGGAGAGGTGGCGCTTCTCGAGCAGCCATGGGTGCGTGACGAGTCGAAGACCATCAAGCAGCTCGTCGAGGAGGCCTCGAAAGCTGCTGGCGCACCGCTCGACATCAAGCGGTTTGTCCGTTACCGGATGGGAGAGTAGGAACACAGAAACACAGCTGCGTGCTGATTGCTGCTTACTGCTGCTGCAGCACCAGCAAGTTGCATCCAGTAAGCAGTAAGCAGCACGCAGCCTCAGTGAACCAGATGACAGATCATACTCCTGCCTACAAACGCATCCTGCTGAAGCTGTCCGGCGAGGCTCTCGCCGGAGAGAAGGGCACGGGTTTCGATTTCGACCGCGTCGGTCAGTTCTGCGACGAGGTACGCGCGGTCGTCAACATGGGTGTGGGGATAGGGATGGTGATCGGCGGCGGCAACATCGTCCGCGGCCGGCAGCTCGCCGAGATGGGTCTCGATCGCGTCGCCGCCGATTACATGGGCATGCTCGGCACCGTGATCAACGCGCTC
>CAZSNV010000282.1:0-6337 GCA_964608035.1 uncultured Gemmatimonadaceae bacterium | reverse complement strand
CGGTTCTCGTATTACGGGGTCCGGCCCCTCCTGGTGCTTTTCATGGCGGCGGCGCTGTCGGACGGCGGCTTCGGATTGGATCGGCAGCAAGCCTCGGCGATCGTCGGCATCTACGCCGCCAGCGTGTACCTCGCGTCGCTGCCAGGCGGATGGATCGCGGACCGGTGGCTTGGACTGCAGCGCTCCATTTACTACGGCGCAATCCTGATCGCGCTCGGCCACCTCGCGATCGCGCTGTCGTCGGTGCTCGCGAAGCCGGCGTTCTTCGGTGGCCTCGTGCTCATCGTGATGGGAACGGGCCTGCTGAAGCCCAACATCTCCGCAATCGTCGGCGACTTGTACCCCGAAGGCGGCGCCCGGCGCGACGCAGGCTTTTCGATTTTCTACATGGGCATCAATGTCGGCGCCCTGATCGCGCCGTTGCTCACAGGATTGCTGGGTGAGCGCGTCGGCTGGCACTTTGGCTTCGGAGCAGCCGGAGTCGGCATGCTGATCGGCCTCATCACGTTCCGGTTGCGGGCGGCGAGTACACTCGGACCACTCGGCCTGCACCCGTCGGGGACGCCGGAGCAGCAGCGCACGGTCAAACGAGCCACACTGATCGGAGTCGGGCTCATCGCGCTGGTCGTGCTCCTGACCATGGTCGGCCGAATCACGATTGATCCGGTTGTCGTCGGCGGGTACATGCGCGACGTCATGCTGGCAGTGGCGGTGGCGTACTTCAGCTATCTGTTTTTCTTCGCCGGACTTGATGCCGGCGAGAAGAAGAGAATCGCTGTGATCCTGGTGCTGTTCGTCTTCGCGATCATCTTCTGGTCCGCGTTCGAGCAGGCGCCGACGTCGCTGAACCTGTTTGCGGCCGACTTCACCGATCGCAACCTGTTTGGCTGGGAGATTCCGATTCTCTGGCTGCAGTCGGTCAACTCGTTCTTCGTCATCACACTGGCGCCGGTGTTCGCCGCGTTATGGGTGACGATGGCGAAACACGGGCATGAGTTGTCGAGTCCCGCCAAGTTTGCGTTCGGCCTGCTCTTCGCCGGACTCGGTTTCTACCTGATGGTGTGGGCGGCGAACGCGGTGATCGCCGGCGGACCGGGGGCCCGGGTGTCGATGTGGTGGCTGACCGGTAGCTACTTCCTCCAGACCCTCGGTGAGCTGTCGCTCAGTCCCGTCGGATTGAGCTCGATGACCAAGCTCTCGCCCCGCCGCTTTGTCGGGCAGATGATGGGCGTGTGGTTCCTGGCCACGGCGTTAGGCAACCTGATCGCGGGCCTGGTCGGCGGTCACGTCGACCCGAACAACCTGGACGAAATGCCGCAGTTGTTCCAGCGGACGGCGTTCTCGCTGTTCATCGCGACGGCGGTCCTGGCCCTGATGATCGTGCCAATCAGGCGAATGATGGGAGAGGCGAAGCACTGATCTAGCGATCAGCGATCAGCGACTAGCAGCGGCGAAGGCCTCACTGTGGCCGATTGTTGATCGCTGATCGCTGATCGCTGATCGCTGATCGCTGCGTCGCTACGGCACCACAAACGCCGTCACCAATCCCGACCGCTCTCGATTTCGCCTCACGTCATTTGGCTCGTTCCAAAACGCGCGCGTGCGATCCTCGTTGGTGAGCCGCATCCCCCACTGCGCGCCGGCCGCCCGATGAAGAGGCACGGCAAAGTCGAGCCGCCACATGCGACGGGAACGCGGTGGCACCGCCGTCAGCAACGCCACCCCCACCGACGGCAGATAATTCGTGGTCCGGCCGAACGGTGCGTCTCCCGCCCACAGCTTCCCGACTTCGGCAAAGAACGCCGCTCCGATGTCGCCGGTCCCGCGGATATTCCCGAACCGCCAGCGCTCCTCGAACCGCGCGACCAACCGGGCCGCGCCGCCCACTTCCGCGTCTTCATACCCTCGCACGCCCCCCCGCAGATCGCCTAACGTGAGCTGAAAGGGCAACCACTGCCGGTGCCCGGCGGAGTATTCCAGGTTGCCCGTCCAGGTGTGGCGCGGGTGCGGCCGCAGGTAGACTCCGAATCGGCCGCTCATGAGGATGGATTCCCAGTCGCCTGACGCGACACGGCGTCCCTCCGCCAGAACTTCGAGTCCCGCGAACGACGCCGCCGAGCCGACGCCTCCGTACAGGCTGCCCGACAGGAAGACTTCGTCCTTCTCCGCATCGTTCATTGGAAATCCGCGCCCAACCGTGAACGCCGCCTGCACACCGCGCCTCACGTCCTGTGAGCCGGCCATCGCATCGAATCCGGAGACCCGGAGGAAGTTCACCCACCGGTACGCCAGCAGGAGGTTGACGCGAGCCGAACGGAACGGGTCGTACCGCGCACGAAGCTCCGGGCCGTCTTCGGGAACGAGCCCGGTGTCGGTGACCACCACCGGTTCCGCGTGGGGATTCCCGCGCTCGACGAAAACTGAACCCCCCACAATGGTCAGGTGGCCCGGAGTGCCGATACGGGCAACCGCTCCGGCGTCGACGAACTGGCGGCGAACGCCTAACGACACCCGCTCCGCTCCCGGTGACCGGAACGGCACCAGGATCTCGCTGGCGCCACCAGCCACTCGCCAGGCGCGCGGCTGGAGATCCGTGAAGAACGGATACGTCACCTCTCCCGTCGCGTCGTAGCCAAGGTCGCGCCGGATGGCCGTGAGATGCATCTGCACCGGCGCCGAGAACAGCTGGTAATTCGCATACCGCGCCTGCCAGGTATCTCGGTAGAATCCGCCGTCTTTCCACCCAGCCTGGGCCGACACTCCCAGTCCGCGAAGATTTGCGCTTCCCGCCTTGACAGATCGAAGCAGCGGTTCCTTCGACACGCCTACAGACCCGATGACCGACGGCTCGTCGATCGTCACCACCTCCACACGCACCGCCGCCGGACCGTCAGAGTAAATGGTGAGCGACGCGTCAGCCAGGAACGGCTGCGCCCGCAGCAGGCGTTCCGTTTCCCGACGCAGGAGGCCCGAGCACGGTTCGCCCTTTCGAAGCAGAATCAGGTTCTCCACGAGGCGCGGCGCAGTCGTCGTGTGCAGGGATGTGGCGAGTCGACCCAGCCATGGCGCACGCGCGAAAAGGCCTCCGTACGAGGGCGGCCGGGTCTGTACCGTTATTTCGGTGATCAGCTGCCCGTTGCATGGTGCGAGGGAAAGCGGCTGCTGGGCGATTGCCTCGCGCTCGCCGGGAAGTGAGAGCCATGCCGCCGTGAAAGCGGCGAGTCTCGTCAGGCGCAGCTACCTGCCCATCCGCTTCTTCAACTCCGCCAGGGCGGCATCGGCATCGGCGGCAGCGCTGGCCCGGCGCTCAGCGCGCTTCAGGTCGTTGAGCTGTTGCTCCACTCCCTCGCGCTCGCCGTCCAACGGGTCCGCAGCAGCATCGACTGCGCCGGAACGCATCCCCGATCCCACACCGGCCAGCGCGGCCCGGAGCTGCTCCTTCATCTCAGCCACTTCGCGATCGACCAGCGCCAGCTCACTCTCCTGAACCGCCAGTTTCTGCTCCAGTACAGTCAGGCGCTCAACGTGCTGCGCCTCAAAGCGCACGGCGATGAGCACGGTTTCCTCGTCACGGACTCCCTGGGCCAGGCCGAGACGACGGCGAATCGTCTCGAGCTCAACCCGTTCGCGTTCCACGCGCTTCTGAGTTACTCCGATGCCATCGCGAAGGTCGTCCATGGCGAGTCGCGCGCGGACCAACGTCTCCTTCATGACGACAATGAGCTCGCGACGCCCTTCGGGCGGCACATTGCCGTGGAGCAGTTCGCGAAATGCCTGGCGGACGTCGTCGAACACGTAGGTCGGGGTGAATAGGACTGGTTCGGTCCGATACGATACCCGCGTTCAGGCGCCATTGGCAACGGATTTCGCGAGGCATCAGGCATCAGGCACCAGGCATCAGATTCGGGGCTTAGGGGCATCGATAACAGATGCCCTTCCCTGGTTCCCGCTGCTGATGCCTGATGCCCGATGCCTGATGCCTCAAGCTATGACTGGACTCTCCAGCGGGCTTCCGCGGTCACCTGACGCAGCAGCCGATTCGCCGAGTGGCGCCCCGGGAAGAGAAAGCGGTCGCTCACCTGGTTCAGCGCCGCACGAATGCGCGGGAACCGTTCGGCAGTGGCCTCGAAGAGCGCCTCCATTCCGTATTCCTTCGCCAGGCGATGCTGGGCCGCCAGCGCGAAGCCGCGTTGGCCCATCTCGTCGTAATACTCGAGATCAGGTCCTCCACGGCGGGAGCGCCTCTCCTCCACGTGATCGGGAAACAGGCCGCCGAGCCAGAGCGCGTAGTTGCCCAGGTGCGCGCGCACCAGAAATCGGCGAGTGGTATCGCCGTGGTCAACGTCTGCGAGTAGCGCAGCCATCGTGTCGTAGACCTCGTCGTCCGCACCGCTGATCCGATGCGCGTTATCGCGCATCGCGAAATGCACGAGAATGGACGCCACGTAATCGGAGATTCCACGGTCGTGCTCCTGCACCTGACGCAGGGCATGTCGGACGACGACGTACGCGAAGAGCGGGAACGACGCGTGTGACGCCTGACGGCTTTCCATCAGAGCCTGGGGAAGGCGCGGGTCATCGAGCAGCGCATCAAGTCCCTGCCGCCGTAGCAGATCTTCGAGCTCCGCGAGTTCGCGGTCAGAACCCCGCGAAACAAGGCGAAGCGCGAGCTGCGCGTCGTCCCGGGTCAGTGTTTGTCTAACGTTTGCGAGTATCAAGCAACACCTCCGCTCTGCCCGCCAGTTCGCGTCCCCTAACTATCGGACGACTCTGATCTGTACTGGTTGCGCGGTCCGGTTGATCCAGAGTTCCACGTTGCCCTGTCGAAGCCGCTGCGCAAGTTTCACCGTATGTCTCTGCGGGTATTGCACATCGACATGGGGAAGGCCTGGCGAGGCGGACAGCGCCAAGTATACCTCCTGGCCCGAGCCCAACGAGACGCAGGTCACGAACCGTTCGTCGTGGCGCCTCCCGACTCGCCCCTCCTCCGAAGGGCACGGTCCGCCGGGTTGGCGGTTTCCGCAGTCGGCGCCGCCGGCGATTGGGACCTGCGAGCCGCGCGAAAGGTCGCCAAGCGAATCAAGGCCTGGCGCGCGCACATCGTCCACGCCCACGATCCGCGGGCTCATGCCGTCGCGCTGGCCGCATTGATGGGAAAGCGGCACATCCCGCTGATCGTCACGCGCCGCGTTGCCTTTGTCCCGCGCGGTCGGATCAAGTACGGTCGGCGCGTTGCGCTGTTCATCGCGATCTCCGAGGCCGTTCGCGATGCGCTGATCGCGGGTGGAGTCGATCGGGATCGCATTGAGGTCGTCCATTCAGGCGTTCCAGTGCCGGTGGCGGACAGGCCAAGGAACTGGCGGCGAGAGTGTGCCTGGCCTGCAGACACCGTCGTGTGCGGCGTCGTCGGCGCGATGACCGTGGAAAAGGGTATCGGGCTTCTTGATGAGATAGCGCGCCTGATGCCTGACGAGGATCGGCGTGCCACGCGGCTGGTCCTGCTCGGCGGGGCGTCGGCGGGAATGACAACGATTGGAGGGATTCCGTCGATTCGAGCGGGATTCGTCGATGAAGTGCATCCTGCCATGGCAGGTCTCGACGTCCTCTGGCACCCCGCAACGTCCGAGGGACTCGGTACCGCCGTCATCGACGCGATGGCCCTCCGCGTTCCACCGGTCGCGTTTCGCGTGGGCAGTCTTCCGGAATTGATCGTGGACGGCACCAGTGGCCTCCTTGTGCCCGCGGGCGACGTGGGAGCATTTGCCAGCGCCGCCGCGCTGCTCGTCAACGACGCGGAATTGCGGGATCGACTCGGTGCAGCGGGACCCGCGCGGGCTGAGACGTTCTCTGTGGCGCGAATGGCCGAAGGGACGTACCGCGCCTACGCGCGGCTCCTCGGCCGCACCAGCGCTGAGCACGCACCTGCCCGGCAGCAACGGCGGCAGGAGCGTCAGGTGTCTGAAGGAGAGCCGTAACGGGCCGAACAGGTGCCCGCAGGGTAATCCACCTTCTAGGTTTCGTGGTCAGGCGGGGCTCAGGTGTTATCTCCCGTCACCCGTCACTCGTCTCCCGTCCAGTGTTATACGTCTGCATTCCCGTCCATAACGAGGCGCCGACCGCTGGCTTGGTCCTTTGGCGCATCCGCAAGACGTTCGCCGACTTCCCGAGAGAGTACGAGCTCCTGGTGTACAACGACGGGAGTTCCGACGCGACCGCCGAGATCCTGGCGCCATACGCCGATGCCTTGCCCGTCACCATTCTGGGCGGGGACAAGCACGTCGGCTATGCTCGCGCGATCGATGAACTGATGCGGGCAGCCTTGAATCGCTGCCGCTAC
>CAZSNV010000281.1:0-6359 GCA_964608035.1 uncultured Gemmatimonadaceae bacterium | reverse complement strand
GTCGAAGTGGAACGTCAGTCTCATCGACACCGGCGCAGAGACGCCGACCGGTGGACGCGTGACCCGCGTGCGGCGGTACGTCGACGGCGAGACCTTCATGTGCACGTACGGCGATGGCCTCTCCAATGTCGACCTCGGCTCGCAGCGAGACGCTGTCCCCTACGGCCGGCCAGCCGGCCGGCAAGCGAGGCTCCACCATTGCGCGTCCAGACACCGGTTTCCACATCCGGCGCCAGGCTCGAACCGGCGGGCCCGACGATGCAGAAGTCGGCGACGCCGCGCAGCGACTCGTCCTCGAGCGCCCGGGCGACGACCTCCGGTCCGATGCCCCGCACATCGCCTAACGTCACGGCGATGCGAGGACGCGAACCATCGCCTGCCTTACGCGAGGTGCCGCGCGTCGTCGCTCCGGCGCGGGGCGCCGGCGGCACGGTCAGGCCTTGGCGAGGAAGGGCTCGATCGGAAAGAGGCGCACGAACGTTTCGCGCTTGAGCTGGTCGATCAACCGACGGAACGACCGCTCCTGCGACAGTTGCTGGCGCATCCGATCCCGGACTTCCTCGACCGTGTAATCACCCGCCTCGATCACGTCCGTGAGTTGCAGCACGACGTACTTCGGCACCCCGCGATTCCGATCGGCGATCGGGAACGGCCCGACGAAGTCACCCTTGGCCCGCGTCCCGATGGCCTCACGGTACGACTCCGGCAACTGTTCTCTCGGAAACGGCTCCAGGCTTGCTTCGAGCTCATCGCGATCATGAAAGCGCTTGACCAGCGAATCGAACACCGCGCCGCCACGCCAGAGCTGCAGTGCGCTGTCGGCGCGGGCGCGGGCGCGCACCGTGTCCTCAGGCAGATACTGCGGCTTGATCAGGATGTGGCGCGCCTTCACCTCGGCCGGCTTGGAGCGGTCGACCCGGATGATGTGGAAGCCGTACGGCGTGTAGACCACGGGGCTGACCTGCCCCGGCTGCAGCGCGAACATCATCTGCTCGAACTCCGGCACCAGCTCGCTCCGACGGTTCCAGCCGAGGTCTCCGCCCTGCTCGCGTGAGGCCGAGTCCTGGGATTCCCGCTTCGCGACCTGCTCGAAATCGGCGCCCCGACGAATCTCGACCAACAGCGACTCAGCTTTCGCGCGCGCCCGATCCAGGGCCTGCTGCGAGGCGGTCGTCGCGACGACGAGCTGCCGGAACGTCACCGCCGGCGGTCGCTTGGGGAACGTGGCCTTGGCGCGCTCATACGCTTCGTTCACGTCCTGATCGCTCACGGCCACCTTGACCATCTTTCCTTCCGACTGGTACTTCTGCACGAGGCGTCGTTGCAGTTCACTGCGTCGCGCCAGCTCGGCCATCCACTTCCGGTACTCGTCCTGTGTTCCGAAGCCGGCCGTGCGCAGCTGGCTCAGGAACGCCTGGTCGCTCGGGAACTGGCTCCGGACCTGCTGGACCTGCCGATCGACGGTAGCCGCGATGTCAGCGTCCGCGACGATGATCGTCGTGTCGCCCGACGCGCGCTGCAACAACACTTCCTCGTCGATCAGATTCGTCAGGATGTTGCGCGTGAATTCGGCGGCGCCCGCGGAATCGTCGGGCAGTTTGGTCCCGCGCGCGCGCTCCTGGCCGATGACCTCGAGCACTTCGCTCCACAGAATCGGACGCGATCCAACCACGGCGACGATACCGTCCGTCAACTGGGACACCGGCGTGGCGCGCGGCGGCGCCCCTGCGGCGGGAACCGCGGGCTGCTGCGCCGCCGCGGTTACCGCGGTGGTCAGCGCGAGAATCGTCAGAGCAACGCGTTTCATCGTCGGCTATCTACCCAGGTCATTCACAGAGGATTCGTCAGAGAAAGATAGCTCGCTGCTGCTTACGCCTTTCTGCAAGTAGCAAGAAGTAAGCAGTAAGAAGCATGCCTGTTACCGTTTGGTTGCCCCGCCCCGACCCGTGTCAGGCATCGGGATGGCGCTCTTCGGTTGTGCGCCTAGCCGCGCCGAATCCGCGGCGGCGCGCGTCTTCTGCGCCATTTCCAGCGCGCGTGCTATCCCCGCCGGCTTGATGGAGCCGTCGTACTTCTCACGCAGCGCCTCGGCCAGCGGCGGCGGGATGTCCACAAAGACATCCTGTTGCTGCAGCAGCCGTCCCAGGTACGCGTCGACGCGCGCAGCAGCCACTCGCTCGCGATCGCCCGGGGTCTTGGCGCTGTCCGCCAGGAGTTCAGGCGAGATGCGAAGCGAGGCCCATGAATTCCGGACGAGGCTCTTGAAGGCGTTTCGCACCGAGTTCACTTCGGCGGTGTCGAGCTTCATGCCGGCGCTGTCGGCCTGCTTGAGCAGCAATTCGTTGAGCAAGAGGCTCTTCACGAAGGGCGGCAACATCGAATCGGGGGCCTGTTGAATCTGGCCCCGCATCTCATCACGCCGCGGCACGCTGCCTAACCATTTCGCCACGTCGCCGGCGGTGAAGTTCCCATGCACCGAACTCGCGACCGCCGTCCGGTCGCCCTTGTGTCCTTCGAGATCCGCGGCCACCTCCTTCACGACCTTGGCCGCGTTCGGCTTCACCTCGACCTTGTTCGTGGTTTCGATGCCCGTGACAAACGTGCTCTGCGCCGTCTGCTGGAGGGCCCCCTTGTACATCGTCGCGAACTGCTCGCGGGCCTCGGGGAACGTGTTCCGCCGGATGATGTGATAGCCGAATTGCGTGCGCAGCAGGGGCCCGATCTCGCCCGGCTTCAACGCGGCGATGGCTTGTGAGAACTCCGGTATCATCTGGGCCGGCGGGAAAACGCCAAGGTCGCCGCCCTGATCCTTTGTTGCATCTGAGCCATGTTGCTTGGCGAGCGCGGCGAAGTTCTTGTCATTGACCTGGCGACGGACGCTCTCGGCGCGACGCATGACCGAGTCACTACCACTGGCTGCCTGACCTTCCGGCACCTGAAAAAGGATATGACGGGCGGACAGCAAGCTGGTGCCGGCGTTGTAGGCCGCTTCCATGTTCGACGTGTCGATGTTGTAGCGCTGCTGCACGATCTGCATCCACTTTTCCGTCTTGCTCCTCGAGTAAACCGGCAACATCACCTTGTCGATCAGCACGGTGTCGGCCAGCGAATCGCCAACCGCGGCCGCCTTCGACAGGAGCTGGTAGCTCACCCACAGGGAGGCGATCTGCTCGGCGACCGGCTTCTGGAGGGGAACCTGCGAACGGCCCATGAGGTCGGCGAGGCGCTGCACTGAGAGTTCCTGGTCTTCGGCGCGAGCGACAACATCGACGTGCGCGGTCATCGCCTCCTTGAGGCCTTCGCAGCCAGCGAGAACAACCATGGCGGCGATCGCCGCGGAGCCGAGGCTCGGAATTCGGACTTTGAGCATGATCGGGATGAAGGAGTGGCTGGGAAAACGAAACTCACGCAACCGTGCGGTCGGGACCTGCACTCAACGATTGAAGGGCACGAACGAGACCCTCCAGGATCCCCGACCCACCAAGCCGCGTGAGCTTCAACGAGAGCGGGTGCGCGCGCCGCACATCAGCACGGAACTGCACCTCATGAAACGCCGCCTGCAGCCCTTTCAAACGAGGCATCGCGGTGTCCCGAAAGGTAATACGGGCTTCCTCACCATGCACGAGGATACCCTCGATCCCAAGCCGTCCCCCGAGCGCGCGTAGCAGGGAAACGGCAAAGAGGTTTTCGGCGGACGGCGGCAGGGGGCCGAATCGATCCCTCAGTTCGCGGCGCATTTCCTCAATGCTCGCCACATCGGGCATTGCGGTCAGTCGGCGGTACACGTCCAGCTTGGCCTCCTGTGACGGGACGAAATCATCCGGAAGGTACGACGGGAGGTCGAGGGAAACGTCCGCAGGAATGTCGCGAGGCGCCGCTTCGCCCGCCTGGACCCGGCGTACGGTATCCTCGAGAAGCCTCAAATACAGGTCGAACCCGACGGCCGTCACGAACCCCGATTGCTCAGGCCCGAGCAGGTTGCCGGCGCCGCGCAACTCCAGGTCCTTCAGCGCGATCCGATAGCCCGCGCCGAGCTCGGTGTGATGCTCGAGCACCTGCAGGCGCCGTTCACTGTCCTCGTCCACGGCGTCGGGCACCATGAGATAGCAGTAGGCCCGGCGGTGCGACCGCCCTACGCGACCGCGGAGCTGGTACAACTGCGCCAGCCCGAAATGGTCGGCGCGATTCACGAACATCGTGTTCGCGTTAGGCACGTCGAGCCCCGACTCGACGATCATCGTCGACACGAGCACGTCCACCTCGCCGGCCACGAAGCGGCGCATGACGTCCTCCAGCGCGCGCTCGGGCATCTGCCCGTGGCCCACGTCGACGCGTGCGCGCGGCGCCAAACGCTGCACATGGTCCGCCACGGCGACAATCGTCTCGACGCGGTTGTGCACGAAGAAGACCTGCCCGCCCCGGTCGAGCTCCCGCGCGATCCCCTCGGCAATCAGGGCATCGTCCCAGGGCTCGACGAAGGTGAGCACGGGCGATCGGTCTCGTGGGGGCGTCTGCATGAGCGTGAGGTCGCGCAATCCGGCCAGCGCCAGGTGCAGCGTGCGGGGGATCGGCGTCGCGGTCAGCGTCAGCACGTCGGTCTCGAGGCGCAGTTCCTTGAGCCGCTCTTTGTGCTTGACCCCGAAGCGGTGTTCTTCGTCGACGACGATGAGGCCGAGGGCCTTGAATTTCACGTCCTTGCTGAGGAGCCGATGCGTTCCGATGATGACGTCGACGGTTCCGTCGGCCAGACCGGCGATGACTTTTGCCTGTTCCGCCGCTGTCAGGAAGCGGCTGAGGGTCGCGACACGCACGGGGAAGTCGGCGAGACGATCGCCGAACGTGCGGGCATGTTGTTCGGCGAGGATCGTCGTCGGCACGAGCACGGCCACCTGGCGCCCCGATTGAATCGCCTTGAACGCGGCGCGAATCGCGATCTCCGTCTTGCCGTAGCCGACGTCGCCGACCAGCAGCCGGTCCATGGGTTGGGGGCGCTCGAGGTCGCGCTTCACGTCGTCAGTCGCTTTGCGTTGATCGGGAGTGTCCTCGAAGAGGAATGACGACTCCAATTGCATCTGCCACGGCGTGTCGGGAACGTGCGGCGGACGCGACGCCAGGCTGCGTCGCGCGTAGAGCTGAAGCAATTCCTCCGTCATCTGGTGAATGGCGGACTGTGTGCGATCGCGCTGTTGCTTCCAGCGGCGCCCGCCGAGCCTGTGGAGCCGGGGCGGTGGCGCATCATCGCCGGCAGACGGCGCGGCGCGATACCGCTCGATCTGGTCCAGGCGGTAGAGCGGCACGTTGAGGCGGTCACCTCCTTCGTACTCGATCACCGCCACTTCGACCATGCTTTCGCGGACGAAGATCTTCTCGATCCCCTTGTAGATCCCGACGCCGTGTTCGAGGTGCACCACGTAGTCGCCTGGCTTGAGCGCGGTGACTGTCTCGAGCGCGATTCCGCCGCCATAGCGCCTCGTGCGCCGGAGCCTCCGATCCCTGCGAAAGATTTCGTGGTCTGTCAGAACCCGGAGACCACGTGAATCGTGAATCGTGAATCGTGAATCGTCCCAGCCGCCGTCCCCCTCGGCGTCCGGGCGCGGTTTGAGTCCGGGCGGCAGAATGAAACCGCCATTCAATACGCCGATCGTTATTGCGGCCGGACTCGGCGACCATTCGTCCTCGTTCAGGAGTTCCTCGAGTCGCTCGGCCTGGCCGGTGTTGTCGCAGAGAATCACCGTCGGCGTTCCCTCCCGCACCACGCGACGCAGCAGCTTGACGTCGCGCCCGATCGACTCGGGCTCGCGCACAGGGAAAACGAGCACCTCCTTCTCGACGTCCGGATCGGCTATTGAGACGCGAGCGAATCGACGGAGCGCGGCCAGCAACGTGGAAGGAGGATCGAACAGGACTTCCCGCTCGGGGGAGTCCTCGCCACGTCGGCGCGCGACGTCGACGTGATGCGCCGCTTCCTCCCAGGTGCGCGTCACCTCCGGCTCGATGTGACTCTCGTCAGGCAGCAGCAACAGTGTGTCGGGGGGCCAGAGCTCCACCAGCGAGCGGCGCTCCACTCCCTCCTCCGACGACGACGCCGCCGCTTCGGCGGGCAGGATCAGCGCCAGTTCTGCTTCGCGTACGGAACGTTGACTCAACAAGTCGAAGTGACGCAGGTCCGTGATCTCGTCGCCCCAGAACTCCATTCGGACCGGGTCGGTCATGCCGAAGCCGTAGACGTCGACGATCCCGCCGCGCACGGAGAATTGCGCCACGTCGTCGACCATCGGGACGCGCTCGAAGCCGATCCGCTCGAGGTGCGCGGCGAGATCTTCTGGACGACGGACGTCTCCTTTGCGAAGCTCAAGGCG
>CAZSNV010000280.1:0-6372 GCA_964608035.1 uncultured Gemmatimonadaceae bacterium | reverse complement strand
CGAAGATCTCTACTATCGACTCGCTATCCTGCCGCTTCATATCCCGCCGTTGCGAGAGCGCGGCACGGATTCGATCGTCGTGCTCGCGGGCGACCTGCTGCGCATGCTCCGGCAGCGGCTGGGACAGGGGCCCGACCGCATCGCTCCCGATGCACTGCGTCTCCTGTCGCGCTACGCGTGGCCCGGCAATGTTCGAGAGCTTCGTAACGTGCTGGAACGCGTACTGCTCGTGGCCGCGGGCGAGCAGGAAATTCGCGGTCAACACCTACCCGCTGAGATCCAGGATACGCCGAAGCTGCTGGATGAGCCGGGGCTCGGCGGCGATCTGACGCTGACCTCGGCGGTAGAGCGCCATGTCGCACGCGTCGTCGCGCAGTGCGGAGGCAATCGCGCGCTGGCGGCGCGTGCGCTCGGTATTTCGCGCGCCACGCTGTACGCGCGCCTCTCCAAGCGGGCACCACGGTAGCGTAACTTCGCGCACGCCGCCGCGTGTCCAGAATTCAGACACTGTCCTGTTTCTGAACGCGGGACCATAGGTCTCTGTGGCGTCTCGACTGCCGTGGTGGACCCCGCAGGCGGTGTACGGAAGCTGAACGCTCCCGCGTGCCGGCGTCATAACGACTGACGATGCCTAACGTGTTGCGGCGCCAGTCTATACGTCGCGGGGACCTGCTGGTACGGGTCTCGCCTTAGTGCTTGTCGCTTGACCCACTCGCACCAAGCGGCTCCACCCAATGACGGCCGCTCCACTCACACCAGTTGGAGAAATCAAATGAAGAGAATGTTCAGTTCCGTAGCGCTGCTGCTCGCGGCTGCGACCGCGGCTCAGGCGCAGGGCGGGCAGCAAACCGTGACGTACGAGGTCACTGCAATCAACCAACTGTCCGTCGCTGGCAGTCCTTCGCTCACGGTTACGACGGCCACGGCCGGCAGCGCTCCGACCGCGGCAACCGCCGCGGGCACGTACTCGATCACGACCAACGAGAGCACGAACAAGGTCGTCGCGGCGATCAACACCGACATGCCGGCGGGACTCACGCTGACCGTTTCCCTGGCAGCGCCAGCGGGCGGAACGAGCGCTGGGGCGCAGTCGTTGTCGTCGAGCGCGACCGACGTGTTGCCAACGCTTGCGCCGGTCAACGCCTCGGGCCTGGCCATCAACTACTCGCTCGCGGCCACAGTGGCGGCAGGCGTCGTGGTGTCAGCCACGAAGACGGTGACGTTCACAATCGTTGCCGCATCGTAACGAAGACGGGCGGAATCTTCGGGGCGCCGCAACCTTGCGGTGCGCCCGGAGACCCGTCGCCTGGCCGCCTGGCCGGCCGGGACCCTGAGCCACCTTTACCGGACGACACGATGCATAGCGAGAAGCCGGAATTGCTCCAGGCGTTGCAACTTGCTTTGTTCGCGCTCGCGCTGCTCGCTGGATGTGTGGTGGTCTCGAACGCCCAGACCATCTCCGCCAGCGGCAGCGCGCCGGCGCTCGTCATCAATACCGCGGTGGCCGGGAGCGCGCCGGTCGCGGCGGTGGTCAGCACGCCGACGTACTCGGTCAGCATCCCGAGCGGCACATGGAAAATCACGGCGCAGCTGGACGCGGTGCCTCCGGCCGGCAGCTCACTTCGCGTCGCTTTAGCGGCGCCGGCCGGTGCGACAAGCCTCGGCAGCGTCACGCTGACGACGGCGGCGCAGGATGTCGTAACGAGCATCAGCGCCGGAGACTTCGTCGGGCTCGGTATAGCCTACACGCTCACGGCGACCGTGGCGGCGGGAACGATCTCGCGACGCGATGGCACCGTGACGTTCACGCTGGTTCAAACAGGATAAGTCGATGCGCTCTTCGCCCATGATCCCTCGCGACGCGCACCGCGCGCGGCGATTCGCCTGGATACGCATCGCGTGTCTGAGTGCCTGCCTGGTCATACTCGGTCGGTCGGCGGCGGGGGCGCAGGTGACGCTGCTCAGCAACTCACTCGATGAGCACGTGGCTCGCTCTGGAGAACAGTACGATGGCACACTCGTCGTGCGGAATGACTCGCCGCTGGCGCAGGCCGTACGCGTCTACCTGACGGATTACCACTTCTCCGCCGCCGGTGCGACACGTTTTGACGCGCCGGGCAGTACGCCACGGTCGAACGCCGGCTGGATTTCGCTCGAGACTATGCAGGCGCCCCTGGCGGGCGGAGAGACACGACGCATCGGCTATCGGGTACGCGTCCCTGGCGACACGTCGGATCAGTTCGTCGGGTCGTACTGGAGCATGGTGATGGTCGAAGGGAGCGCGCCTGCCGCGGCGCCAGCACCACAACCCGGACAGCAGGCGCGCACGTCACTGGCCGTTGTCGTCCGCTATGGCGTACTGATTGTGACCCATATTGGCGATACCGGCGCGCCGGAAATTGAATTCCTGAGTCCGACCGTCACCGGGACGCCTGGCACCGATCGCGAGCTCGTCGTCGACATCCGGAACCGCGGCACTCGGGCCGATCGTGTGGTGGTATCGGTGGACGTCTACGGAGAGAACGGCGAGCGCGTGGCCCATCTGTCGGCCAAGCGGGGTCTCGTGCCGCCTGGCTCGTCCATCCGACAGCACTTCGCACTCGGCCGGCTCGCACCAGGCCGGTACACAGCACTCGTATTGAGCGAGACCGGTCTCGCCTCGATGTTCGGCGCCGAATACACCTTTCAGTTCTAGGCGACGGCGATGCGCGCTCCACGTCACGCGGTAGACCGCTGGCGTTGCCTGGCCACCCGTGCAGGAGCCATCCTGCTCCTCTGCACCGCGGTTTCAAGGGGACAAACACCTCGACGCGCCGGCGCTGCTGCGGAGCCGTCGCTCTCGCACTCAATCGCAGTCGCCCGCACCACGACGATCAAGCTCGCGACTGCGTCGAGCCTCGAGGAGGCCGACCCCGGGACAGTCGTGAGCATGGCCTTTACAGTCCGCACCGACGGACGCGATACCAGCGCGTTTCTCATAGCCGTGGTGCCCCCGCTCGCGTGGGGTGTCGTGAACGGTGCCGGACCGGCTACGATCCCGCCCGGCCGGGCACTTACTCGCGTGCTCGCGCTTTCCATTCCGCGGCACACACCACCCGGCTCCTACGCAGTTCGTCTCTACGCGACGTCACGCGACTCTCTGGTGCGCGACACCACGACGCTCACCATCCGGGTGCGTGAGCAGCACCACCTGCGCGTCAAGCTGGTGCACAGTCCCGCATACGTCACCGTGGGCGAGTCCTACGTGGCGACGTTTATCGCCACCGAACTTGGAAACGCGACGGCACGGGTACGGGTGCGGGTGCACGGATCACCGTCACTGCCAGTGCGGTGCGATTCAGTGCTTACGTTAGGTCCGGGGGAGTCGCGCCGGTTCGACGTCATCGTCTCCACCGCCGGAGCGGCGAGCGGCATCACCAGACAGGACCTGCGTGTGACGGTCGCCCCCGCACTCGAGGCGGCGACCACGCCGCAAGGCCCGCCACCCGCTGAGGCCACAGCCACCGTCGTCCTGCTGCGCAGGGATGTCGGGATCACGACAGAGCGAAGCAGATTCCCCAACGAGGTGAGCCTGACGACGTCGAACTCCGTCGCGGGCGGCCAGGCGATCTCGCTGGCCGGTGCCGGCGCGCTGGACGAATTCGGCAAGATTCGCCTGGACTACCGCGTGCAGCATGTGCCGCACGGTGCTACGCCATTTGGTCAGTATAATGAGTACCGCGCCGAACTCACCGCACCGGGTCTCGACGTCCTGCTCGGCGACCAGGTATACGCGCTCTCGCCGCTTACCGAACCCGGGCGCTACGCGTTTGGCGCAGGCGCGTGGACCACGACAGGGATCGTCACTGCAGGTGGGTTCGCCAGCCAGCTGCGAAATGCCGTCGCACCGTCTCAGCAGATCGGCGGGAGCGTCGCACTGCACGCGGGTCGCGCGCTGACGCTTGGTGCCAATTACGTGCAGCGCGCGGAGAGTCAGACTGCCGCGCGCATCTGGAGTGGTCGCGTCATGATGGACCTGCCGCTCGTCATTCGATCGTCGCTCGACGTCGAGTACGGTCGCAATCTGGCCCAGGTGAGAGACGCATCCGCATGGACGGCACGCCTCTCCGGACGCTCGCAGCTGTTGTCGTACCAGTTCATCCATCTCGCTGCGGAGCGTGGCCATGACGGGTACTACGCCGGCACCGGGCACACGCTCGCCGACGTTACGCTCCGCCCGTCGCGCGCGCTCGTCATCGACGCCTTCTGGCAGAGCGATCGCATCGATCCCGCGCTGGGAACCGAACGCGCCAGCTCGGGTCATACGCGCACCCGCCAGGTCATGGTGACCCTGTTCGGCAACATCGGCATCGGCGTGGGCGAAAGTCAACGGCGTGTCGACCTTCCTACAGTGCAGCAGGATGGTCACGAGCGGTCGATGCGATTGCGCCTCTCCCCGTCAGCAGGGCCAGTCTCGTTCCTCTTCAACGGTGAGCTCGGGCACCTGAAAAACCAGTTGACCGGGATCACCGACCCCTTTCACCGTGCGACGGCGAGCGCGCGCATCGGAGGATTGCAATCGCTGTCGATCTTCGCGGATCGATCCACTGGCCCTTCGGTGCTCTGGCCGACAAACCGTTCGCGGACGAGTGGCGGGGTCACCTTCCTGGGGACGCTAGGTAGCAAGGCATCGCTCAACATCTCTGCGTACGGCACCGAGGATGGACAAAACGCCGTCAGTAGTGTTGTGGATGTGTCGCTGGCGGTGACCGTGCTGCACGGTCATCGGATTGTGAACCGTTTTCGTTCGGTTGTTGGAGTAACTCCCGGCTTGCTGCGACCGCTCTGGCAAGCAACCTATACCCTGCCGTTCTCGACGCCGAAGCTGCCCGAGCGATCGGCGTCGGGCGTTCAAATCCGGGTTATCGATGCGCGCACGGGACTCGGAATGCCGATGGCGCTCGTTCACATTGGCAACCATGTCGTGCAGACCAGTCGCGCCGGCGTGGGCGAGCTGATCGGACTCGAACCAGGTACTTACCCGGTATCGGTCATGCCACGCGAAGGGGCGTTGGACAAGATGATGGCCGTTGGCGGCGGGCGCCGATTGGTGGTCCTTTCCGGTCGAGTGACGCGCGAGACCATTGCCCTGGAACCGGCCGCGCACCTGACGGGCAGTGTCCGCCTGATGGTGCGGCGGAGTTCCGATGTCCGTGGCGGGGACCCGGTCCTCGCGGATTCCACCGGCCTTGGCGGGATAACGGTGTCATTGATCGGTACGCGCGACACCTTGTGGCAGACGACGGATCCCGACGGCAAGTTCGCATTCCCCCTCGTTCTGCCGGGCGAGTGGAAACTCTATGTGGCGCCAGAGGGGATGCCCGCGCAGCACGTGGCAGACGCGGGCCAGCCGATGCAGCTCGCGGCGGCCGAACGCCGGCAGGTGAACATTCGTGTTGCTCCGAAGACGCGACCGATTCGGATGATGGATCGCATCGATATCATGCCGTCCGCGGGCGATCGGACGCCCCCCCCCGTCCCCCCGCGTCGATCGCGGGGGCAGGCTTCGCCGAGGTCCTGACCGTGATGCTCAGTAGACGGCCTCCTTCCCAAGGCACGCGATCGTGCACCTCGACACCGCCGTTCTTGGCGTCCCGTCTCTCTGATCAGGAGCGGCAAGCCAGCGATAGCCGGTCGAACCGCACTTGAGCGCCGTCGGTCAATCAAGCCGCCGTTACTCGATCTCGTCGTGCAGGATAAGTCGAGTGACCTATGTTCCCGGACTACTCTGTTAGCCATGTGCCCGGGCCGTACCGCTGGCTGCCTAACAGACGGTGCAGTCTGGCAGGCGCTGCTGGTTCAGGACCGACTGGGGATGAAGACGTCAGAGCTCAGGGCGGTCCATTGATCTTCCGTTCGATCCCCGCCGCCGCGGCTCGGTCGGCCTCAGTCGAGCGCGGTCCCGCCCCGTTCTACTCATGAAGCCGGAACCTGTTACCGCACCCGGCATTCCGCTCCTGCACGGGGCTCATCGATTGCGGCCCTCTTGCCGGCATGCGATTGGCCTGTTCCTCCTGGCTGCGTGCGGCTGTTCCCCGGTGGCAGTGACGGGGAAATCCGATGGCAGCACTCACCACTTTGCATGGGCCTGGGACGTCGACAGTGTCGCCGGAGATTTCCTGGCGGTTGTGGACGTGGATCGCAGTTCGGCAACCTACGGTCAGGTCGTCAGCACTTTGCCCACGCTGGCCGGGCGCGGCGCGCACCACATCGAATACGAGATGTCCACGAGCCAGCTCTTCGCCAACTCATTCGGTACAGGGCGCACTTCCGTGTTCGACCTCGGCGACCCAGTCCGCCCGCGCCTGTTCAGTGATTTCGGCGACGCGGGAC
>CAZSNV010000279.1:0-6456 GCA_964608035.1 uncultured Gemmatimonadaceae bacterium | reverse complement strand
TGAGGTACGTGCCGTCGGACGACAGCAGCATTATAGACGCCTCATCGCCCTCGAACTGGGCGAGCGCGGCGTCCACGATCTTGTCGAGCAGTTCGGTCTGATCGAGCGTATACGCGATCGCCTGGCTCAGCTCGTGAATGGCGACCGTATCGCGAAGCTGCAGGTTTTCAAGCCGCAGCCGCCGAATGCCGGCCGCGCGGGCGAGCACTGGCAGCACGACCCGGAGGTTGATCGGCTTCAGGATGTAGTCGAGCGCTCCCGCTTTCATCGCGCTGACCGCCGTCTCGATCGTGCCGTACCCCGTCATGAGGATGCCGACGATCTGCGGATCGATCTTCTTCGCCTCGAGCAGCAATTCCACGCCGCTCATTCCCGGCATCATGAGATCCGACAGGAGCAGGTCGAACGTCGAGTGGCGCAGCGACTCCAGCGCGGCCTCGGCGCTCGCACAGGCTGTCGGATCGTATCCGGACGCGTGCAGGCTATCGCCGAGCGCCTTCGCCTGCAGCGGATCGTCGTCGACGATGAGGACTCTCGTCACCGGCTCGGGGCTCACGCGCTCGCCTTCCACTTTGGCGCGCATAACGTCGCGATCGCTGATCGCAGGTCGTGGAGCGTCGGCGGCTTGCTCAGCACCTGATCGACATGAGGCGGCACTTGTCCGTCCGCCACCAGGCGGCGCCCCCAGCCTGTGAGCATGATGACCGGAGTCCCCGGGGACAGTTCTTTCACAGCAACAGCGACCTGTCGTCCGTCAACCTTCGGCATCCCGAGATCGGTAATCACCGCATCGTATGGGGTCGCGGTCAGTAACGCGCGCTTGAAGGTGGCGATGCCAACCTCGCCGCCAGCCGCAGCGGTCGTGAGATGTCCGTCCATCGCCAGCGTCGCCTCCAGCGATTTCATCAGCACCGGGTCGTCGTCGACAAGGAGGATGCGCATTGGCAACCCTACCTCTATCGGCACCATGCGCACGTCGGGTGCTTCCGGCACCGATGTCCGGACCGGGAAGCTGATTCTGAAGGTTGTGCCGGTGCCCGGCGTGCTATCGATGTCGATGCGTCCCTCGTGACGCTGCACCATCCCGAACACCATCGCCAACCCAAGCCCTGTACCGCGGTCGCCTTTCGTGGTGAAGAACGGCTCAAGGCACCGTAGCCGTGTTTCCTCATCCATGCCGATGCCATCATCGCTGACTTCAACCGCGATGTGCGGACCTGATTGCCCATCGGTCACCGGCAGGAGAAGCGTTCGCAGCGTAATGGTCCCGCCCCGCGGCATCGCGTCGATGGCATTGAAGATCAGATTCGTCAGCGCATCGCGGGCCTCGCTTTCCACACCGGCCACGTCAGGCAGGTTACCGGCCAACTCGGTGACCACCTGGATCGTGACGCCGTGTCGTTGCGCCAGATCACCCCACCGCGCCTGCGTGAAGGCGACGGCCTTCCGAACGACGTCGTCCAGCCGGATCGGAGTCGGCGTGCGGCCCCGGTCCTGCGGACGCGCGAACTCGCGCATGCGCGAGACAGTGTCGGCAACGCCCTGCACCGAGTGCCGGATCTGTTCGAGGTATTCGCGTGTGCGTGCGCTGAGATCCGTCTCCTGCGTCAGTAGGACCTCGGTATACAGCGAGACCGGCGAGAGCGCGTTGTTGATGTCATGCGCGATGCCGCTGGCCATCTGCGTCGTGGCGCGCATGCGTTCATGCACCATCGAGGCCTGCTGGCTCTGGCGCAGATCATCGTACGCCGCCTGCAGTGCGGCGGTCAGCTGCGCCTGGCGCGCGCCCAATGCCACGTGCTCCGTCGCCTGGCGGAGGAACTCGCATTCGGTGCTGCTGAACGCGTCCGCTTCCCGGCGCGCCGCGACCATCACCCCGAACACACGGCTTTCGGACCTCAACGGTGCGAGCACCAGCGAACGGCACCCCGCGTTGCCCAGGCGCCTGGCGAACGCTACGTGGACATCGAGGATATCACGTTCGTAGACCAGAACGCCCGACACTGCGCGGGAGAGGCCGTTGCTGCCGATCTCGATGTCCAGACCTGCGTGCATCGACGGATCGAGCCTGGCGGCCTTCGCCCCGATGGCGGTGACTGCAAGCCGGTGCCTGGCTTCGTCGTAAAGGAGCACGCAGGCGAAATCCACTGGAAGGTCGCCCTCGATGCTGGTCACGACGGCTTGGTAGATCGAATGCAGATCATGCCGTTCGCCAATGGCTCGCGTGATTTGGTCGAGCAGCATGAGGTGCTCCACCTGCTTCAGAATCCGGTTCGAAGCCAGATGTTGTTCGATCTCTGCTTCTTTTCGCGCAGAGATGTCATAGGACGTTATGAAGACGCCTTCGCGTGAAGGGTGGATGGCGAGGTCGAACCAGGATGACGCGCCGTCGGGGTACGTGAACTCGCTCTCGAGCTTGCCGGTCGTGCGGTGCCGCATGCACTCAGCGATGGTCGCGAAGACAGGCGTCTGTTCGATGCCTGGATAGCACTCCATCATGGTCCGGCCGATGAGTTCAGCGGGCGTACGGCGCCCATGTCGCGCCGCGCTGTTGTTCACGTACAGGTAGCGCCAATCGAAACCGATGATCTGGCAGCCCTCCTGCATGTCATCGAGCGTCTGACGGAATCTCGCTTCGCTCTCCCGAAGGGCCGCGGCAGCGCGCCCATTCTGCTCGTCGCGGTGGCGAATGTCGTCCACCATCGAACGAAAGGCTCTCGCGAACGCGCCAAGGTCCGATGCATCATCGTCCGGGAGCGGCGCGGAATAGTCCCCGGCGCCGATCCGCTGTGCAGCAACACCGAGTTTCCGCAGGGGCCGCAACGCCCAGGCGACGATGAGCCACCCGGCGGCAAGGAGTGTTACCGCGACGCTGATCGACCCGACAACAGTGGCGAAGGTGACTGGCGCGAGGCGCTCGGTCACGGCTCTATCGGTAAGCGTGAAAGCGAGTACGACCTGTTGTGAAGGAGACTCCGGGTCGAATTGAACGAGGGAGCGTGCCGCATGAACGAGTTCCGGACCGTTCGTCAGCCGATCCCAATGTGCGGGGAGGTTCGAAGGGCTGGTCGGAACCTGAACCGACGTATTGCCATCAACGAGCCACGCGAGTGAACGAAGGCCATCGGTCCAGCGTCCGGTGGGACCGAGGTCTTCGCCGGATTCACTGGCCAGGAACGCAGTCACGCCGGGCGGCGCCTGTCGGATCGTCGCGTCGATCCATGACCCAATCTCGCGCTCGATCATGACCATCCCGATACGCGAACCATCACCCGCGAAGACGGGAGTGGCGGCCCGGATCACGCGACGCGGGGGGGCGGAGTCCGCGGCGACAGCCGCGACACGCTCGATCGAGGAGAGGTAAATCGTTCCGGCGGAGCGTGTCCTTGCCCCCTCGAAGTAGTCTGTCCCCTCCGTGGTGCCAAGCGATTTGCGGGGAACGACTCGAGCAACCCCGTCCACAACGTCGATCCGCACTATTTCACGCCCGCTGTCAGCCAACGCGGCAAACAGAACTGTCGAGAGTCCGGGGCTCGCGTCCGCCAACACGCTGAACGTTCCCTCGATCTCGTGTAACCAGTCGTTCCGGTCGTTTCGGCCGGCGCCATCCAGGTGGAGGCCCGCCGTCCCACGGGCCATTCTCTGAACAGGCGGAACCCGCGAGGCGAGGATTACATCCCGTCGTAACGCCGATACCTCGGCGCTCAGCAGCCCGGCCGTCCACTCCGCGCGATTGGTAAGCGCCAACCCGCGTTCGGCGATATACGTGCGCTGACTCCTTCGATCCAACAGCCAGCCGAATAGCGCGACGACCGCAAAGACAGAGATTGCCGCGCCCAACATCAGGCGCGGAAATAACCCCAGTCGTAGCATTGCGTTTGCCTTCAAGTCCTTCCCCCGTGATAACTTGGGGCGTCCGGCACGGAGCAAGGCGCGCAAGATCAAACCGGCCCTGCGACTCGCGACCGCGTTCGGATGCGCGTGGCGGCAATCCACATCACGTAGTGCTTGTTGCTGCCGACGACTGCTCGCACACGGACGTAACCAGTGGCCTTGCCCGCCAAGACCGCTCGGGCCGTTGGGTCGCGGGATCGGCCGAACGCGGTTTACCGAAAACGTCACACTAGCCGCGAGGCTCAGTCTATTCCTGAGCGGTGACGCCCCACCGCGCCGGGACACTATCTCGAGCTGACTGAGCGCGGTGAGTCGCCAAGCCCGGCGTAGTGGACGGCTATCGAGGATGCGGCATTAGGCGCCGAGGCTCACATGGCCACCGGTCCGCGCCTCGGCGGCTGCTCATCGGTCGACGGTTTCAACTCCTGCAGTCCTGCCGCCCGAAGGATCGCGTTGAGCGCCGGCAGGCTCGTATCCATTGTCTTTCTCAACGCCGCCAGCTCCGCATCCAGTTGGCGTGACAGGCGAGTGAACGCCTGCCGGCTCTGTTGTGTGGGTCGAAACTCGCCGGCACCGACCACGCCGGAGAGCGCGGCGATCTTGTTGTTCAACCGGATCGGATAATTGAGCGGGTCCTGTCCGCTCTGGTTGCGCGTCTGATAGACCTCGTTCTCGCGATACGTCAGGCTGTCCATCATTGTCCCGGCCAGGCGCGCGAACTCGGCGCGCTGGGCTGCGCTGAGTTTCTCGGTTCGATCGCCCACCTGGTAACGCATGTTGCGCACCGTGCGGACGCCGAGGTTGGCCTCGGTGACCTTGTCGCGGATCGCGAGGAGCAACCGGAACTGCTCCTGCAGGTCGGCGTCGGTCGCGCTCGAGCGTGGATCCTTGCGGACACGGATCGGATACGTCTGCACGTCGGAGCCCACGGTCATCCGGACGCTATAGGTGCCCGGCGGGGCGATAGGACCGACGGTGCCCGCCGCCCACATGATGAGGTTCGAGAAGCGTTCGGCATCCGGGTAGCGCAGGTTCCACGAGAAGGCGTTCATGCCCATCTGGTTAGGCACGCGTGGCGGTGCGCCACCACCGCCCCGGCCGCCTCCGCCTCCGCCTCCGCCCGCCGCGGGTTGCGCCGCGGCGACCAGGCGTGTCGCCGAATCGCGACTGGCGCCGGCGCGCATGATTGAGTCGATGGCCGTCGCCCGCCTGAGGGAGTCGGCCGCAACCAGCGGATCCTGCTCGGACGTGAAGGAACGGATCACCGCTCCGCGCGCGTCCAGGAATTCCACGTTCACCCGTTGTCCGCGATCCTTGAGCCAGTATTGGACGATGGCGCCCGAGGGCACATCGCCGAACTGCGTGCGAAAGGCATCGACGGGCCGGAAGAGGTGCGCCGGTTTTTGTGTGATGGCCGGCGTGACTTCCCTGAGCGCCGACATGTTGTCCATGACCCAGAACGCGCGGCCATGCGTGGCGAGGATGACGTCACTGTCCTTGATGCGCAGGTCATGGATCGGGACAATGGGCAGGTTTCGATTGATCGGCTGCCAGGAGAGTCCCTCGTCGAAGGTGACGTACGCGCCACGTTCCGTGCCGGCGAACAGGAGCCCGCGCCGTACCGGGTCCTCGCGCACCACGCGCACGAAATGATCGGGCTTGATGCCGCTGACGATCTTCGTCCACGTCTTCCCGAAGTCGCTCGTCTTGTAGATGATCGGCTGCTTGTCACCCAGCTGGTACCGGTTGGCCGACACGAAGGCGCCACCGGCAACGAAGTTCGATGGCTCGATGATCGAGATACGGGTGAAGTCGCCGATGTCCTTCGGCGTGACGTTCTCCCAGTTCACGCCGTTGTTGCGCGAGACCCAGACCAGCCCGTCGTCGGTGCCCGCCCACAGAACTCCCGCCTGAATTGGCGATTCATCAAACGCAAAGATCAGCGCGTAGGTCTCCACGCCCGTCTGGTCTTTCGTGATTGGACCGCCCGAGGGCCCCATCGTCCGCGGATCCTTGCGGGCCAGGTCCGGCGAGACCGGGGTCCAGCTCTCGCCTTCGTTGGAGGACCGGAAGAGCCTGGACCCAGCGGCGTACACGACGTTAGGCGTGTGGCGCGAGAAGACAATGGGGAACGTCCACTGGAATCGGACCTCGATGTCCTCGGACGAATGCCCCATCGGGTTGATGGGGAAGACCGTGACGTTGCGCTCGAAGCCCGTACGGCGATCCTTCCGTGTCAGCAGGCCGCCGTAGCTCCCGGCGAAGATGATGTTCGGGTCGCGCGGGTTGGGTGTCACGTAACCCGACTCGCCGCCACCGCCATCGTACCAGTCACCGATGCCCTGGCCACCGCGGCTCGGGCCGCACAGCGTGGAGTTGTCCTGCTGCGCGCCGCAGACCTGGTAGGGCCAGTCGTTGGTCACATCCACGTGATAGAATTGCGCGGTGGCGAAATCCTGGTCGGTCCACGACTGGCCGCCGTTGACGGACACGTTCGCGCCGCCGTCGTTGGCGTTGATCATCCGGTTCGGGTTGTCGGGCGCGATCCAGAGATCGTGATTG
>CAZSNV010000278.1:0-6464 GCA_964608035.1 uncultured Gemmatimonadaceae bacterium | reverse complement strand
TGTGCGCGCAGCACAGCCGCAACTGACTCGCGCGGAAATACCGGTCGTCCGCTCAATGCTTCGTAGGCGAGCGCGCCCAGTGCATAGAGATCAGTGCGCGCGTCGAGGTTCGTGTCGCCGGCAACCTGTTCCGGCGCCATGTACGCGGGTGTGCCGAGCGACATCCCGACGTTGGTGAGCGTAGCCGACGTACTCTGAGTTCCTTCGCGCGCGGTCGCAAACGCCTTGGCGACGCCGAAGTCCGCGACCACCGCGGTCCCGCCGCTCAAGAGCACGTTGTCGGGCTTGATGTCACGGTGCACGACACCGCGTTCGTGGGCGAAGGCCAGCGCCCGCGCCACGTCGCGCATGATGGAGACGACACTCACCGGGGTCAGCGTCCCTTCCCGCTGCAACCTCCCCCGCAACGACTCGCCGTCCACATACGGCATGACGAAGTGGATCAAGCCGCCCGAGTCGCCGGCCGATATGACGCTGACGATGTTGGGGTGTTGCAGCGTCGCGGACGTCAGGATTTCCCGCCGGAACCGCTCGCGGGACATCACGGTCGCGATCTCGTCAGGCAGGACCTTGACGACCACTCGCCGGTTGAGCGCCGGTTCATAGGCCACGAACACGCGCGACATCCCACCGCCGCCAAGCTCGCGTTCGATCACGAGCTCTTCGCCAATGGCCGTCGAAAGGCGTTCGCTGAGGTCGGAGTGGGTTTCCATCAATGCTTATGAACGCGGGCGCGACGTCAGGTGGCTTCCCCCTCACCCGTCGCCAATCTGTCACTCACTTGGACACCACACCGCCCCGCAGGGATTGGCAGGTACCCAAGAATGGTGAAGCGACGGGCAGAGTCACGTTCCGCCGTCTTGGCGCCTATGAGAATCAGGTTTGGGCGACTCGCTCCATCTCCGCCGTCGCAAAGTGCAGCAGGTCACGAGCCGGCAGTAGATGGCTCCTGGCGCTTCCGACGAGACCGCCGCGGTTTCCTGATTGCTCGAGGTATTGGTCGACAATGTGCGCGAAGAATTTCTCCGGCCAGTTCGCGTGCGCGCCGATGCCCGTATCCACCTCGGCCATGTCGCGCCAGACGCGGTTGCCGTCGCCCAGCACCGGCACCTTGAAACGCGCGATGCGTTTGTCCGGAAAATCGGCGATGTGCTCCGGGTAGTGCAGATAGGTGACGTTGTCGTGGTCAGATCCGAGCAGGAGGATCCTTCCATCGAGTTCGGTGAATCGCTCGAGCGCCGAGCCGCGGCCGAACGCGAAGTTCCAGGGCTGTTCGGAGAAGAGGAACTCGGTGTGTTTGCCCCAAGCCACGAAGCGGGCCACGTGATTGTTGACGCGTGAGCCGGGCCAGGTGCGAAACAGCTCGACCAGTGCGCCGTTGTCCTGCGCCGATCTCGCCAGCTCGGCGTCGAAGGCCGGAAGCTTTTCGAGGATCTCGGCTTCCTCATCGGCTGTCAGGTTGCCACGGCCAACTTCGTCGAAGTAGCGCGGGCAGCTTGCGTACATAACGAGCGTGCCCGCCGGCGTGATCGCGTCCTTGATGGCAAGGTGGACTTCGTCCGGACCACCGGCCACAGGTCCGATCGCACGCAATGATGCGTGTACCATGACGGTGTCGCCCGCGGTCAAGCCGAGCGCGCGGAGGTCGTTCGTCAGCTTTGCTCGTGTATGCATCCTGATAACTGAAACGGCGCCCGAGATCGAGCGCCGTTTCGAGTCCCCTATCGTTTCGGGCTTACGCGCAGCAGCCGCAAGGGCAGCAGTCGCCGGAACAGCCCGGACATTCGCAGTTATCGGTCACGGCACCTCCTGGTTTGGCTGAACAAATCAGCGCGCCTCGATGAGGCGGCTATCTTGAAAACTGGCTGCACGCTTCGACGGAATCAACCGCCCTTTTAGTTTGACAAAGCTCCGGCCCCGGTCACCCTGCATGAGTTCTGACGCTCCGGTTGTCTTCGGTGAGCACGACCCGGAGACCCTCGCCCAGCTCGACGACGTCGCCACGCATGCCACGCGCGCCGCGCTGATGGCCGATGGTCATAGGGGCTACGTCATGCCGATTGGCGGCGTGGCCGCGTACCCGGATCAGGTGTCAGTCGTGGGCGTCGGCTTCGATATCGCCTGTGGGAACGCTGCGATCCGCACCGACGCGCGGCTCGACCAGTTTTCCCGCGAAGACCTGAATCGCATTGCCTCCGACATCCAGCGGTCGATCTCTTTCGGCATTGGCCGCAACAATGAAGCCGACGATGCGCCCACCGACGACTCGTTGTTCTCGGATGAAGCCTGGTCCGCACTGCCGGCCGCCGCCGGCGCGAAAGCGCTGAAGGCAAAGGCCAGGTCCCAGCTCGGCACCGTCGGCAGCGGCAACCATTACGTGGATATCTTCGTCGACGAAGAGGGTGTCATCTGGGTTGGCGTGCACTTTGGGTCGCGCGGATTCGGCCACACCGTAGCATCAGGCTTCCTGGCGCTGGCGGCGGGGAAGCCGTGGGGCACACGCGTCCCGGAGCAGGACACGCGCCTCAACCTTCACGAACCGTTAGGCGATGGCTACTGGGCGCTCATGAACCTCGCCGGCCGATACGCCTACACCGGCCGCGAATGGGTCGCCCGAGAAGTCGTGTCCATCCTCGGCGCGCGCGAGGTCGAGCTGGTCCACAATCACCACAACTTCGCCTGGCTCGAGCGGCACGAAGGCCAGCAACTCGTCGTGGTGAGGAAGGGTGCGACACCCGCGTTTCCCGGGCAACGCGGGTTCGTCGGCGGTTCAATGGGTGACGACGCCGTTATCCTGGAAGGAGTGGACTCGGAGCTGTCGAAGCGCGCCCTATACTCTACCGTTCACGGAGCAGGCCGCGTGATGTCACGTACTCAAGCCGCGGGGAAGAAGAAGGGTTGGGGTCCGAAGGCGAAGATCGTGGCACCCGGTCTCGTGTCCTGGGACATGGTGAGCGAGTGGCTCGGCCCGCGCGGGATTATTCTGCGAGGCGGAGGACTCGATGAAGCTCCTCACGCGTACCGCCGTCTTCCGGACGTCCTCAAGGCACAGGGAGAGACTGTGCGCGTCGTTCACACGCTTCGCCCACTGATTGTCGTCATGGCCGGCGAGAACGAGTACGACCCGTTCAAGGATTGACGTGCAACTCCTGCGCTAGACGCGAGCGCGAAGCCGCCATTCAGACGTCAGCACAACCAGGGTCTATATGCACGTCCTGAACCGCGTTGGACGAGGAGTGCGCAGTCCTGCGGACGGCTGACACTTGCGGTTCCTGGTGGAACCTGGCGCCCGGCTCACATTGGAGCTGCTCGGCACTTTTCACCGTCGGTACACGGACTATGCAGACTCCGACTTGCTGCCTAAACTTGCGGACGGAATCGTGACGGAGCGCGTAAGCGTATGAATTGCAGGACTCTGCAGGATGCCCAAGCGCTCGCCGTTGCCGCGACAGACGGCGAGTCGTTCGCGGCCTAACATACGCTTCGCTGCATAACACCTCTTCATAGCTCGCAGTCCAATTTCCGTTATGCCGATGCCCAGCACCCCGCAACGTCAGCCGATGTCTCGTAGTCGCTCCCACTGGGGACAGGACATCCTGTGCATCCTCGCCCTCACCGCCGCATGTGGCGGCGAGCAGGGTATTACTACGAGCACGATCACCGATTCCGCCGGGGTCAGCGTCGTCACGAGCACCGGGAGCGTCTGGGGTGAGCGCGGTGTGCACGTCGATTCCCATCCGGTGCTCCGGATCGGCTCAGAACAAGTGGGCCCCTATCAGTTCAGCTTCATCTCGACGGCGATTCTGCTTGAGGGAGGTGGCGTCGCCGTGGTGGAGCTGTCGGCGAACGAGGTACGCCTCTTCGACGCCGATGGTCGGCATCTCCGGTCCGTCGGCCGGCGCGGTCGAGGACCGGGAGAATTCCAGGTGATTTCCGGACTATTTCGGAGATCGGGCGATTCACTGGCGGCGTACGATCAGATCGAAAGACGAGTGACGATTCTTCCGTTGGCGAGCGGCGAGCCGAGGGTGGTGCGTTCTCAGGCCGTCCCGGGGGGGCGGGGCAACTTCGATGCCTTCGGTGCGTTCGGCGACGGCCGGCTCGTGCTGTACAACCCGGGCGGCGGCTTCCGGCCCGATCTCGAGCCGGGACTCCAGTGGGTCACGACCGAGGTCGTCGTCCTCGACCCCGCCGACGGCGCGGCACGGACGATCGTGCGGCTCCCGTCGCGCCAGCAGTTCGTGCTCCCAGGCGGCGATACGAAAGTGCTCGCGCCGGCGCACGGTGCAATCCGGGCAGTGACCGAGGACGGATTCTACTGGGGGACATCGGATCGTTACGAAATCCGGTTTTTTGATACCGAAGGGAATCTTCGACGCCTTCTGCGGAGACCCGTGGAGCCACGCCCCGTGGTGCCCGCGATGATCGAGGCGTGGATAACTGAGAATCTGGAAGAGGTGCGACGGCGCGAGGGCGAGGCGGCGGTTCCGAGGTATCGACGGAGTTACGAGGAGGGGTCGTTCGGGGACCGGGTACCGTTGTTCGACAGGGCGTTCGTCGATGGCGACGCCAGGCTGTGGGTCGGTTCGTCAGTGTGGCCCTCAGGTCAGGCGGCGCCCAGCCGGTGGAGCATCTTCGCCCCGAACGGCACCTGGCTCGGTGACGTGGACGCACCTCCGCAGCTGCGGATTGTAGACTGCCGCAACGATCTCATACTGGGGATCTGGCAGGAGGAGGGTGATGCGCCGTACGTGCATGTGCATCGTTTGCTTCGCCCATAGCACAGCATAACGAACGTTGGAGCTGACGAGCGGTCTGTCGGACTGTGGCGGCTCGCTTCGCTCGCTGCCACTTCTGTATGAATCGCTCGCAGCTCAACTCAGGCGTTAGGCGTCGAACGACGCGGCGGAACGCATCGCGTGCCCGTGTGGGCCAGGCTAGCTGTCGCGATGTTGGAGGTCACCTGTGCCTTCGACGTCGAGCCGGCCGCTGCAGCCATCCGCTTCGCAGCGGTGGCCAACCGTTACCTCGTCGTCAGGATGCGGTGGAGGATGTCCTTTGCCAGTTCCTTGTCGAACTCGACAGCGCTCTTCTTCGCCGTTATCTCGACCTTCGTCGTCGAATCAGTCGTCCGATTGAGCTCGGCCGTCACCTCGTATTCCCCTTTCGTACCGATGAGCTTCCGCTGCCGGCCGCTGTTCTCCGTGCTGCGCCCTGTTTCGGTAATACCAGCTTGCTGTAACGCCGCGCCGGCACGGACAAATACCTGATCTACTGTGCCGGCTACGACCGACGTCGCTCCGCGGTTGGTATATGCGATGGCTCCCGCGGCGCCAGCACCAGCGGCCACGAGAAAGCAGCCGCCTGCGGCCAATGGCGACGCGGCGAGGACGAGGCTCAATGCGAGGCGACGCGATTGCATGGAACGCTCCTGACGGGGGCTGAGGGCGGGCATCGAACACCATTCTCTTACAACACCCGGCCGCCGCAACGGTGCCGAAACCATGCGGCGGTTTGGTGAATCGGCAGCGCTGGCGGACGTTCACCTCGGCTCCTCTCTTCCGATTATGGCGCGAGCTGCGTCACCGCAGGTCGCAAATTAGTGATGCCGCCTAGCAGGCGTTGCAGCTGGCGGCGGAGCCAGGAAACGGAGTGGAGCAATGCATTCCTACTGGTTAGGCACATGAGCCGCGGGCAAGTTGACGGCTTGTGTGATTGCGTGCAACGCGCGGTGGAGCATCGGGGGACTTGATCTGGCGGTGGTCAGAGGCCGCCCTCGAACCCCGGCTGACCCGCGGCAGAAGCTACCCGCGATCGGGAGCGCACATCGGCGAACTGGGTCAGCAGTCACGACCGTCATGGACGACTAACGGCGGGCGCCCTGCGGCGCCTGACGGGATTGCAGGATTGACAGGATTCGGAGAGAAACGAGTAAGGGTGGCTGCGATCGACGTTATCGTGTCGCACCACCCTCGGTTTTCGAGTGACCACGAAAATCAAAGATCGGTCGCTCTCATCCCGTCAAAAGATCGCCCGATCGAATCGTATTACGCTCAACCCGTCAATCCTGCCAATCCGCAATCCTGTCACGCAGTGACCCTGCTATTGGGTTGCATTAGCGAGAGCCAGACTGACCCCCCGAGTCGGTCACGAGCCCGCGAAGACACGCCTCGTTCCGCTGAACACGGAAGTAGTTCACGAACAGCGGCTCACCCGTCGACATGATCGGCTGGAGTGGCTTGAACGTTCCCGGGCAGCGCACTTCGACGAAGTCGAGTTGGCGCGCGAACGGAAGCGCCTTGGTTCGCCACAAAACAACAACCGACACGCTGTCGGCCAGAAGCCGTTCCGCGACGTAGCGACCCGGCTGCACGAACGCGCGTCTGTCCGTGAAAGGCTCCTCCGGCACGGCGATCGACGTGCGACGTCCCGTCTTGAGGTAGATGCCGCCAGCGGCGTCAGCG
>CAZSNV010000277.1:0-6474 GCA_964608035.1 uncultured Gemmatimonadaceae bacterium | reverse complement strand
CTGGTGCTGGCGACGCAGAATCCGATCGAGCAGGAGGGCACCTACCCGCTGCCCGAAGCGCAGATCGACCGGTTCATGCTCAAGCTGCGCGTTGGATATCCGAGCCGCGAGGAAGAAAAGGAAATCATGCGCCGCATGGCGGGCGGGGAGCCGATCTCTGTCCAGCATGTGGCGACACCGGCGGCGATTATGGAGGCGCGACGGCACATCGCCGAGATGTACATGGACGAGCGCATCGTGGACTACATCGTGGACATCGTGCTCGCCACACGCGCGCCCGGCGAAGCGGGCATGAAGGAACTGGTTCCGCTCATTGAATACGGCGCCAGCCCGCGCGCGACGATCGCGCTGGCGCAAGCCTCGCGCGCGCATTCCTTCCTGCGCGGCCGGTCGTATGTGACCCCTGATGACGTGAAAGCGATCGCGCCGGATGTCCTGCGGCATCGCGTACTCACTACGTACGAAGCCGAAGCCGAAGAGGTGACCTCAGACGATATCGTCAGGAAGATTCTGGCGACAGTCGAAGCCCCATGAAAATGCAAAATGCCGAATGCAGAATGCAAAATGCAAAATGAACACCTTGCCCCAGGTGGCCATTCTGCATTTTGCATTCTGCATTCTGCATTCTGTAGGCCGGGCAACCTGACATGATCCAGAAGGTGTCGGTGCCCCCGGAAGTGCTCCGCCAGGTCCGGCTCATCGAGCTGCGCACCCGGCGCTTGGTGAACTCGCTGTTCGCCGGCGAGTACCGGTCCATCTTCAAGGGCAGCGGGATGGAGTTCGCAGAGGTGCGCGAGTACACCCCGGGCGACGAGGTGCGTTCGATCGACTGGAACGTCACCGCGCGCATGGGCCGCCCCTTCGTGAAGGGGTACGTCGAAGAGCGTGAGCTGACGGTCATGCTGGCCGTCGACCTGTCCGGCTCGTCGCAGTTCGGGACCGTCAGCCGTTTCAAGTCGGAGATGGCCATCGAACTGGCAGCGGTACTGACCATGAGCGCAGTCCGCAACAACGATCGCGTGGGCGTCCTGCTCTTCACCGATCGTGTGGAGCACGTGGTGCCGCCCCGGAAGGGACGGCGCCATGCACTCCGCATCATTCGCGACGTCCTGGTTCACCAGCCCCAAGGCAAGGGAACCGACATCGGCGGCGCGCTGGAGTACCTCAATCGCCTCCTGCCCCACCGCGCCATTGTATTTGTGATTTCCGACCTCATCGATCCGGCGATCGAGCGGCCGCTCAAGTATCTGTCGCGGCGACATGACGTTGTCGTGGCCCCGCTGGAAGATCCTTCGGAGTGGAACCTGCCGGACATCGGCGTGGCGCGGTTTGTGGATCCGGAAACCGGCCAGGTCATCAGTGTAGATACATCTGACAAGCGCGTGCGCGAGGGATTTCGACAGGCGTCCGAAGCCGAGCGTAGCGCGCGCCGCCAGTTGCTCCGACGTCTAGCCATCGATGAAGTGCCAGTGAACACCAAGGACGGATATCTCGAGGCGTTGCTCAAGTTCTTCAGAGCACGCGGTCGGCGCGTGCGGAGACGCTGGTGAGCGTCCTCACCCTGCTCGCGCTGGTGCAGGCGGTCACCCTCAGTGGCCGCCTGCAGGGCGGCGTGACGATCACGCCGGACACGGTTCGTGTCGGCGATCCGTTCACCGTTTCGGTGCGCGTGAGGGCGCCGCTTGGCGCCGCCATCCAGTTTCCAGCCGCGCCGGATTCGGGCGGGCCGGTGGAGCCACTCGATCCAGTGCAGATCGTCACCACGGCCGACAGCGTCGCGCTGGACCAGACGGCCACGTATCGGCTCGCGGCCTGGCGCACGGGGACGTTCCACATCGAATTCGCGGACGTTCTCGTCAGGCAGGACATCGGGAATCGACGGGTCGAGGTGAGCAACGTGCTGATCACGGTCGCCTCGGTGCTGCCGGCCGATAGCGCCGGGATCGAGGCGAAACCGCCGCGCGCCGTCTTCACGTTCGGATTGCCGTGGTGGATCTGGGCGTTGGCGGCGGCGGTCGCGCTGGCGATCCTGTCACTGATCATCTGGCTCTGGCGCCGGCGCCGACGCCGGCCACCGTTCCACGAAGCCCCGTACGTCGTGGCCGAGCGCGAGTTCGAGCGAGTCGAGGCGCTCGGTTTGCTTGCCGCCGGGGAACGCGCGCGGTACGTGTCACTCATGGTCGAAGTGCTGCGCGATTATGTCGCCGCAGTCGTTCCCGGCGCGTCGACCGCCCAGACCTCACATGAGCTTGCGACGGCGCTCCGCAAGGCGGGAATCGGCACCTACGCGCGATGCGCGGCGCTGCTGTCCGAGGTGGACCTGGTGAAGTTTGCGCGCCGTCCGGTCACCGCCGATCGCGCCACGGCCCTGGGTCGCGAAGCGCGAGCGATTGCTGCCGCGGTACACTCGGCAGTGACGGCGGCCGAGAAGGCGGCGAAGGCCGCATGAGGCAGATCTTCGACTGGCCGTGGATGGCCGGCGTCTCGATCGTCGCGGCGATCGCGATGGGCTGGCTGGTGAGGGCATCCTACACGCGGCGGATCAAACGCGTGTCCCGGCTTGGCACCCGCCAACTCGTTATGCGCCTGGTCCCGACATCAGCGCTCCGCCTGCCAAGCGCCCGCGCGACCCGCCTCGGGCTGGCTGCACTGCTGGCGGCCATCGCTCTGGCCGGGCCGCGCTGGGGAGAAGAGACGACGATCCTTCGCGGCGAGGGCATCGACATCGTCCTGGCGCTGGATGCGTCGCTCTCCATGCTGGCGACCGACGAGCGACCGAGCCGGTTGGAGCGCCTGAAACAGGAAGTGCGCCGGCTCCGCGCCGCCTCACGCGGCGACCGATTCGCGCTGCTCGCGTTTGCCGGCCGGAGCTACATCCTCTCTCCGCTCACCGTGGATGACGGCGCGCTCGACTTGTTTCTCGACAACCTGGACCCGTCGATCGTCGGCCAGGCAGGGAGCGCGATTTCGCGCGCCATCTCGCAGGGCACCGATCTGCTACAGGCCAGCCGGTCGGCGGGCGATCGCGCGCTGGTGGTGATGAGCGACGGCGAGGCGTTCGAGGATCAGCAGGAGATCGTCGCGGCCGCGGCGCGCGCCGGGAAGGCTGGGATCTCGGTCGTGACCGTGGGATTCGGCACCGAAGACGGATCGACGATTCCCATTCGCGACGGCGATCGCATCGTCGAGAAGCGCGACGAGAACAACCAGATCGTCGTGACGCGGTACAACCCCGCGACCCTGCGCGCGGCGGCGGGAGCGGCGCAAGGCACCTTCATCGATGCGGCGACAACCGACAAGGCGACCCGCATCCGGCGCGCGCTGCAGACGCTGCGCGCCACTTCACGCCAGGTGGAAAGCGGCCGAAATGGAACGCCCCGATTCCAGCTCTTCCTGCTGCCGGCATTGTTGCTCGTTGTCGCTGACAGCCTGGGAGGACAACGGCGGCGTCGTGACGCTGACGCGGGGCGCCGATCTGCACTGGCCGCGGCGGCACTCGTTATGCTCGCGAATGGATGCGCTCTGCCGGGTGCCCAGGCGTCGCGCGGCGCGGACCAGTTCGTCGGAGGACAGTACGCGCGCGCGGCGTCATCGTATCGCGCAGCCATCGCCGACGGCGACCAGCGCCCCGAGATGCTCTACAACCTCGGCACCGCGCTGGTGGCGGCCGATTCGCTCGACCGGTCGCTCGAGCCATTGGAACGAGCGATGCTGGCGGAGCGGGAAGAACTGCGATATCGGGCGCTGTTCAACCTCGGACTCGCGCAGCTGAACAAGGGTCGGGCCGGGGCCGATGGCGCGGATTCAACGCGACGGGCGTTGGCCACGGCGGTCGAGTTGTACAAGCGGGTGTTGCTCATGCGACCCGGTGATGGCGACGCGCAGTGGAATTACGAGCTCGCGCTCACGGACTTGAACCAGCAATCGTCAGGCGGGGCGAGCCAGCAGCAGGACGAGCCCGATCCTGATCCACGCGAACCCCCTCCACCATCGCTCGGGCGGGACCAGGCGGAGCAGCTGCTGAGCAGCGCCGCCCGCGACGAACAGGCGGTGCAGGGAAGGAAGCAGCGGGAGTCGCGGCCAACGGCACCGCGACGGGGGAAGGACTGGTGAGACAAGCGCAGAGCGCAGAACAACAAGCGCAAAGCGCAAAGCGCAAAGCGCAAAGGGTCTTCTGGCGCGGCTCCGTGTGCTTGGTGTGCCTCGTTGCCGCGATTCTCAGCACGCCGGGAGACACGGCGGCTCAGGATTCGACGCGCCCTCCCGCAGGCGGCGGCATTGCGGCGAGGGCGCAGTTGAACGCGGGCGACGACATCGCCTTCCGAGCCATGACCATCCCTGACACCGTCTGGGTGGGACAGCAGGCGACGTACCAGGTCGGCGTCTTTCTGAGCGACGAGATTCGCGGGCGACTCCGCCGGAATCCTGTCTTTGTGCCGCCCGAGTTGCGCTCGATGCTGGCGTATGACCTCGCGTCGCTGAACAGCGTGCCGCGTTATGCAGGGTCGCGCCGGTACGAGGTGCACGTCTTCCAGCGGGCGCTCTTTCCGCTGACAGCGGGACGGCATGAGATCCCGCCGGCGCGTCTCGAGTACGCCCTGCCGCTGAGCAACTCGTTCTTCGCGCGCGAGGAGAGTCACTCGGCGCGCACACAGTCGCTGGTCGTCGTCGCTCGCGAACCGCCCGAAGCGGGAAAACCGCCCGGCTATCGCGGCGCCGTCGGACGGCTCGCGCTTCAGACACGCCTCGACGCCCGGCGCCAGCGGACCGGTGATCCGTTCACCTTCACCGCAGTTGTTCTCGGCACCGGCAACGTGTCACTGCTGCCGCGGCCGGAGCTTGCGGTGCCATGGGCCGACGTCGTGCCCGGCGCGGTGCGCGTGCAGATGGATTCCTCGACCACCCTGGTGCGCGGCCGCAAGGAATTCGACTGGATCCTCACGCCGGTGAGCCCGGGTCGTCAGGCACTGCCGGCCATTCGGTATCCGTACTTCAATCCGTACAGCGAGCAGTACGAAGTGGCGTTTGGACGCGCCGATTCGGTCTCGATCAGCGGCGACGCGGTCGTAGCCGATCGCAGCACCGCCGACTCCACACCGGTGCTTCCGGTGCGCCGCACGTATGAAGGACAGGTGCCCGCTCCGATCACGGATTCCACGCTCTTCTGGGTGTTGATTGCCCTGGCGCCGCTTCCCCTCCTGTTCGTGTCTGTTGGGCGCCGCCAACGTCCGGTCCGGACCACGCCGCCAGAGACGCAGCTTCGGTCTGCCTCGCGAGGGGCTGGGGCTGATCCCGCACTCGTCAGGCGGATCTTTGCGCGCGCGGTCGTCGATCGTACCCAGCTGACGCCGGCCGAGATGGCCAACCAGGACTCCCTGCGCCGCGCGCTGCGACGGGCCGGCGTATCGGAATCGACCGCCTCGGAAACGGCGTCGCTCCTGATGACGCTCGATGAATCGGTGTTCGGCGCTGGTGGATCGCCCACCGCGGCCAATCCCGAGCGCGCAATCACCTTGCTCCGCGCCATCGATGAAGAGGCGCGATCGCGCGCGGCCATTGCCGCCAGGCGAGTCGATCGCAGCGTATTCGGCGTGACGCTCGTCGCGCTGCTCTCAGCGACGGCGTGGGCGGCCACACAGGACGTCGTGGCGTCGAAAGTGTTTGCCGACGGCCTCGCGGCGTACGACGCCCGTGAATTCGGCTCGGCGCGGCAGGCATTCTTCGAGCTCGCGCAGGCGCGTCCGCGCGCCGCGGACGCGTGGTTCAACTTCGGCACGGCGTCCTGGCAACTCGAGGACACCGCGGCCGCAGTCGTCGGCTGGCAACGCGCGATGCGACTGGATCCGATGACCACGGATGTGCGTTCGCACTTGCGACTGGCCCCGGGCACACCGCGCCTGTGGCATGGCGTACCGCCGGTGTCGCTCACGCTCCTGGCCGGCGCGGGTGCATCGCTGTGGGTGGTCGGATTCATCCTCCTGACGGTTGCGCGTCGGCGTCGAATGCTGCTCATGCGGCGATTTGGGGCAACACTGGCGATCGGTGCCGGGATCGTCCTTCTTGCGGGCATCAGGCAACGCGAGGTCATCGATGGACGCGACGCGGCGGTCGTGCTGTCGTCGGCGCGCCTTAGGCCCATGCCTGTCCTGTCGTCGGAAGCAGGAATCGAGGCACAACCCGGCGAAGTAACCAGAATTCTCGGGCATCAGGGCGCGTGGACGCGCGTGGAGCTGACCGATCGTCGCAGGGGATGGGTGGAAGCGCAGAGGCTACAGCCGCTGGCGCAGGACGTCGCAACGTTCAGCATCTCCAAATGAAAAGACGGGCTGTGTGCTGCTTACTGCTTACTGCTACTGCTTGCTTGCGCTGGTTGCAGGGAGCTGGTGCTGGATCCCTTCTGCGGGAGAGCGTGTGCCGCGGATAGCCATGCTGTCGAGCGATGTCGCGGATCAGATCGCGGCGGGCGAAGGTGTG
>CAZSNV010000276.1:0-6482 GCA_964608035.1 uncultured Gemmatimonadaceae bacterium | reverse complement strand
TCGGGGCGGTAGCTCAGCTGGGAGAGCACCTGGTTTGCAACCAGGGGGTCGCCGGTTCGATCCCGGTCCGCTCCATTCAGACAAGGGGGAGGCTGAAGGCTGAAGGCTGAAGGCGGACAGGGGCAAAGAAGGACGGAGGGGACGCAGGCTGCGGTCGCTGCCTCTATTTCAACGTTTCGATTCTTTTCCTCATGCCTTCAGCCTTCAGCCTTCAGCCTTCTGCTCCTCGGTATCATTGATCCATGTCCACCAACGCTGCCGCCGCAACGCCTGTTGGCCCACTGGCGGTCCTCTCCGAGATCGCATCGCGGCTTGCGGAGGGAGGCGAGATCGTCGCCACAGTCGGTCATGTGATCGGACGTCTCCAGCGCGCGCTCGACGCTACCGAAGTGAGCTTGTGGCTGACTGCGAGCACTGGACTTCGTCGCTCGGCCATTGCCGGAACTCCAACGCTCTCCGTTGACGACGTGCGTAACGCGGTCGAAGGCGGCGAGCCGACACCGGGCCTCGTCGCCAGGCGCCTCGTGGCCATGGGTCAGCGAATCGGCGTTCTCTCGGTGGGGGGCGCCTCCGCGATGACCTCGGAGGCCAGCGACCTTCTCACGATTGTGGCGAACCTGCTCGCGCCTGAGCTCGCGCACGCCGAGGACATCCATCGGCTGACGGGCGAAGTCGCGCGCAGCGCGCGCCAGGTCGAGGACGAGCGACGGCTCACCGCGCGGATCATCGACTCGCTGCCGCTGGGCCTCTACGTCGTGGACCGTGACTATCGGGTCCAGGCCTGGAACAGCAACCGGGAGATGGGATTCCAGGGCGTTTCGCGCGAGCTCGCCATGGGGAAGCTCATCTTCGAGGTGCTGCACCGGCAACCCGCTGAAGCGCTTCGCGCCGAGTTCGATGAGGTCTTCACGACCGGCCGGCTGCAACAGTTCAACATCGAATCGGACGCGTCAGGCACACGGCGCACCTTTCGCATAACGAAGATCCCCATGCGGCTGGACGACGGCCTCGTGACCCACGTGATCTCGATCGGCGAAGACATCACCGAGTGGGCCACCGCGCAGGAACGATGGGCGCAGTCGGAAAAGCTGGCGGCGATCGGGCAGCTCGCTGCGGGTGTGATGCACGAGATCAACAACCCGCTGGCGACGGTGGCTGCCTGCGCCGAGAGCCTGTCGTTGCGGCACGAGGACCTGCGCCGCGCCGGCTGCGACGTGCCGCCGAACATGGACGAGTTCACCCGGATCATCGGTCAGGAAGTCCAGCGCTGCAAGCGCATCATCGACAGCCTGTTGACGTTCTCGCGGCCGAAATCCGTCGAGAAACAGGCAACGGACCTCAACGCCGTTATCGAACAGTCGCTGTTCCTCGTGAAACATCATGCGCGCTTCAAGCACCTGCGCCTGCAGACCATTCTGGATTCCGAGCTGCCCACGGTCCCGGCGAACGCCGAGCAGCTGATCCAGGTGATCATGGCGCTGCTGATCAACGCCGCCGACGCGATGAACGAAATCGGCGCCATCACGATCCGTACGCGGCGCGGAGTGACCGACACCGAAGCGGTCATTGCTGAAGTGATCGACGATGGGTCGGGAATTGCGCGCAACGATCTCCCCAGGATCTTCGAGCCGTTCTACACGACGAAGCCGCCAGGACGCGGGACGGGTCTCGGGCTCTCCGTCTGTTATTCGATCATCGCGGGTCACGGCGGGCGGATCGAGGTCGATAGCGCCGCCGGGGCGGGGAGCACGTTCCGGGTGCTGCTGCCTAACGCAAACGCCCCGGTGCGCCCGGCGGGGATCGTCGCATGAATGTTCTGGTCATCGAGGATGATCCCACGGTCGGTGGTTTCATCCGCCGGGGTCTCGAGGAACAGCGGTACCGGGTATCGCTGGTGGCAAACGGGGAAGAGGGGGAGCGCATCGCGGCGTCGGAGTCGTTCGACGTGATCATCCTCGACATGCGGCTCCCGGGAAAGTCAGGACTCGATGTGCTGCAGTCGCTGCGCGCGCGTGGATTCGAGACGCCGGTGCTCGTGCTCACCGCGCAGGACGCCGTGGACGCCAAGGTGCGCACCTTCCGCGCCGGTGCGGACGACTACGTGACCAAGCCGTTTGCGTTCGAGGAGCTACTCGCCCGCGTCGAAGCGCTTTCGCGGCGGCCCAAAGTGCTCGCTTCGCCGGTGCTCAAGGTGGCGGATCTCGAGCTGAACCGGGACACGCGGGAAGTGCACCGCGACGGGGCACTCATTGACTTGACCCCGAAGGAGTTCGCCGTGTTGGAGTACCTGGCCCGGCATGCCGGGAGGGTCATGAGCCGGACCCTGATCACCGAGTACGCGTGGGGGTATCACTTTGACCCCGGAACGAACATCGTGGATGTGGTGATCAATCACTTGCGGAAGAAGATCGATGCAGGGCGAGGGCGAAAGCTTATTACGACGGTTCGTGGGGTTGGGTATGTCATCAAGTGAGGCATCAGGCATCAGGCGCATCAGGCATCAGGTGCGGGACCAGGCAAGCTGGCCGCATTCGATTCTGATGCCTGTTGTCTGATGCCTGTTGCCTAGCGTGTCTCTCCGCACCTGGCTTGCCACTCGCTTCTCCCTGCTGTTGCTGGGGGCGATGGTGCTGTTCGTGGTTGCCCTCTTTCTGGCGCGACAAGCGGGAGCGTACGGCGAGGCAGAGCACCTCGCCGAAGATCGCGCCCGGCTCGCACAGATGATCCTTCGTCGGGCGGCGGAGGCTGGCGCGCCCATCACGGTTCGTGAACGGCGCAATGAGACCGACTCGATCAGCGGACCGCTGCGGAGCTTGCAACTCGAGCCGCGCGTGCGAGACCTGCTCACCGTCCTGGGTGGCTACATCTGGGTGCTTGGAGAGCGCGGCGGCGACACTGTGCTCTATGCCGGCGTCGATGCGCGCCAACTCGACAGCGCGGATCTTGACGCCGTGAACCGGGCGTTGAAGGAGTTGCGTGGCGCCCAGGCACCGTCGCACCGCGTGTCGCTGGGCCGCCAGGGAGTAATCAGCCGCCAGGGAGTTATGGTGGAGCGGCTCGAGACGCTCCCCAATGGACAACTCCTCCGCGTTGTCGCCGCCGTCCCGCTGTCTGAGGTATCACTGTCCCCATGGGAACTCCTGGGAGCGGCGCTTGTCGTCATGCCGCTCATCCTCGCGCTTTCCATCGGCGGGGCGTTCCTCATCGCGTCCAAGGCTACCGAACCGCTGGAACGCATAACGAAGGAAGTCGTCGAGATCACCGACGGACGGAGCCTTCATCGACGGCTCCATCCGGAGGAAGGGAGTACAGAGCTCGCGCGATTGACCGCGCAGCTCAATGAAATGATCGGCCGGCTGGAAATGTCGTTCCTGGCACTTCGCCGCTTCACCGCCGACGCCAGTCATGAACTCAAGACGCCGCTTGCTGTCCTCCGCGCCGACGTCGAGCGCGCCATGCACCACACGGTCGGGAGCACGGAACAGATGGTGGCGCTCGAAGAGGCGCTGCAGGAAACCACGCGTATGGCGGATCTCGTCGAGAGTCTGCTCACGCTGGCACGGGCCGACGAAGGACGATTCGACTTGCTGCGCGAGCCCGTCGAACTGGAGCCGCTGGCCACGGATGTCTTCGAAACCGCTGTCATACTCGGCGAGGACGCCGGCCTGAACGTGTCGATGCCGCGCGTCGAGAACTGCGTCGTCGACGGCGATCGCATTCGACTGCGCCAGCTCTTCCTCAACCTGATCACCAACGCAATCAAGTACACGCCCCGTGGCGGTGAAGTGGAACTGCAGCTCACGGTGGCTGATCAGGAGGTGTCCTTCAGCGTGCGTGACACCGGAATCGGAATCGCCGCCATCGATCTCCCCAACATCTTCGATCGGTTCTACCGCGCGGATCGCGTGCGTGCGAGGCAATCAGAACGCGGCGGTTTCGGGCTGGGGCTCTCGATCAGTCAGTGGATTGCCCAAGCGCACGGCGGAACGTTGACGGTGCAATCGCGTCTCCACCGTGGCAGCACGTTCACGGTCACGCTCCCGGTGAGCAGCGTGAAGGTCAATCCCTCCGCCACCGGAGAGCGACGTCCCGCGCATCCCGTGACCGCCGCCGGCTGAGCGCAAAGCGTAAAGCGCAAAGCGCAAAGCGCAAAGCGCAAAGCGTACATCAGGGGCCTGATTCCTCAGCCCTTTGCGCTCTGCGCTCTGCGCTCTACCGTCACTAGACCGCAACGCGGATTTCATCGACGGTTAATCGCGACTCCACCAGGGAGTCATTCGTGGCTCGTATCAGTGAGGGCGTGCAGTTCACGTCACACGAACCGTGGAGGGAGCCATGCTCGGGAACCTGGTGGAGTCGAAGCCGCAATCGACGCGGCGCACGGCAGGAACAGTGGCCTCGTTCATCGCGCACTACGGCGTCATCCTGTTCGCGCTCTACACGTCGGCGCAGGCGGAAACGCTGGACGACGGGCCGAGGCAGGAGAAAATCGCTTACGTCGAGACCAGGCAAACGCCGCCTGAGCGGAAGGACCCGGTGTCGCCGGAACAGATGGCCGCCCCGCTGCCGGTGAAGGACCTTCAGATGCTGGTTGCGCCGGTTGACATCCCGACCGTGCTCCCCGACATCGATCTCTCGAAGGGCATCACCGATCCGGAGGCCTTCGTCAGAAGGAGACCCCTCACTGCCGACTCCGCGAGCGCTCCCACAACAGCGAGGCCCAATGGCGGAGAGGCTTATGGCGAGCGCGAGGTTGAGAAGCCCGTCACGCAGGCGCCAAACTCGGCGGCCCCAGCGTATCCCGACATTCTGCGTCAGGCTGGGGTCGAGGGCGAGGCACTCGTTTCCTTTGTTGTCGACACTACGGGCCGCGTCGAGATCGGTTCGTTCAAGGTCATCCGCACCTCGCACGCGCTCTTCGCGGCCGCTGTGAAGAACGCGGTGCCCCGAATGAGATTCTTTCCGGCGGAAGTGGGGAGCAACAAGGTGCGTCAGCTGGTACAACAGCCCTACACGTTCGCCATAGTGAGGTAGCTCCCTGAGAGCCCTCGTCAAGGGCGCAAACCATTGGGGCAGGGAGCTCTACGCGGGGGATTGCCGGACGCGGCCGGGTGGTTTCATCGAACTTTAATCTTGCTGCCATTCCCGGCTTAAGCGATCATCGTAGAATCACGGCGTCCAGCAACCCGTCGCTTACCGATACGGTCGAGGACCATGTTCAACAACCTTGTAGAGTCGAAGCCGAAAAAGTCGAAGAGTCGCGGTGGAACGATCTTCTCGTTCATCGCGCACTACGGCCTCATCCTGTTCGTGATCTACACGTCCGCGCAGGCGGCGCAGCAGGATGACGGACCGAAGCAGGAAAAGGTCGACTTCGTCGAAGTGAAGAAGGAAGAGGCGCCGAAGCCGAAGGAGCCGCCGCCGCCGGAGTTGGTAGCCGCGCCGCCGCCGCCCAAGGGATTCCAGGTACTCACCGCGCCGGTCGACATCCCGAACGTCCTTCCGGAAATCGATCTCACGCGCCGCGTGACGAATGAAGCCGACTTCACGGGCAAGGGTGCCGCGGGTGGATTCTCCACCGGCGAGCCCAAGGCCGCCGTCCGCGAAGACAACACGTACTTCGAGTTCCAGGTGGAGAAGCCGGTGATGCAGGCTCCGGGCTCGCCAACGCCGCAGTATCCGGACATCCTGCGTCAGGCCGGCGTCGAAGGCGAGGCACTCGTGTCGTTCGTGGTCGATACAACGGGCCGCGCCGACGTCGCGTCGTTCAAGGTCATTCGCACCACCCACGAGCTTTTCGCCACGGCGGTGAAGAACGCGCTCGGCCGGATGCGCTTCATTCCGGCCGAAGTGGGTGCCAAGAAAGTGCGCCAGCTCGTGCAGCAGCCGTTCTCATTCGCGATCACCAGGTAGTCCTTGCCCCATTTCCCCCAACCGTGGTGGAGTGAGTTATGAATCTCGATTTCGCCCACATCTGGTCGCAGACACCGTTCTTCGGGAAGTTCCTGTGGGCCGTGCTGCTGTTCATGTCCGTCTGGTCGCTGTCGGTATCCATCGGGAAGTGGTGGAACCTCCGCAAGGCGCAGAAGGAGACCATCAAGTTCGCGCCCGAGTTCTCCCAGTTCCTCGAGGAGGACAACCTCGCCGAGGCCATCAAGCTGGCCGAGAGCTACAAGAAGTCGCACGTCGCCCGCGTCCTCGGCGGCGCGCTGGCCGAAGTGAAGCCCCTGATCATGGACGGCTCGGTCACGGTCTCGGACATCAACACGGCGGAGCGCGCGGTTGAGCGCGAGATGCTGATGGAAATGGTGACGCTGAAGCGCGGCCTCGCGGTCCTCGCGACGGTCGGTGCGACGGCGCCCTTCGTCGGCCTGCTCGGCACGGTGTTCGGCATCATCAACGCGTTCGTCGGTATGGCGACGTCGGGCGGCGCCGGTATCGGAGCCATTTCGGCCGGTATCGCCGAGGCGCTCATCGCGACG
>CAZSNV010000275.1:0-6505 GCA_964608035.1 uncultured Gemmatimonadaceae bacterium | reverse complement strand
GGTGAACGCCGCGGGCTGCGGCGCGATGATGAAGGACTACGGTCATCTATTGAAGGATGACCCCGTTTGGGCTGAGAGGGCGGCGCGCCTCGGCGCGCGGGTGCGGGACGTAAGCGAACTTTTGTTGGCGGCCGGGCCCGTGCCTGGCGGACGAGTGCCGCTTCGCGTGACGTGGGACGCGCCCTGCCACCTGCACCATGCCCAACGTATCCGCGAAGCGCCGCTCACGATGCTTCGCGCGATTCCGGGACTCGATCTCGTGCCGTTGACGGACGCCGACCGCTGCTGCGGAGGAGCCGGGATCTACAACCTGATGGAGCCGGACACGTCGGAGAAAGTGCTCGCTCCCAAACTCGACTACGTGAAGGACACCGGGGCGGTTCTCGTGGCCACCGGCAACCCGGGATGTCACATGCAGATTGGCGCCGGTCTGCTCCGCGCAAATTCACCAGTCAGATGCGTGCATCCCGTCGATCTCCTCGACTACGCCTACAACGATCACGCCGGATAAAAGGAGATCGGCATTTTTCGGTGAGCATCGTTAGTATTCGTTATGCTCGATACCGTTTTGCTCGAGCTCGAAGGCGTGATCGCCGATACGGGCGAGGCTCATAGAGACGCTGTGTTTGCCGCGCTCCGTGCGGATGGCATCCAGCTCCCCGGAGCGGAGTACCGCGACCTCTGCGCGGGACTGTCGTTCGACGAGGCCATGCGAGCCGCTTACCGGGGCGTAGGCCGCGGCCGCGATGAGACAGCGATTGCGCTGGCGTCGCACCGCGCGGAGCGCGCCTACCGCGCGTACATCGGCAAAGGGCTGACGCTGGTCGATGGAGCGCGGGAGACGCTGGAACGGCTGCACGACTCCGCACGACTGGCGCTCGTCACGCGATCACCTCGCAATGACGCGATGTTCGTCCTCTCCCTCGCCCGCGTCGAACACCTGTTCACGTGCGTCGTCGCCGCCGAGGACGCGCCGGCAAAGCCTTCGCCGGAACCATATCGGCTGGCGCTGGCGCGACTCCAGCGTTCTCGCGCACGAGTGGCCCGCGGAACTGTCGTCGCTGTGGAGGATGGGCTTCCCGGCGTGCGATCGGCGAGGTCGGCCGGACTCGCGACGGTGGTCGTCGGAGATGTCCCGGCGCATGTGGCAGTCGAAGCGGATGGCTACGTCTCGTCGATCGCTGGTCTGACCGCCGACACGCTCCTTTCGCTCGTAGCGCCGCGAAACGAGCCGATCGTCTGAACAGAATCGCGGCCATGAGTACGGACACGAACGTCGCCGACGTCACCGAGCGCGCCTACCAGGCGCTGCAGCGCGGTGCTGTGGTGGTGAATCGTTCGGATCGGCTACGCATGCGGTTCAGCGGCGCCAAAGCCGTCGAGTCACTTACCGGCCTGGTGACAAGTGATGTGGCTGGGCTGACCGCCGGCCGCGGACAGTACGCCGCAGCGCTCACGCCGAAAGGGAAAGTGATCGCGGACGTCAGGATCTTCGCGCGTGACGATGGCTTCCTGGTCGACGTCTCGCCGGCTGCGGCACCGGGTTGGGCGTCGATGATCCGCAAATTCGTCAATCCACGGCTCGCCAAGTACGAGGATCTCGGTCAGGAAACCGGTGATCTGGGTCTTTTCGGCAATGGCGCGACTGCACTCCTTGGCGCCGCGCTCAACGGCGCCGTGCCCGACGCCGTGCCTTACGCGCACGTGACGGTCACGATCGGCGATGCGCCGATCATGATCGCGCGCGTGCCTGACTTCGGTGTCGAGGGCTACGACATCATCGGACCACACGCCGCACTCGAAACGCTGCGGACGACGTTCATTGGCGCGGGGGCTGTGGCCGATCCCGGTGAGGCGTTGCTGGTCGCGCGAATCGAGGCCGGACGTCCGGAGTGGGGCGTCGACATGGACGAGTCGCTGCTGGCGCAGGAAGTGGACCTGGACCGACTCGAGGCGATCTCGTTCACCAAGGGCTGCTACACAGGGCAGGAGACGGTGGCTCGCGTCCATTATCGCGGCCATGTCAATCGTCACCTGCGTGGCCTGCGCTTCAGCGAACCCGTGGTGCCTCCCGTCGGCACGGAATTGGTTGACCTCGACGGGAAGGTCATCGGGACCGTCCGAAGCGGAGCAATCTCGCCGCGTCGAGGCGCCATCGCCCTTGCCGTAATCCGGCGGGAGATCGAGCCGGCAACCGTGCTGCGCGCGAACTGGTCCGGCGGGGCCGTCGAAGCAACGGTCGAGTCGCTTCCGTTCTTCGGCTGAATCGCGTGGCCGGCAGGTTCGGGAGGTTTTCCGATGGCTGGCCCCGTCAGCGTCTCGTAGTCGAATCCGAAACTGCTGACGAGACTGCGTTCGAAACTGCGCGTGGGCCACTATGGCCTGCGGACGGAGCAGGCCTACGTCAGCTGGACCCGTCGATTCGTCCGACACCATCGCCCTACCCACCCGGAGCCTCTGGCTGAAGCGGACGTCGTTTCCTTCCTGCGATATCTCGCTGAGGATCAGCACGTGGCGCAGTCCACCCAGGCGCAAGCGTTGGCGGCGTTGCAGTTAGCCGGACAATCAACGTTTTGCGTGACCCACGTCGCAGGACCCGCCCAAGAAATCTTGCCCTGCTTCGGCGAGCCGTTGCATCCAAGTGCGGATGATGGCAAAGTCTACGGTCGGCCGCATTCGGCTGGTCGGACTCAGACCACCCCTTACATTCGCATAACGTCGACTTCGGAGACCTTGGAGCAGTGATCGAGGAGACCAGCCGCGATTTCGCGACCGCTCTTCAGGACCGCTACCTGCTCGAGCGTAAGCTCGGTCAGGGTGGAATGGCCACGGTCTACCTCGCGCTTGAGGTACGACATCGGCGGCACGTCGCCCTCAAGGTCCTCCGCCCGCACCTCGCGGAGTCGTTAGGCGAAGGAAGGTTCCTGCGTGAGATCGAGGTCACGGCGAGGCTGCAGCATCCGCACATCCTCCCGGTATTCGATTCCGGCGAGACGACCGGGTCGCTCTGGTACACGATGCCGTATGTCGAGGGGATGACGCTGCGGGACCGGATGACGCGAGACGGGCAGCTTCCGATACCATTCGCCCTCAAGATCGCCCGCGAGATCGCGGACGCGCTCGACTATGCGCACCGGCACGAGGTGATCCATCGCGATGTAAAGCCGGAGAACATCCTGCTCTCCGAGGATCACGCACTCCTGGCGGACCTCGGCATCGCGAAGGCCGTCGCGAGCAACGAGACGAGGCTGACGTCCATGGGGATGGCCATCGGTACTCCCGCGTACATGTCGCCCGAGCAGGTCGCCGGTGAGCCCGCGGACGGCCGATCCGATCTCTACGCGCTCGCCTGCGTGACGTACGAGATGCTGACGGGCGAACCGCCGCATCTTGGCCGGACGGCGCAGGCGATTGCCATGAAGCGGTTGACGGATGCGCCGCCGTCGGCGCGCAGGCTCCGCGCTGCGGTGACCGAGGAAATGGATGCGGCGCTGATGCGGGCACTTGCCGTGAGCGCAGCGGATCGGTTCCCGACCGTGACGGCATTCGCGGATGCACTCGGGGCGGTGCCGGGAGCAACTCCCGCGTCGACTCGCGCGGTCCCCATGCGGGAGAGGAGCCGGGCGACGATCGTGACCGTGGCCGTCGCCGGTGCGCTCGCCTGCCTAACGCTGGCGGGGTGGGCGATCGCGAGCTACTTGAGGTCCGGTCCTGAATCCGCGAGTGGTGGTCCTGCGACGGTGGCTTCGCCAACGGCTCCCCCTCTGACGCCGCCGCCCTTGTCCGATCCTGTGGTCACCACCGTCCCGCCCGATGCCGTGGCCGACAGCGGGGCCGCGAGTACGCCTCAGTCAACGAAGGGTACCGTCACGCGGCCAAAGACAAGCGCAACGGATACCGCGACACAGGGAGCAAAGGAGTCCGCGCTAGCCAGGCGGAGGGACTCCATCCAGACTGTGAGCAAGTGTACCCGGCTACTCGAGCGCATAACCATCGGCGAAGACCTGATGCCGGCCGATAGCACGTTTCTCCGGACCAAATGCGGAAAATGACGCTTGTGATCCCGGCTCGTCGACAATAGCATCGACAGCTGGCTTATCACACGCCGCACGCGTCATCCCGGAGTTTGTCGTGCTTCCCATGAATCGCGAATCTCGATCGGCGATCACCCGCGCCGCTCTCGGGTTAGCTGCTTCCGCAGCCCTTGTGAGCGGCTGCGCCTCATCGCCCGCCAAGCCGGCGCCAGCTGGCGAGCTCACGTTGAAGGCTGCTGTTCAGCAGATCGCCGGGGATCTCGCGAAACAGATCGGCACCGTAACCGATACGCGCACGCTCGTCATCGATCCGCTACTCGATCGCGCGAGCGGGCAGCAGACCGGCGGTTCGATGCGCGTCGAGTCCGAACTGGGGCCGGCTCTGAGCGGCAGCATCAAGGGGCTCACGATCCTTCCCTTCGACCCGGATGGAACGGCGAAAGCGAGATTCGTGGTGTCGGGGACACTCGCGACGGTGGAAGCCGCCTCGTCTCGTTATGCCGTCAGCGTGGCGTTGACCGACCGCCAGTCGGGAATTGTCATCGCGCAGTCGGCCGGGCGCTTCCGCGAAACCGGACTCGACGATTCCCCGACTACGTTCTATCGCGACAGTCCTTCCCTCGTCAAAGACCGATCGGTGGACGGATATCTAAAGACATCGGAGACGAAAGCGGGAAACGCCGCCGATGCGCTCTATGTGGAGCAGATTCCGACCGGGTCGCTGCTCGCGAACGCGCTCAAGGCCTATAACGACCAGAAGTGGGAAGAGGCGCTCGTGGCATATACCGCTGCCTCCAGGCGACCGGACGGCCAGCAGCTGCGGACGTTCAACGGCGTCTACCTAACGAATATCCGGCTCGGTCGGATACCGGCGGCCGAGGACGCGTTCGGGAAGATAGCGGCGCTCGGTCTGGCGACGAACAACCTCGCGGTGAAACTCCTCTTTCGTCCTAACAGCAGTACCGAGTTCTGGTCGGGTTCCGACTTGGCGACCGTGTATCCCATGTGGATCCGACAGATCGCGAAAGCGGCGCAGAGCGCCGGGAGCTGCCTCAACATCGTGGGGCACACGAGTCGCAGCGGGTCCGAGGCGGTGAACGATCGACTCTCGCAGGCGCGGGCCGAGACGGTTAAGAAGATGCTCGAGACGGAGTCGAAGCCGCTGGCGAAGAATCTCAGAGCCAGCGGCGTTGGATATCGCGAAAATGTCATCGGCACAGGCGCCGACGACGCGAGCGATGCCGTGGACCGGCGAGTGGAGTTCAGGATCGTGCCGTGCTCGGGTTGAGTATCTTGATCGCGACGAAGCGGAAGACCGGACGTGACCGCACTCAAGCGAGCAGCCGAAGAAAGGGGCAACGGCGCTCGCTTGGCTCGCGTCCAAGTGCTCTCAATATCCGTTAGCCCGCGGAAGCACTCTGAGGTGCGATGCTCAAGAGCGAATTCTTCTTGTCGCTGCGTGCAGCACGCAACTCAACGCCCAGCGACGCGAACTTCAAGTCGGTGGTGTCCTCGGCCTGATCGCCCAGGGTTCTCCGACGACGACCGAGTCCGCCGTCCAAGTCGGCCTTGTAGCGCCAAAACGGGACGCGAAGGAATTCGCCACGTGCGTGCTTCCAAGTTCAAGTATAGCAACAGTTTTCGCGTTCCGATCCTGCAAGAGAAGCCCCCGATGACAGCTTCATCATCTCCGCGCCGGTCAGCCCTGCACGGAGCGGACGCCCTGCCCTTCGCCGGTTCCGTCAAGTAGCGTCCAGCAGAGAGTCCGGCGCCCGCCCGTGCCGGCGCCTAACGACACACGCTTCACACATCCCGCACTGTGGCTGAACAGCCTCGCACGCTCGGCGCCCTGCGCCGATCAGCAGTCGGCGCGCCCGATCGAGTCCTCCGATCGGTAAAGGACGAGATGCGCCAGAACCTCATAAGCAGGCTGCGCGACGGCGCGGCGATCTTTTCCGGTGTCCTCGGCTACGACGACTCTGTCGTGCCGCAGATCGTCAACGCCATCCTGGCCCGGCACCACTTCATCCTGCTCGGCCTCCGCGGCCAGGCCAAGTCGCGCATTCTGCGTGCGCTCGCTTCCCTCCTCGACGACGTCATCCCCGTGGTTGAGGGAAGCGAAGTGAACGACAATCCGTACGCACCTATCTCGCGCTTCGCCCGCAATCGATTGCTGGAAGCGGGAGACGACACTCCCATCGCATGGGTGGGACGTGATGCGCGCTATGTCGAAAAGCTGGCGACGCCCGATGTCACCATCGCCGACATCATTGGAGATGTTGATCCGATTCGGGCTGCCCGGGGTGGCCACGTGTTGTCGGACGAGCTGACGATGCACTACGGCATGCTGCCGCGCGCCAATCGCGGCATCTTCGCGCTCAACGAGCTGCCCGACCTGGCGGGGAAGGTGCAGGTGGGCCTGTTCAACATCATGCAGGAAGGCGACGTCCAGATCAAAGGATATCCCGTGC
>CAZSNV010000274.1:0-6526 GCA_964608035.1 uncultured Gemmatimonadaceae bacterium | reverse complement strand
TACATGGGCATGCTCGGCACCGTGATCAACGCGCTCGCGCTGCAGGACGTGATGGAACGGCGCGGACTCGACACGCGCGTCATGACGGCGATCCGCATGGAGGAACTGGCCGAGCCCTACATCCGGCGTCGCGCCCTCCGCCATTTCGAAAAGGGGCGCATCGTGATCTTTGCCGGCGGCACCGGGAATCCGTACTTTTCCACCGACACCGCGGCCGCCTTGCGAGCCATCCAGATGAAGGCGGACGTCATCATCAAAGCCACCAGCGTCGATGGCGTGTACTCCGCCGATCCCAAGAAGCACCCGGACGCAAAGTTCTACGACCGAATCAGCTATCGTGACGTCATGCTCGAAGAACTCGGCGTGATGGATCAGACGGCGGTGACGCTCTGCAAGGAGAATGACCTGCCGTTGATCGTTCTCAACATCCACAAACCCGGCGCCGTGGCGATGGCCGTGCGCGGCGAACGGGTCGGCACACTCGTCGGGGGGACCAGCGCTGAATGAGTACCATCTCGCAGATCCTGAAGGACGCGCGGGCCCACATGGACAAGGCGATCGACTCGGTCAAACACGAGTTCGCGTCCGTCCGGTCCAGCAAGGCGACCACGAACATGCTCGACACGGTCCGCGTCGAAGTGTACGGCACCCAGATGATGCTGAACCAGGTGGCGAACCTGGCGGCTCCCGAACCGCGACTCCTGACGGTCACACCGTTCGACAAGTCGCAGATCAAGGTCATTGAAAAGGCCATTCGCGAGGCGGAGCTTGGCCTTGATCCGGTCACGCAAGGCGCGATGATTCGCGTGCCGCTCCCGCAGATGAACGAGGAGCGACGTCGTGACCTGGTGAAGGTCGTGCACAAGTTTGCCGAGGAAGGACGCATCGCAGTGCGTCACTGGCGCACCGAAAGTCGCGCTCACCTCAAGAAGCTCGATGGCGTGTCGGAAGATGACGTCAAACACGCCGAGAAGGACCTGCAGAAGGTCCACGACGAGTACATCGGGAAGATCGACGCGCTCATGAAGGCGAAGGAGCACGAGATCATGGAAGTGTGACGGGGGACGCGCGTCCCGTGCGCCCCGCCTCCGACGACCTGCTCGCGAACGTGCGCCGTCAGGGCAATGTGCCAAGGCACATTGCGATTATCATGGACGGCAACGGTCGTTGGGCACGTGGCCGTCGCATGCCTCGCGTCTTCGGGCATCGCTCGGGAATGACCGCGGTCCGCGAGGTCATCGAGGGCTCCGTCGAGGCGGGAGTTGAATTCCTGTCGCTCTTCGCCTTCTCACAGGAGAACTGGGAGCGCCCGGTCAGCGAGGTTGCGGCGCTCATGGACCTCCTGGTCGAGTACGTCGCGCGAGAAGCTGAGGAGCTGATCGCGAAGGGCGTTCAGGTGCGCGTGTTAGGCGACCTCTCACGACTGTCGCCCGCCGCCGCGGGCGCCGTTGCGGACGTGATGCAGCGGACCGCGGGGAATCAGCGGCTGGTGCTCAACCTGTTCATCTCCTACGGCGCGAGGGATGAAATCGTGCGCGCGGCGCGCGCGCTCGCGCGTGAGGTTGCCGCTGGCCGGCTCGATCCGGATGCGATTACCGAAGACATGGTGAGCGCCCGTCTGTACACGGCGGACTGCCCGGATCCTGACCTGCTGATCCGCACCTCAGGCGAACAGCGGATCTCCAACTTCCTGTTGTGGCAGCTCGCCTACTCGGAGCTCTTCATTACCGAGGTGCTGTGGCCGGACTTCACCCGGGCCGAGCTGTTCGGGGCTCTCTCTGAGTTCCAGCGACGCGATCGACGCTTCGGCCGGGTGACCGCCTGACGAGTCCCGCGATGGGTGGACGCGGGAGCGGGCACGCCCGGGACGGCCAAGGCCGGGACGGGCAAGCCCGGGGCGCGCTGGGCCGCCGCGTTCTCGTGGCCGTCATCGGCATCCCGGTCGCCATCGCTGCCGGCTACGCCGGCGACCTCGTCCTTGCCTCGATGCTGGCGCTCCTGGGGGGCCTCGGCGCATGGGAGTTGTTCCGCCTGGCGCGCCAGGGAAGCGCCCCGGCCATCGAGGCGATCGGCATTCCCCTGGCCGCGCTGATGCCGTTAGGCGCACATGCCGTCCGAATCGGCTGGCTGGATGCGCCGCTGGCAGCCGCCGGGGCTGTGTTTATTGCGCTCACTGGTGCGACGCTCTGGGCTCGTTCTCCAACAGCACGGCCGTTAGGCTCCGCTGCGGTGACCGTCTTTGGCGTGCTCTACGCCGGCGCGACACTGGCATACGCCTATGCGCTGCGACACCACCGGTTTGTCGTCGAGCCAGCGGCCGGAGCAGCGGTGCTCTTCTTTCCCATTGCGCTGACATGGGTCAGCGACACCGGCGCCTATGCCGTGGGGCGCGCGCTCGGCAGGCGCAAGCTGATGCCCAGCGTGAGTCCCGGAAAGACAGTCGCCGGCGCCGTCGGCGGGGTCGTTGCCACCATGGCCGGCGCGTGGCTGTACAACGACCTGGTGCTCCGTCCCGTGGCCCAGCTCGCGCTTGCCCCGTGGACGGCGCTCGCCTTCGGCGCGATCATCAGCGGCGTCGGACAGGTAGGTGACCTGGTGGAATCGCTTTTCAAGCGGGAAGCCGGCGTGAAGGACAGCTCAACGATCTTCAGCGCGCACGGCGGCGTGCTCGATCGACTCGACAGCCTGTACTTCGCGATTCCGGTGGCATACCTGATTCTCAGCCGATTGCTGCTCGCCGCGCCGCGATGATCGCGCAAGCCAATCACACGAGGCATGGAGGGATGGTGGGTCGTTTCTCAGATCTCCCATCTCCCATCTCCCATCTGTGACCAAAGGCGTCGCGGTTCTAGGATCCACGGGATCCATCGGCACCACCGCCTTGCGCGTTCTTGCCCGGCACCGATCGCGTTTTCACGTCGCCGCGCTCACGTCAAACGCCAACGTGAAGTTGCTGGCCGAACAGGCCGCTGCCACCGGCGCACCCTTTGTTGGTCTGGTGACGAACGGCGCGGATGTGCCTGATGCCTGGTGCCTGGGGCCTGATGCCCTGGTCCAAGCCGCGCAGCTGCCTGACGCGGATATTGTGCTGAACGCCGTCGTAGGCGCGGCCGGACTGGATGCAACGCTGGCTGCGCTACGCGCCGGAAAGCGAGTGGCCCTGGCCAACAAGGAGACGCTTGTCGTCGCCGGCGAACTTGCCACGACGACCGCGCGTGAGGCGGGGGGTGAGATCGTGCCGGTGGACTCCGAGCACTCCGCCATTCTCCAGTGCCTCACCGGGCGTCCCCGCTCAGAGGTCCGGCGACTCATCCTGACAGCCTCGGGAGGACCGTTTCGCGACTGGAGCCGCCAGCAACTGGAGCATGCGACGCTGGCCGATGCGTTGCGGCATCCCACGTGGCAGATGGGACGGAAGATCACCGTCGACAGCGCCACGCTTGCCAACAAGGCTCTGGAAGTAATCGAGGCGCATTTCCTGTTCGACCTGCCGTACGACGCTATCGACGTGGTGGTCCATCCGCAGAGCGTCGTGCACTCGATGGTCGAGTTCGTGGATGGCAGCGTGCTTGCGCAAGTCGGCGTCCCGTCGATGGAGCTGCCTGTGCTGTACGCGCTGTCTCATCCGGATCGGATCGAGGAGCCGGCGATTGCGCCCTTCGATCCTGTCGCCGCGTCGCCGCTCACGTTTGAACGAGTCCGGCTGGATGACTTCCCAGCCCTGCGCCTCGGGATGGACGCGGGACGAGCCGGAGGCGCCGCTCCGGCTGTCTTCAATGCGGCGAATGAAAAGGCAGTTGCGCTGTTCCTCGACGGGGCGCTTTCATTCGTGGACATCGCCCGGGCGATCTCATCGGCTCTGGATCGGTTAGGCGGTTTGCCCGGTACGACGCGTGAGGAGCTGTTGGCGGCTGACGCCGCTGCTCGCGATCACGTCGCGGCGCAGTTCAAGAAATAGAAACGCTTCGTTCCTGCCCTGTTTTCCTTTTCCTGCTTCCTGTTTCTTCGATGTTATCCTGGTTAGCTCCAATCCTTGTGTTCGGCCTCGTCGTGCTGGTGCACGAGCTGGGGCATTTCATGGCCGCCAAGTGGATGGGCGTCTATGCGCCCCGCTTCTCGATCGGTTTCGGCCCGGCGTTGTGGCGCCGTCGTTTTGGCGAGACCGAATACGTGCTGTCGGCGCTCCCGTTAGGCGGGTTCGTGCGGATGGCGTCGCGCGAAGACGAGGCCACCGCTTTTCTCGAGGGTGGCAGCGAACGGCCCAAGGTACCGGCCGTGGGCGCGAGTTCGGCACCGACAATCACCGGCGACCAGCATGCTGTCGAAGGCCGGCCCATAGACTGGGACCCCCAGGCGATGGTCCCCTTCGGGCCGAAGCCAGTACCTGAGGATCGGTGGTTTGAATCCAAGCCATTGTGGGGAAGGCTGATCATCATGCTTGCCGGCGTGACGATGAACGCCATACTGGCCTTCGTCCTGTACTCCGGGCTCTATGTCGCCAATGGCCGCGCGTACATCCCCGCGGTCGTCGACTCAGTTGTTGCCGGGCGACCCGCCGAGCGGGCCGGGCTCCAGAAGGGCGACAGCATCGTTGCCGTGAATGGCACACCGGTGCGCATGTGGACGGAAGTGACCGAGCGCATCAGCGCTTCCGCGGGGCAGGAGCTGACACTCGAAGTTATTCGCGGCGGCGGCCCGGTCACGATACGCGTCACGCCGGAGCTCAGGGCGGACACCAGTGACATCGGTACGCTCGAGCAAGTGGGACGCATCGGCGCGGGCTCTACGCGAAACGTCCAGCGCGAGTCGCTTTCGCTGGTCGGGTCCGCGGTCGCAGGCTGGAACGAGACGGTGGACAAGGGAACCAGCGTGATCCGCGTTGTGGCTGGGCTGGTGACCGGCAAGGTGAGCGTGTCACAGCTTGGTGGTCCGATCACGATCGGCCGAGTGTCGGTGGAGGCGGCGCAGTACGGGTTCCAGACGCTGCTTTCGCTGATCGCGTTCCTCAGCATCAACGTTGCGGTGTTGAACCTCCTGCCTATTCCGATTCTCGATGGCGGTCAGATCCTTCTCAACGTCGCCGAAGGCATCAAGGGCAAGGCGTTCACGGCGCGGACGCGCGAGTACATCATGCGTGCGGGTCTGGTGGCGATCGCACTGCTCTTCGCGCTGGTGATGTTCAACGATGTAAAAAGCCTGGTCGGAATCTTCCGTTGAGAACAGTGCGCTCAGTGCTGATTACTGGGTGCTGGGCCTGCGTGCTGGTACTTGCGCTTGGACTGAGTGCTGAACGTGCCTCGGCGCAATTCAGGGGCATCCGGTTCGAGATAACCCAGGTCGGTGACACGACGTTTCGATTCCCGCGCGGCAATGCCGGATGGGTGAAACCGGGTGCGACGGGAAACGCCGTGGACCCACGTCGACGCGACGTATTGGTGGCGCGCTTTCGCGTCGTGCGCGTGGACTCAGGCCTGGTCACGGCGGTGATTACAGGACAGACGACGCGCGTGGCGACGGAACACATCGCCGTACTGGCCGAACCGCCGAAGCCCTGGTACCGCGGGATCACCTTCTGGGCCGGAACGGTCTTCGGGGTTGTGATCGGGGCGCTGATTGCCGGCAGGTAACCAGTTGAGTCCTGCTTCAAGGGCAGAGCAAGACGATTGACTGCCGGCTGATCGTCTCGCCGGCGAAGATCTCCAATGGCTCGTCGTACGGTGTGCACTGGGGCATCGTCACATGCAACGTGTATTTCCCAGCCGCGACGACCTTCGAAAGCCCCCTGGCGGGCAACGTTTGATCAGGTGGTAACGCCGCCCCTTCGGGCTGGAGTGAGTACCAGAGTTCTCTCGGCACCGGCTGGTTTCTGTTGTCACGCCCGCTCGCCTTGATGACGATCGTTCCGCACAGCTTCGGCGCCAACGTGAGCGTGTGCACCCTTCCGGCAACGACGTTCACCGTCGCGGTCTTTCGGCCTTCGTCACAACCATCAATTGTCGGAAGCTCGGCTCGCACCACATGGCTGCCGGGTGCAAGACTGTCACGACGGGACTGCCCGTAGCCGATGACGACATCGTCAATCGTGATCTGCGCATCCGTCGGGGCATTGATGGCGATCGTACCGAACTGAGAGCGCGCAGTCGAAACGGGCGGTGATCCCTTGCCCGGAATCGTCCCCTTCTGGGGAAGCGATTCGGGTGGAGTCGGTAGCCCGACCAGCAAGGAGCTGTCGATGATGCCCGCGCCCGTACTATCGAAAGGCAAGGAGTCCGTGGCCGCACTCGTCGTGCCCACCCGACCGCCTAACGGGAACGCCACCAGCGCGGCGAATGCCGCCACAACCAGCGTCGCCACGGCAGCCCCCGACCAGAGTCGACGGCGCGTGACCGGCGCCGCTGGCTTGCTGGGGATCCGCGCCCCGGACGAGGACGGGGTCGTCGGCACGGTGACCGTGTTAGCAGACGACGGATCCCGCCGCGTCTGCAGAATCGCCTGAATCGTGTCCGCCAGCGGTTCACCCGTCGCC
>CAZSNV010000273.1:0-6542 GCA_964608035.1 uncultured Gemmatimonadaceae bacterium | reverse complement strand
GCTGCTCCTCGCACTCGGACTTTCGATCGACGACGGTTTTTCCAGTCCGTTAGGCAGATCGGGCGGATTCAGCGATGGGCGTGACATCGGCGTCGTCTGCAACCTCCCGCGCGAACCCGGCCCCATCGTCCTGCCGATGGCGGGCGACGTGGGCTCGCAGTTCACGCCAGCCGCCGGATGGGCCCAGGCGATCACGTATCACCGCGACGTGCTGCGTGACCGGAGCTGGCGAGGCGCAATCGCCGTGGTGCTGGGCGGCGAAGCCGCCGTAGCGACGAACGGCTTCTGGTCCTGCCTGACCATCGCCACCACGTTGAAGCTCCCGCTGCTGTTCTTCGTCGAGGACAACGGGCTGGGCATCTCGGTCCGCGGCGGCATGCAGACACCGGGCGGAAACATCGCCGCCAACCTGGCTTCCTTCGCAAATCTCCTGGTCAGGGACGGCGATGGGACCGATCCCGGCGTTGCTGCGGCGTTGGCAGACGAAGTCGTCACTCACGTGCGCCAGGGGAATGGACCGGCGCTGCTCCGCCTCACCGTGCCACGCCTTGCGAGCCATTCGGGGCCAGACAATCAGAAGGGCTATCGCAGCGACGCCGAAATCGCGCAGGACTGGGAGCGAGATCCGTTGCCGAAGCTCCGCTCGTACCTGGTCCCGACCGTGCTTTCGGAATCCGAGTGGGCAGCGCTCGAGCGACAAGTAGAGCGTGATGTGCAAATAGCTCTAACAGCCGCACGGGCCAGGAATGCACCCGACCCTTCCCAGGTGCGCCGGCACATCTACGCGGAACCAGACGAGACCAGGCGTGCCGCCTTTGGAGGCATGCCGGCGGCCGAACGCAAACGACTCGGCGGTGATTCGACACCGAAGGACTCCGGTGAACAGCTTCGATTTGCCGAAGCAGTGCGCCGGACGCTCGATCACGAGCTGACGGTCAACCCGCGCCTCCTCGTCTTTGGAGAAGACGTCGGAATCAAGGGCGGAGTGCACCTCGTGACGGAAGGACTCCAGCGGAAGCATGGCATCGCGCGGGTGTTCGACACGAGCCTGTCCGAGGAGGGAATCGTCGGCCGCGCGGTCGGCATGGCGATCGCCGGCCTGGTGCCGGTGGCGGAGATTCAATTCAGGAAATACGCCGATCCTGCGATGGAGCAATTGAACAACTGCGGTACGCTCAGATGGCGTACCGCGAATCGTTTCTGCGCTCCTATCGTGGTACGCATGCCCGGCGGTTTCGGCAAGGATGTCGGCGACCCGTGGCACAGCCTGAGCGGCGAGGTGATGTGGGCGCACGCCATCGGTTGGCAGTTGGCAATGCCGTCGAATGCGGCGGATGCGGTTGGACTGTTGCGCGCGGCCATGCGATCGCCGAACCCGACGATCTTCTTCGAGCATCGCTCGCTCCTGATGACGAGCGACGGGAGCGCCCGCTATCCGGGCGACGACTACGTCATCCCGTTAGGCTCGGCGCGCGTCGTCCGCGAGGGAACGGATCTGACGCTGGTGACCTGGGGAGCCATGGTCCACCGTTGCGAAGATGCGCTGAAGGCAGCCGAGGGATCAATAGAACTGATCGACCTGCGAACGATCGCGCCCTGGGACAGGGAGGCTGTCCTCTCTTCGGTACGAAAGACCGGACGATGCCTGATCGTTCACGAGGATACCTTGACCGCCGGCTTCGGCGCCGAGATCGCGGCCGTGGTGGCGCGCGAAGCGTTCTGGCAACTGGATGCCCCGGTGGATCGCCTCTGCGTCGAGGATGTCCCGATGCCGTACCACCCGGACCTCCTCGCGGCCGTATTGCCTTCAGCGGATGCGATTGCGACACGGATCAGGGAAGGACTGAGCGCTTAGCCCCCCCGCTGCGGTTGCGCCTGCCGCGTGAATAGCCCAGTGTCAGGGGCTAACTCCCAAACGGGAATTCCAATGGTCACCAGAAGGGCGGGACTCCTCATCGTGGTGGCTGCGCTACCCTGGGCGTCCACGTTGGCGCAGGGTCCGGGAAAGCCGGCGCCGCTCGCCTGTGCAGCCGCGGCCACGCCGCAGATGGCCGCGTTCGACAGCGCTCGCGTCATGGAGCTGGTCGGCGCGTACGACGTTGTCATGCTCGACACCACCAGCATTCGGGGCACCGCCCGCCTGCATGCCGGCAAGTTGGCACTTTGGCTCCAAGATTCCGTGCCGCGGCGTCGCGGCTCCACTGCCCGCCGAACGCAAAAGCAGTTTCTCGTGGGCAGCTTCGATGTGGCCGCGCCGGATACCGGCGAAGTGTGGAGACGCATGGCGAGCCGCTCGGCGGACGCGCCCGGAGTATTCTGGTCCGACGGTTTCCTGCGTCTTGGTGAGTTTGGAGCGAAAAGCGGCATCAGTCTGTATCCGCGCTCGGTCTCTGCCACGGAGATCCGCGGGATGTGGACCTCGCATCCTGGCCTCGCGATCATCGTCGATTTTACCGGCGACCGCGAACCGGATGAGGCTGGGTTTTTCTGCGCGAGGCGAATGCGCTAGCCTTCGTTGCATAGGGCTCCTCGAGCTCGCTCGGCATCTGCGAGCGCTTCTCTAGATTCCTACCAGGGATTTCGATCTCACCAGGTTGATCTGGAGGAGTTGAAGATGAAGCAGACCGATTCCGTTCTCACCGAGGCGAAGGCGTTCCAGAGCTTCTCGGTCGATGACATCGCCAAGGCTCGCGCTTTCTATCAGGAGACGCTTGGCCTGGAAGTAGAGGAGAGCCCAATGGGCCTCGAGGTGGTCGTCGGGAGTGGCAGCAAGGTTTTCGTTTACCCGAAGCCCGATCACAAACCAGCAACGTTCACGATCCTGAATTTTCGGGTCGACAACGTCGACACCGCCGTCGACCGCCTGAAGGCGACGGGTGTTCAGTTCGAGAACTACGACTTGCCCGAGATCAAGACGGATTCACGCGGCATCGCGCGAGATCCGAACGGGCCGGCTATTGCCTGGTTCAAGGATCCGGCCGGCAACATCCTCTCGGTGCTCCAGGATCGCGCTGATTGAGCCGAGGGCCAACGGGCAGGAAAGCAACACTCTGCCCGTTGTGACGGTTTTGCAGTGAGTTTCGCGCATGGCGGGTCGAGGCAGTGTCTGCCCAATCAACCGGAGGGTCCATGGGTGTTTCCAAGACCATCGCACTCTTTGCCACGCTCGCAGCGTTCGCGTGCGGTGGTGGCAGTGACGACGACAACGGCAATCCCACCGGCCCACCGGGCGGTGGCGCGACGAACGGCTCGTTCTCGGCACAAGTCAACGGCACGACGTGGACCGCCAGCGGAACGGTCACCGTCTCTCGGGGGACCAACAATTTCATTGGCATTGGCGGAACCGGGTTCGCCGGCAGCGCGGCGTATTCATTCATCGTTGGCATCGCGAACGCGCCCGGGCCCGGCACACACTCGTTCAACCTCACCGCCGGCGGCGATGGCTCATCGCTGATCATTGGGTCGACCACCACCGGCTATGGAACGGCCTTCACTGGCGGCAACGGAACGGTCACCATCACGACCCTGACGACGAACCGGATCGTCGGGACGTTTTCCGGGACCGTCGTGCCGAGCTCGGGCTCCGCGGCCAGCCTCATCGTGACGAACGGGCAGTTCGACATCACGTTCTGATAGACGGCTGTCTTAAGACACGAATCGCGCCGGTGGGCGCTGCGTCATTCAGGCACGTTCACCGGCACGATCATTTCGCCCAGTTTCTTCGTGTGAATGAGCCGGCGCAGCACCGCCTTTGGTCCGAAGTGCAGCAGCAATCCGACCTCCTTGCCTGACGCCCGCAGGTAGTTGAGGAGCTGCGGGCGGTCGAATTCGGCAGCCTGTTCGCCGGCCCGGACCTCGACCACGACGGTGTCTGCGATCAGGAGATCGGCCCGATACGTACCCACCGTGACGCCCTTGTAGTACACGGTGACCGGCACCTCGCGCGAGACGTTCATGCGTCGCTGGAACAGTTCAATCGCCAGCGCCCGCACGTACACCGACTCGATGAAGCCATACCCGAGTTCGTTGTAGACCGTATAGAAGGCGGAGATGATCTCGCCGGTGATATCACCGTGGAGCAGTTCGGTGGTGGCGGCCGCACCAAAGTGCGCCGTCTCGTGTCGCTCGTTGCCTTGTGTCGGTGCGTCCATTGCCCTGTTCCTCGGTTCCGCGTTCACCATTCCCGCGAGCACGCCGAGCATACGTAGCGACAGTCCGAATGCCGGCATCGTGGCAACGCAGGTGGGCTCAATCCATCGCGGCGAGACCTAACGCCAGGGTTGACGGCGCTGTCGCCAGGCACGACCATCCGAGATCGCCAGCACGCATCCGTTCCAGCACCTTTGCGCGTCTCTTGCTAGATCGGCTTCAGGTACTCAAAGGGCTCAGTACAGGCCGTACAAAAATAGATGGCCTTGCACGCCGTTGATCCGAACTCGCTGCGAAGTTGGGTCTGGCGGGAATCACAGCGGGGACACGGGATAGTCTCGGCACGGCGCATCAGAGGGATCAGCTCGACTCCGACTGCAGCAGCACCGGAGGGCGGTGCGATGCCGTAGGCACGCAATCGTTCACGGGCGTCAGGCGTGATCCAGTCCGTCGTCCACGCCGGCTGGAAGACCGTGTTGATGCGCACGTCGCGCGCTCCGGCCTGCTCAAGAGCCGATCGGATGTCAGCCTCGATCACCTGCATGGCCGGGCATCCGGAGTACGTCGGGGTGACATCCACCACCACCGTCCCATCCTCCTCGCGTACGTCGCGAACAATGCCGAGGTCGACCACGCTCAGCACGGGGACTTCGGGGTCGAGTACTTCCCCGATCGCCTGCCAGAACGCCTCGCGCGCGCGCATGTGGCCTACCAATCCGCGCCAGGAAACGAACGCGCCACAATCTGCATCTCGGCCAGCAGGTGACCCAGATGCTCCGTATGCCTGCCCTCGCGTCCGCCGTGCTGCATGAACCCGTCGTCAGGCACGGTGAGTGTCGCTGCCTTCAGTATGCGCGTCACTTCTTCCCGCCAGGGTTCGCGCAGCAGCGCGCGATCGACCGCAACACCGTCGCCGACGAGCGGGCGTTCCACCTCGTCCGATTCAAACAGCTCTCCCGTGAACCGCCAGAGTTCGTCGATCGCGGCCTGCACCCGCTGGTGACTCTCCGTCGTCCCGTCGCCGAGCTTGAGCATCCAGTCGGCGCTGTGCCGCGCATGGTAGCGCGTCTCCTTGAAGGCCTTGGCCGCGATTCCGCCAAGGTCCCGGTGTTTCGACGCCTGCAGGCGCTCGAGATGGAGGACCTCGAAGACTGACACCAGGAACTGCCGGGCCGTGGTGAGCGCGAAATCGCCGCGCGGGAGTTCCATGATGAGCGCGTTCCGGAACTCCACCCCCTCGCGGAAATACGCCAGCGCGTCCGCGGACCGACCCTGCCCTTCCTCCTTTGCCGCCAGTTCCAGCAACAGGTTCGCCTGGCCGATGAGATCAAGGGCGATGTTGGCGAGCGCAATGTCCTCTTCGAGAATCGGCCCATGGCCGCACCATTCGGACATGCGATGCCCCAGGATCAGGCGATCGTCGGCGAGGCGGAGGAGATACTCAGAGATTGCCATGCTGCTTCGTCGTCAAGGCATCAAAATGCAAAATGCAAAATCCAAAATGCAGAATGCAGAACAGACAAGCCTCTGCGATTCCGCATTTCCCATTTTTTTTGCATTCTGCATTCTGCATTCTGCATTCTGCATTCTGCATTCTGCATTTAGTACACCTTTACGCCTCGCGGCGTCTTGTAGAACTGCGGGTGCCGGTACGCCTTGTCGTTCGCCGGGTCGAAGAATGGACCAACGTCGTCCGGCGTGGATCCAGTGATCCACTGTGTCGGGACCACCCAGAGGTGAATCCCCTCGTTCCGCCTGGCATAGACGTCGCGCGCGTTCAGAAGCGCCTGTTCGGCGTCCACCGCGTGCACGCTGCCACAATGTTCGTGCGGCGCGCCTGGCCTCGGCTGGATAAAGACTTCCCATAACGGCCACTGGGAGTCATTCCCAGCATTGTATGGAGGAGTCGTCTCGCTCATCGTCAGGCAGCAGCTCCTGCGGACGAGCGACGCTTCGCCGCATGCGCCTCAGCTGCCGCGCGAACCCAGGCGCCTTCGTCGTGTGCCTTGCGTCGGGCCGCCAGACGCTCGCGGTTACAGGGGCCGTCGCCCTTCACCACTGCCCAGAACTCATCCCAATTGATCTCGCCGAAATCCCAGTTTTCCGTTGCCTCGTTGTACTTCAGCGCGGCGTCCGGCAGCGTGAGATCAACCGCCTGCGCCTGCAGGACGGTCATGTTCACGAACCGCTGGCGCAGTTCGTCGTTGCCCTTCTTCTTGACGCCCCACTTGATCAACTCGGCGCTGTTCGGTGAATCCTTGTCGTTAGGGCCGAACATCATCAGCGACGGCCACCACCACCGGTTCACCGCGTCCTGCACCATCGCGCGCTGCCCCGGAGTGCCCTTCGCCAGGATCGCCACGCTCTCGTAGCCCTGCCGCTTGTGGAAGTTC
>CAZSNV010000272.1:0-6552 GCA_964608035.1 uncultured Gemmatimonadaceae bacterium | reverse complement strand
CGCCACACCACGCTCCCCAACCGGTCCTGCACCACCGGCGCTCCATTCGCCCGTTGTCACCTGACGCGGCGTGCCGCCGTCCGCGGGCACCACGAACAGGTGCTGGACGGCGTCGGCGGTGAATCCCTGGCCATCCTGCCGATAGTCGAGCTTCTCGACCACGCGCGGCGTCTGGGTCCACGTCGCGCCACGCGGCTTCAGCGCGCTGACCTGGCTCTCGCCCTTGAAGCCTCCGCCGGAATTCGGCACCTGCATGGTGAACGCAATCGACTTTCCGTCGGGCGACCAACGAAGGTTGCCGGGCGCACTCGTCAGGCGTGTCGCCTGCGTCACCGCACCCTCGGCGTCCATGTACCGGACGAAGATCTGCGAACCGTTGGGTTCCCCTGTAGCGGTGTAGGCGATGCGGGTTCCGTCAGGCGACCAGATCGGCGAGCCTCCGTTCAGGAGGCGACGCGAACGGCTCCCGTCGGCGTTCATGATATAGATGGACGATTCGCGCCGGTCGTTCACCTTGTCGACCCAGTTCCGCGCATAGATGATCTGGCTTCCGTCGGGCGAGAGACGCGGCGCCCCCACGCCCTCCCACTCGAGGTAGTCCGCCAGCGTGATGCGGTCGGACGACTGGGCCAGCACGGGTCCAGCAAAAACTGCCGTCAGTATGGCGGCAAGGGCAGGGCGCATCATCATGGGATCCTCTGGGCGGCGGACGGTACGACTGTCGATATTAGAGGTGCCGGGCGACGACCGCCAGAACGGCCTGCAGGAGGATTCCGACCGATGCCGATTTTCGAGTACCAGTGTCGCGGGTGCGGCCACCAGTTCGAAGCACTGGTGCGGAAGTCCGACACGCCTGCGTGCCCATCGTGCACCGGAGTCGATCTCGAGCGCTTGCTGTCGTCGCCGGCGCTCAAGACCGAGTCAACGAAGGCCCAGGCCCTCAAGGCCGCCAGGAAGCGCGACAAGGCGCAGGGCTCTGAGCGGACGATCGAGCAGATCAAATACGAGAAGAGTCATAACGACTAGGGTTGCGGCTCGAGGCTCGATGTCTGAGCCCCGTCCTCGCGGGCTGCCTCCATTGGGTAGCCGCCGGCCAACACCCTGGGACAGCGCCGCCTAGTCCGTGCGCAGCGCGTCCGTCGGCTGGACGGACAGGGCTCGCCGTGTGGGCACGATGCACGCCAGCAGGCACACGGCGAGCATGAACGCGCCGTAGAGTGCCACCGCACCGAGCTTCATCAGGATGCCCACCGTGGGCTGCGTCCGGGCTTCATCAATTGCAACAGCCCCTGACATGAAGCTGGTGACGATGGTACCAATGAGAATTCCGAGGCCGACCTGAAGGAGCGGGCGGCGCAGGATTGACGTGATAATCTGGCGGCCGCTGGCACCAAGCGCCACGCGAACCCCGATCTCGCGCGTTCGCCGCGAGACAACGTAGGACGTCACCGCATAGATGCCGGCGAGAGAGAGCAGCAAAGCGACCGCGCTCACGGTCCTCACCAGCCCGAGCCAGAAACTGTAGAACTGGAGGTCGTCGTTGACGACATCGGTGAGTGACATTGGTTCGCTGACGCGGAGCGTCGGATCGACTAGTGCGGCGACCCTTCGTACCTCCTGCACGATGGCGCCGGGATCGCCGGCAACGTGTATGGCGAAACGAATGGGATACTGCTGACTACGCGCGATGGGGTGATAAATCCCGAGCCGGCCGTACCCCGATGTGGTGCCGAGGTCGCGTGATACCCCGACGATTTCGTACCACGGTCCATCGGGTGTCGGATCGCGACTCAGTGATGGCTGATTGCGTTGCGCCACGTCGGGCCGGTGCGGTTCACGCGCGACATACCGGAGCCGACGACCGATGACATTGCGACCGCCGAACACGCGGTCGACAAATGGCTTGTTGACGACAACGGTCAGTGCGCCAGGGGAGAGATCTCCGGAGTTGAATGCGCGGCCGGCCAGCAGCGGAGTCCCCAGGACCTCGAAGTAGTCGAGATCAACATTCGCCGATCCGGCACGATGGCCCCACGCGATGTTATTCGGTGCCACTGACTCGCCGTCAACCTCCACCTGGTTCCAGCCGTGGTATACCCGGGGAACGTTGTTGGCCACGGTCACGCCCCGCACACCGGGCGTCGTAACCAGTCGATGCTCGAGTGTCTGGCTCGCGGACGCGAAGCGTGCGATGAAGGAAGAAGTGGAAGTGTCTCCCGGCGCCACGCGGTCCATCTGCAACTCGAACGTCAGGAACTCGTCGGCGTCGATACCAAGGTCATATGTCCTGATTTTCACGACATCCTGCCCAACGAAGAATGCGACCGACGGAAACACTACCGTGACGGCGACCTGGGCGACGATGATCGCCGTCCACAGTCCACCGAACCGAACGCCGCCTCCTCCCGCGGTTACTTCCTTCAGGCGATGCCCGAGGTCGCGCGTGATTCGCATCGCCGGCAGCACGCCCGTCACGATCGCCGCCAACACTGCCAGCAGGACGGCGTACACGATCGTCGTCGGTGACAGCCGGCCATCAAACCAGAACGGCATGTGTCCGCCGTTCATGATCTCGCCCTCCACGAGCCGGAGCCCCCAGCGGATGCCGTAGCTGACGGCCGCCAGGCCGACCGCCGCCGCAACGCCGGCCAGGACGAGCGCTTCCGAGAAAAGCTGGATGACGATGCGCCGGCGGCTCGCGCCTAACGCGTTGCGCACGATGATCTCGCTTTCGCGTGTGGCGGCACGGGCGAACAGCAGGAGAGCGACGTTCGAACAGATGAGCAGGAGCAGCAGGACGAGCAGCAGGTTTCCGGACATCACCAACCCGACCGACGCCCACCCGTTGATATTGAGGAACGACTTTGCGTAGGGAACCACCTGTGGACGCAGGAACTCGTGTGTCTCGGGAGCCGCCGTGGCGGCGCGTTGACCGAGGAGCGCGATCTCCCGCTGTGCTTGGGCCAGTCGCGCGCCTGGCGCCAGCCGTCCGAATACGTTGATGGCCGGCCCTTGCAGGGGTTGGTAATCGCGGGCATCGAGCCGGAACGGGCGCCAGGCATTATGCGCGACTGGAAACGCAAAACCCTCCGGCATCACCCCTACGATCTCGACCGGCGCGGCTCCAAGTGTGACCGTCCGGCCGATCACGGCGGAATCGCTGCCGAAGCGCGTGCTCCAGAGATCGTGCCCGATGACGAGGACCGCTGGAGCGCCGGGTGCTTCATCGGCATCGACCAGCGTCCGACCGAGTAGCGCGGGCACTCTCGCCAGGCGGAATCCACTCGCGCTCATCTCGACGTGGTCGACCGGCTCGCCCGTGCCATCGCCGAGGACCAGGTTGCGATCGACCTCACGCCATGCGCCGAATTCCTCCACGGAGCGGAGCTGGCGCTTCCATTCAGCGTAGTCGTGCAGCGCTCGCGGCTCATCCCCGTTCGACTTGACGTCCCAGTTGCGGATGGCGACGAGCCGATCGCCACCGGCCAGCGGCAGCCGCGGATTCACGACCTTGTTGAGGAACTCGAAAGTGCCCGCGCCCACCCAGATCGCGAATGCCATCGCGAAGCCTGCGACCAGCGTGAGGACCGGGTATTTCGCCAGCATCCGGAACCCGAGCTTGAAGTCGAGCCAGGAGAACCGGAGGTCGTCGACGGTGCGAAGGCCGCGAGCGGCGCGCCCTTCGTCCTTGAATTGCTCGCCGCTACCGAATTCCAGCCGCGCGCGTCGGATGGCCTCGTCAGGCGGGACTCCCTGCCGCACCAGGGCGGCGGCGCGCAACTCGACGTGCGTGGAGAACTCGTCGGCCATGTCCTTCTCGATCGTCGAGCGGGTTCGCAGGCCTCGCCACAGGGAGAGGAAGCGTGACAGGAGGCGCATATCAGATCTCCTGTGGCGTCGAGGCCAACGATCGGGCCATCGCGTGCGAGACACGATTCCAGCTCGCGGTCTCCTCGCCGAGCCGTTGCCGTCCGGGACGAGTCAGCCGGTAGTACTTCGCGCGCCGGTTGTTGTCCGACGTGCCCCATTCACTCTCGATGAGGCCCTGATGCTCCAGGCGATAGAGGGCAGGGTAGAGCGCGCCCTGCTGGACGAGGAGCCCACCGCCTGAGATCTGCTCGATACGGAGGAGCACCCCGTATCCGTGCAGGCGGCCTAACGACACCGCCTTGAGGATGAGCAGGTCCAATGTTCCGGGCAGGATGGAGTCGGCCATTGGGTCTCCTAAAGCGCTTAGGAGGATGCTAGGCTGTCTCTCCTAAAGCGTCAAGGAGAAACGGATTGCGTGCGCACCAGGTCAGCAGGGAGCAAGCACGTATCCGAGGAACATGCCGCCGGCCGGCAGTATGCTTATGCCATTCGCAAACTCGCTCTCGCAGGGCTTCTGCTGCTCGCCCTGGTGCCTTAGCGCAGCTGTGGCGGCAATCGCGGCGCCGGGGTTTCCCGCGGCGCCGCGTTCCTGGACAGGGCCTATTTGGTTCCCAACTCCCGCCGGATCTGGCTGATCGCGTACTTCACGCGCAGTTCCAGCAGCTCCTTCCCCAATTCTGCGCTCGAGCGTCGCGCGTCGCCGGTGATTCCGTTGTTCTTTCTCGGCGTGGTCGAATCGCGCGGTTGGCCTGCTACGCGTACCGGGTCGCCGACCGCGTCCTTCAACAATTCCATGCGCACGCAGTCCTTGCCGCAGACATAGATCATCTCGGACGTGTCGAAGATCCCGGCGTGGTTGCTGGGCGGATACCCCCGTTCGCGGAGTGCCTTCTCGAAGTCACTCTGGGCCGGCAAATACACCGAATCAGCATAGATCACGCGAATGCCCTGCGGTGCGTATTTGGCGTCGAGTTTCGTTGCGACTTCGCGATATACCGTCGGCTGGCCGCCTCCGTGGTCGCCCATCAGGACGACATTCTTGAAGCCCGTGACGATCGCTTGTTCCGCCAGGCGCTCCAGGATCGATGCCAAAATCTCGTTCGTCAGGCCGATCGTCCCGGGCAGCGTCTCGCTCGCGTTGTTAGGCGTGTACGGCAGCACGGGCATGGCGATGGCATTCCCGAGCTTCAGCGCAATCTCCCTTACGGTCGCGCGGGCCATGTAATTGTGCCCACCGTTCGTGTTCTGCGGCCCGCGCTGCTCCGTGCCGCCCGTGTAGTACAGCGCCGTCGTCTTGCCGGCGGCCAGCGCATTCTTGACCTCGACCCAGGTCATGTTCTCGAACTCGACCAGCGGACCTTGGGCGACCACCGCCGTCACTGGAAGCATCAGGAGCAGGGTAGCGGACATCATGCGCATACGAATTCCTCGCGGTGGAAATGAGAAAGGCCGGCCTTTGATCGTTCGTGACCGGCCCTTCGCAGTTTATCTCATCTCACATCTCACATCTCGTCAGCACGACCTGCACTTGTTCGAGTTTTTCGACCCCAGCTTCTCGAGCAGCTTGACCGTCTCGACAAACGGCGGAATGCGCTGCACCGGACCGTTTGCCATGTCGGCGACCGTCTGACCGCGACGACTGACCGCGTTGATGTCCGCGCCCTTCGACATGAGGTACATGATCAGGTCGTTGTCACCGCGCGCTGCGGCGTGGTGCAGGGGCGTGTAGCCGTTGTGGTCGCGCGAATTGACGTCCACGCCGAGTTCCTCGATGAAGAACTTCACCGAGGGAATCCAGCCGTCCGGCGCGTGCATGTGCGAGTTGGCGGCGTAGCCTTCGCCATACCCCACGCCTGACGCGGCATGGATCGGGTAAACGCCCGGTCCTCCGGCTGGAATGGGCGGCAGGCCGCTTGGGTCTTTCACCTCACCATCATCCTCGACCGGGGCATCGTCGCCCCGCTGGCGTCCTCCAGGCGGCTTGCGCGTCGCAACAGCAGGATCCGCTCCATAACGAAGGAGCAGGCGCATCGCGGCGACGTCAGTGCCATACGCGGCGCGCCAGAACGGCGATGCGCCAGTCGTGTTCACGCCCAGCAGGTCGAAGTTGTACGACATGTACCAGAGATGCTTCGACAGTCGTGCATTGGGATTGGCGCCCAGCTTGAGCAGCGCTTCCATGAACTCGAGGTACGTCGTCTTCTGCTGCTTCTGGGCAGTGGGCTGCGGGTAGAGCGACTTGGCCGCGTACTGGACGTTGATCGTCGCGTACAGCGCGGTCGCGCCGGCGTCGCTCATCTGGTTGGGGCTTGCACCACGTTCCAGAAGAAGCTTCGCGATGTCGAAATGCCCATTGATGGCGGCCATCAACATGGGACTCGTGTGATCGCCTTCACTGGCCTGGCCGATTGGCGCGCCGGCGGCCAGCAGGACCTTCACGGTCTCGAGGTTTCCTTCGCGCGCTGCGAAGAGCAGTGGCGTCAGTCCGCCCTTGCTGCCCACCAATTCGCCGTAGCTCAGTCCACGTTCAGCGGCCCCTCCGGCACGTCCACCACGACCGCCAGCGGCACCACCACGCCCTCCGGCTCGACCAGCCGTCTGGGGCTCCGCCGTCGCCGGAGCGGCTGCAGGCGCAGGGTATCCGCGCTGACCGCCCTGATCTGCACTGGGCGTGGAGTCAGT
>CAZSNV010000271.1:2694-6553 GCA_964608035.1 uncultured Gemmatimonadaceae bacterium | reverse complement strand
GCGCGACAGGCAGCTGCGCAGCAGCCCGTGGGCGCGAAGCGGTGACATCACCCACGGCCGGCGCGACTCCCACCGCGCCGGTCGTGCCTGATGACGATCAACGGTCAAGACCATGAGAGGACTTCGCGACAAAGTCGCCATTGTTGCCGGAGCGGCGCCTGGCAACATTGGCGGCGCGACAGCGATCCGCCTTGCCCAGGAAGGCATGAAGGTTGTTGCCGCAGATCTGAATCAGACGGCAGCACAGGCGGTCGCCGATGAGATCACGTCCGCCGGCGGAACGGCGGTGGCCAGGGCATTCGACATCTCCGACGACGCCTCGTACGCGGAGCTTGTCGACTTCACGGCCAGGGAGTTCGGCGGGCTCGACGCGTTGTTCAACGTCGCTGCCGATCTGTCGCCGAAAACCGTCGGCAGAGACACCAACGTCATGTCTGTGGCGCTCGATGTGTGGCAACACACCTTTGACGTCACGCTCACCGGCTACATGTATGGCATCCGGCATGCGCTGCCTCTCATGATTGAGCGGGGCGGCGGTGCGATCGTCAACACCTCATCGAGCTCGGTGTGGATGGGTGAAACCGAGCACGTCGCTTACCAGTCCGCGAAAAGCGGACTGACCGGGCTCACTCGTCACACCGCGAGCCTTGGCGGCAAGCACGGCGTGCGCTGCAATCTCGTGGCGCCCGGCGTGGTGCTGACCAAGACCGCGTTACGGGCAACGACCGAGGCATTCCGTGCGGAGATTCTCGCCGCCGTGCGGTCACCGCGACTCGGCGCCCCTGAGGACATCGCCGCGATGGTGGCGTTCCTGTTTTCTGACGACGGCGCCTACGTCAATGGTCAGACAATCCTCGTCGATGGTGGGGCCCACCTTACGTGAGTCGCATCGCTCACGTGCTCTGCGCCACGGCCGTGATCGGATTGGCTGCCTGCGACTCGCCACCGCCGGCCGCCGCTCCTGAACCACCCGAGGTAGCCGTCGTCGCATTGGTGACCGAGGCCGTGACGATGACCGCCGAACTGCCCGGCCGGACGGTGGCGGTCATGGTCTCCGAGGTGCGGCCGCAGATCAACGGCATCATCCAGCGGCGCTTGTTCACCGAGGGTCAGCAGGTGAAGGCGGGGCAGGTGCTGTACCAGATCGATCCGGCGTTATATCAAGCCGACTATGACAGCGCCAAGGCGGCCCTTGCGAGGGCCGAGGCGGCGCGCGCTTCAGCACGGCTGCTGGCCGAGCGTTACGGCGAGCTCGTCAAAATCGAGGCGGTCTCGAAGCAGCAGAACGACGACGCAGAGGCCGCGTACGGGCGTGCGGAGGCGGACGTCGGCGTGGCGCGCGCAGCGCTCGACACTGCGCGGATCACGCTCGAGTACACGCGCATCACCGCACCGATCACCGGTCAGGTCTCGGCTTCGGTGTTCACGCCGGGTGCGCTGGTGACCGCGAACCAGCCGGATCCGCTGACGACGGTGCGTCAGCTCGATCCAATGTACGTAGACATCACACAGTCCAGCGACCAGCTCCTCGGCCTTCAGCGGGAGCTTGCCAGCGGACGCCTGCGCCGCGCTGGGAAAGGCACGATCAAGATCAGACTGCGGCTCGACAACGACAGCGAATACGAGCACTCGGGCGTGCTGGCCTTCACCGACATCGCGGTCGATGAAACCACGGGCATGGTCAGGTTGCGGACCTCGTTCCCGAATCCGAATGGCCTCCTGCTGCCTGGCATGTATGTCCGCGCGTTCGTCCCTCAGTCCATCGACGACCAGGCGCTGCTCATCCCGCAGCAGGGTGTGACCCATAATGCACGCGGCGAGGCCGTGGCACTCGTCGTCGATGGCGAGGACAAGGTCGAGCAGCGGACGCTGAAGACCGCCGGCACGGTCGGCGATCGGTGGCTGGTGCGCGAAGGTGTCAAGGCCGGCGATCGCGTGATCGTGGAGGGCGGACAGAAGGTCCAACCTGGCACGGTGGTACGCCCGGTCGAATGGCGCGCGCCGCGCGGCGCCCATGTGCCGGTCACTGCGGTGCGCTGATGGTCAACTTCTTCATCGATCGTCCGATCTTCGCCTGGGTGATCGCGATTGTGATCATGTTGGCGGGCGGGGTGGCCACCCTCACGCTGCCGATCGCGCAGTATCCGGCGATCGCGCCACCGTTGATCTCGATTGGCGTGGCGTATCCCGGCGCCTCAGCTGAGACCGTGCAGAGCACGGTCGTCCAGGTGATCGAGCAACAACTCAGCGGCCTGGATCATCTCCGGTATTTTTCGTCGTCCAGCACCAAAGACGGCAGCATGGAACTCTCGCTGACGTTCGAGCAGGGCACGGATCCGGACACCGCACAAGTTCAGGTGCAGAACAAGCTCGCGCTCGCAGAGCCGCTGCTGCCGATAGAGGTCCAGCGCCAGGGGATCCGCGTCACGAAGGGAACGCGCAACTTCCTGTTGGTCGCCTCCCTCGTGTCCACCGACGGCCGCATGGATGGCAGTGCCATCGGCGATTTCCTCGTCTCCAACGTGCAGGACCCATTGAGCCGCACGCTCGGTGTCGGCGATAGCCAGGTGTTCGGTTCGCAGTTCGCCATGCGCGTCTGGCTCGATCCCGCGCGGCTCAACAGCTATGCGCTCACCGCGGTGGACGTGAGCGACGCGATCGGCACGCAGAACCTACAGGTCTCGTCCGGCGAGATCGGCGGCCTGCCGACGGTTCAGGGCCACCAGCTCAATGCGACCGTGATCGGTCCGTCGCGCCTCCGAACCGTCGGCGAGTTCCAGGACATCCTCCTGCGCGTCAACCAGGACGGCTCCCAGGTGCGCCTGCGCGACGTCGCGCACATCGAGCTCGACAGCGAGAGCTATTCGCTCACCACGCTATATAACGGCAAGCCTTCGAGCAGCATCGCGATCAGATTGGCCTCTGGGGCCAACGCGCTCGACACGGCGGATGCCGTGCGGGCGACCATCGAGCGCCTGCGCCCGCAGTTCCCGCCCGGCATCGACGTCGTCTATCCGTACGACACGACGCCGTTCGTGCGTCTGTCCATTGAGGGAGTCGTCGTGACGCTGTTCGAGGCGATCGTGCTCGTCTTCCTCATCATGTATCTCTTCCTGCAAAACCTGAGAGCGACCCTCATCCCCACGATCGCCGTGCCGGTGGTGCTACTCGGCACCTTCGGCGTGCTCGCCGCCTCCGGCTTCACGATCAACACGCTGACGATGTTCGGCATGGTGCTGGCGATCGGCCTGCTGGTGGACGACGCCATCGTCGTCGTCGAGAACGTGGAGCGCGTGATGGCCGAGGAAGGCCTCACGCCGAAGGAGGCCACGCGCAAGTCGATGAGCCAGGTCACCGGCGCGCTGGTCGGCATTGCCATGGTGCTGTCGGCGGTGTTCCTGCCGATGGCCTTCTTAGGGGGGTCCACCGGCGTCATCTATCGGCAGTTCTCGATCACCATCGCCACGGCGATGGCGTTGTCGGTGATCGTGGCTCTGGTCTTCACACCGGCGCTGTGTGCGACGCTGCTGAAACCTGTCCGAGAGGGCCACCAGGCGCCCAAGCGTGGCTTCTTCGGGTGGTTCAACCGCAGGTTCGACGCCGGCACGCGCGCCTACGCGTCTGGCGTGCAGCGGATGCTCGCACGGAACGGGCGCTCCATGCTGGTCTACGGCGTCATCGTCGCGGCGCTGGTCCTGCTGTTCATCCGTATCCCGACGGGGTTCCTGCCCGACGAAGACCAGGGCGTCATGTTCCTCGAGGTCAGAACCCCTTTGGGCGCCACCCTCGCCCGGACCGAACAGGCGCTCGCCGCCGTCCGCGACTATGTGCTCACCGAGGAGAAGGACGGCATCAGTTC
>CAZSNV010000271.1:0-2594 GCA_964608035.1 uncultured Gemmatimonadaceae bacterium | reverse complement strand
CGCTCGCCGCCGTCCGCGACTATGTGCTCACCGAGGAGAAGGACGGCATCAGTTCTATCCTGGAGGTCTACGGATTCAGCTTCAGCGGCCGCGGCCAGAATGCCGGGATCGCGTTCTTCACACTCAAGGACTGGAGCGAGCGGTCGGGCGAGCGGAGCCACGTGCAGGCGATCGCCGGCCGTCTCATCGCGCGCTTCGCCGACTACAAGGACGCCATGATCTTCGCGTTCCCACCGCCGCCGATCTTCGAGCTGGGCAACGCCACCGGGTTCGACCTCGTGCTGCAGGACCGGGCCGGTGTCGGTCACGACCGCCTGATGGAAGCGCGCAATCAGCTGCTCGATCTCGCCGCGCAGAGCCAGGTGCTGACCGCGGTGCGTCCCAACGGCCTGGACGACGAGCCGCAGTACAAGATCGACATCGACTGGGAGAAGGCCAGCGCGTTCGGCCTTCCAATCAGCGCCATCAACACCACGTTGTCCACGGCCTGGGGTTCCTCCTACGTCAACCAGTTCATCGATGGCGGCCGCGTCAAGCGTGTCCTGGTCCAGGGCGACGCGCCGTACCGCATGCGTCCTGAAGATTTTGGCCGCTGGCACGTGCGCGGCAGCAGCGGCGACACCGCGCCGTTCTCCGCCTTCGCATCGGGACACTGGACCCATGGTCCGCCGAAGCTGGATCGCTACAACGGCATTCCCTCAATCCAAATCCTCGGCCAGCCGGCGCCCGGGTACAGCACGGGCGAGGCGATGGAGGAGATCGAGCGGCTGATTGCCCAGCTGCCGGCCGGCGTCGGTCACGAATGGACCGGTCTGTCCTATGAGGAGCAACTGTCAGGCGGTCAAGCACCAGCGCTCTACGCGCTCTCGCTCATCGTCGTGTTTCTCTGCCTGGCGGCGCTCTACGAGAGCTGGTCGATCCCGTTCTCGGTCATGCTGATCGTGCCGCTCGGCGTGATTGGCGCCGTCGGCGCCGCATTGCTGCGCGGGTTCGACAACGGCGTGTACTTCCAGCTCGCGCTCGTCACCACGGTCGGCCTGTCGGCGAAGAACGCGATCCTCATCGTTGAGTTCGCGAAGGCGAACGTCGAACGGGGCATGGGGCTGATCGAGGCTACCGTCCACGCCGCGCAGCAGCGGCTGCGCCCGATTCTGATGACCTCGCTCGCGTTCATGTTCGGCGTGTTGCCGCTGGCGATCTCGAGCGGCGCCGGCTCGGGCGCCCAGAACGCGGTCGGCACGGGGGTCGTCGGTGGCACGCTCACCGCGACCGTGCTCGGCATCTTCTTCGTCCCGGTGTTCTTCGTCGTCGTGCGCAGCCTGTTGGCGCCGCGCCGGCTCGGTGACGTCACCGGGCCCTCGCCGGCGGAGGCGCACTGATGCCCCCTCACCGCTCTCGGGGCCCCACGGCGGGGCCGTGGCTGGTGCTGCTCGCGCTGACTGCGGCGCTCGGCGGCTGCAGTCTCGCACCGAAATACGCGCAGCCACAGCTGCCGGTACCGGCCGAATGGCCGCAGGGACCCGCGTACGAGGCCTCCACCGCGGGCGCTGCGGCGGTGTCCCAGATCGGCTGGCGCGAGTTCTACGCAGACGATCGCCTGCGGACCGTGGTCGAACTGAGCCTGACGAACAACCGCGACCTGCGTATCGCGATGCTCAACATCGAACGCGCGCGCGCGCTGTACCGCATCCGGCGGGCCGACCAGTTCCCCACGATTGAGGCGGTGGCGTCCGGAACCGCGCAAACGATCCCCGGGTCGCTCTCGCCGACGGGGGACGGCGACACCTATCGCGACTACCGCGTCGAGGTCGGCTTCGCGTCGTACGAGCTGGACCTGTTCGGCCGCGTGCGCAATCTCAAGGAGCAGGCGCTGCAGGAGTATCTCGCCGTCGTCGAGACCCAGCGGAGCGCATACCTCAGCCTCGTCGCCGAAGTCGCCGCGGTCTGGGTGACGCTGGCCACGGATCAGGCGCTGCTGACGCTCGCGGAGGATACGTATGACAGCCAACGCAAGTCGTCCGAGCTGACCCAACAAAGCTTCGACCTCGGCATCGCGTCGGCGCTCGATCTCGAGCGGGTCCGTACCAGCGTGGAGACGGCGCGCAACGACGTCGCCGCGTACACGAGATTCGTCGCGCAGGACCGCAATGCGCTGCAGTTGCTCGTTGGCGCGCCGGTGCCCGAGACGTTGCTGCCCGACGCGTCGGTCGACCCGGTCACGGCACTGACCGATCTGCCCGCCGGCGTGGTGTCATCGGTGCTGCTGGACCGGCCCGATATCCTCGCGGCCGAACGCCGGCTGATCGGCGCGCACGCGAGCATCGGCGCCGCGCGCGCGGCGTTCTTCCCGTCGATCAGCCTCACGGCCATCGGCGGCACCGCGAGCGACAGCCTGTCGGGCCTGTTCGGCGGCGACAGCGGGACCTGGACGTTCCTGCCGCAAATCGTCCAACCGATTTTCACTGCGGGCAGGAACAGGGTCAGACTCCGGGTCACCGAGACCGACCGCGACATCTTCCTCGCCGACTACGAGAAGGCAATCCAGATCGCGTTTCGCGAAGTGGCCGACGCGCTCGCCGGCCGCGGCACGATCG
>CAZSNV010000270.1:0-6559 GCA_964608035.1 uncultured Gemmatimonadaceae bacterium | reverse complement strand
GAACCGGATGCTGCGCTTTCCGGTCGTGGTGTCTTCCTCGATCACCTCGGCACCGAGGATGTCCGACGGCATGAGATCCGGCGTGAACTGAATGCGCTTGAACCGGAGACTCAGCGCCTCGGCCAGGGTCTTGATGAGCAGCGTTTTCGCGAGACCGGGCACACCGCGCAGCAAGCAATGACCGCCGGCCAGCAGGCAGGTCAGCACTTCGCGCACGACCGGGCGCTGGCCGATGATCACTCGCGATACTTCGCGCTCGAGGCGAGCGGCAAGATCGCCGGCCTGTTCGAACGTGAACTCCGGTGCTTCTCGAGGCCGTGCGGTGGGAGTGAGAGTCACACCGGAATCTTAGCCGCAGGCAGCGGTCAGCGGGCAGAGGCCTTCAGCCCGCAGCCCTTTGCGCTTTGCGCTTTGCGCTTTGCGCTCAAAGCTCATCGATAGTTCCCGAACTTCAGCTCCACCCCGAAGTCCTTCGAGCGCAGCAAGGCCATCGCCACCTGCAATTCGTCCTTGGACGGTGAGCTCACGCGTACCTGGTCGCCCTGAATCGCAGCCTGGACCTTCTTGAGCTTCGCGTCCTTGATGGCCGCTGCGACTTTCTTTGCCGTGTCGGAGTCGAGCGCCATTTTCAGCCCGACGTCCTTTCGGACAGTGTCGCCACCGGCGGGGAGTGTCTCGCCCACGTCGAGGTTCTTCACCGGCACGCCGCGCTTGATGAGACGTCCGAGGAGCACATCGTAGAGCGCCCGCATCCGGAAGTCATCGTCGGCGACGAGCTTGAGTTTGCTTTCGGCACGGCTGAACTCGATCGCGGCCTTGGAACCCTTGAAGTCGTAACGCTGCGCGATCTCCTTCTGCGCCTGATTGACGGCGTTGTCGACTTCCTGGAGGTCCACGCCGGTGGTGACATCGAAAGAGCTGGTTGAAGCCATCTGGGACGGGTGACGGGGGACGGGGGACGGGAGATGGGCGAATGGCGGTGGTTGTCACGTTGCCTCCACCATCCGTACTCGTTCTACAATGGAGTACTGCCCCTATGCAATGACCAAGACTGCCCTTCCGGACCCTGTTTTCTTCGCGTTTCAGTCCGCGCTCGCGGGTAAGTACTCGATCGACCGGGAACTTGGCCGTGGTGGCATGGGCATCGTGTACCTCGCGCACGAGGTGCACCTCGACCGGCTGGTCGCCATCAAGCTTCTGCCCCCGGAACGCGCGTCTGAGCCAGGGCTCCGCGAGCGTTTCCTGCGCGAGGCGCAACTCGCCGCAAAGCTTTCGCATCCGAACATCATTCCGATCCACACCGTCGCTGAAGCCGGCGAGTTCGTCTACTACGTCATGGCATTCGTGGATGGCGAAACGCTCGCCGAGCGAGTGCGAACGCGGGGACCGCTGACCGGAACCGATGGCGCGCGAGTGCTTCGCGAGGTTGCCTGGGCATTGGGGCACGCGCATTCGCAGGGACTGGTGCATCGTGACGTAAAGCCGGACAACATCCTGCTCGAGACGGGAACAGGACGCGCGCTGGTCGCGGACTTCGGTATTGCCGCGGCCACTGCCGACGCCGTGACGTATGGCGTGGCCGGGACGCCGGAGTTCATGAGCCCAGAGCAGGCAAGCGGCGGTCCGGTGGACGCGCGCAGCGACCTCTACTCGCTAGGCGCCACCGCCTTCTACGCCTTCTCGGGCCGACTGCCGTTCGAGGGCCGGACCGCAACGGAAATACTTGCGAAGCACGCGACCGAAGCCGCTCCGGCACTTGCCTCGTCAGCCGTCGCGGTGCCTCGCAAGGTCGCGGCGCTGGTGGATCGCTGCCTGGCGAAGGATCCCGCGCACCGGCCAGCGAGTGCCCACGCAATGGCGGAACAGCTCGGACTCGCGTTGGAACAACGCCGTGAACTTCCGGTCGCGCTACGCGCCTTCGTGAAACGCAATTCGAGAATGGATGGCGGTGGAACGCTCCTCGGGACGTTCGGCCTGGCTGGGGCGGCCGTGACACTCGCCCGCATCTACGGTGGCGAGGCAGGTTGGGTCACCCTCCTCTCCGGGGCGACGCTCGGGCCACTGGGTTTCATGGTCAACGCGGCCCGCCGTCTGTTGCGACAAGGCTTCTCGTACGCTGACGTTGCGCCAGCGTACCAGCGGGAACGAGAGCAGGCAAGTGAGGAGCTTGCCGTGGACCATCATCGTGGTCCTGTCCCGATGGAGCGGCTTCTGAAGATCTGCTCGCTGAGCGGCCTTGCCGGGGCAGGGCTGGTGGTTGCCGGAACAATCGGAATCAACTTGCTCGACCTTCTGCCGCCGCAGCAGACATCCCATCTGACTGGAACATTAATCTTCTGGGCGGCAATGTCGCACGCGGTCGGAGTGCTGTCAGGTGTCAGTTATCTTGCGTTGTTGCAGCGCCGCACCGATGTGGACACGGGGTTCTGGGCACGAGTGTGGCGTGGGCCACTCGGGCGGCTGGCCTTTTCCATCGCGAAGCGCTCCGGTGGATCGAAACCTGCCGTGGCCGCTATGACGCACCGGGCAACCGAGCTATCGTTAGGCCTTGCCGCCGAGCAGCTCTACGAGTCCCTGCCGAAAGCCACGCGGAACTCGCTCGCCGAGTTGCCCGCGGTCCTCCGCCGCCTGCAGGACGATGCCCAATCGCTCCGGGCGCGTTATGAACAACTGCAGGAGGCGTTGGCACAGTCCGGTGCCGTGGCGGAGAGCGCGGAGTTCGCTGACTTGCGCGCGATGCGCGATGAAGTGCAGGCCAGGCTCGGCGAGGCGGTGGGGACGCTCGAAACGCTACGCCTAGGTCTTCTTCGTCTTCACGCCGGCTCGGCGACCATCGAAGGCTTCACCACGCATATCGGCGTCGCGAGTGAAGTCTCGAGTCAGGTTGAGCGCCTGATCGCAGCGCACAGCGATGTGGAACGCGCCCTTCGTTTTCCCGCTGAACTGGCCACGACGCCAGCCTGACTATGTAGTCGGTGACTCGCCCGGCAGTGCCTAGTCACGAGTCACGACTCACGAGTCACGAGTCACTAGTAACGACTTCCTCGCCCCGCTTCCCCGGCGGCAGCATCCGACGGACCTCGTTCCCCAGGCCGCGCAACTGATCTTCGATGTCGCGCGAGTTCGTGCGCTCGCGGAAGAGTTCGTCCGTTATCTGCATCGCCGCGAGAATGGCAGCCTTGTGCGTCTCGATGAGCGCGTTCGCGCCGAGCACTTTCCGGATTTCACGATCCAGGTACGCTGCGACCGCTTTCGTGTGTTCCGGTGTGGCGTCGCTGCGGATCGAGAACTCCTCACCGACGATGCTCACCTTGGCGACGTGCCGCTTCTCGGTCATCGCGACCCCCGTGGGCCCCGATTGGGTACCTTGGCGCCGCGCGCCGGCTCGCCATTCCCGACGACCGCTTGTGGGCCCGTGACGGGATGCTCAGTCTGCTGTCGCAGGAAGCGCATCTGGGCCAGAATCGCGCGGGTTTGTTCGGTCGCGAATACGAGCCGCGCGCGGAGATCGGCATTCTCTTTCACCAGTTCCGCCACGCGCTGCGGCGCGAACAAGTCGCCCGTCTTGCTCGCCGATTCGAAGCCGCGCAGCGTCGCTTCGGCTTGCAATGCGCGCTTGCGAAACGCGGCCAGCTCCTCACCGAGGCTCCGGACGAGCTGCGCGAGCTGCGGCAGCGGATGGGATTCAGGCAGTGATTCGCGGTCGGACACCGAGTTCGCTCTCCAGGCTCCGGAGGATCTTCTGACGACGTCCCTCGATCTCCTTGTCGCGTAGAGTGCGCACCGGGTCCCTGAAGGTCAACCGCCAGGCGAGACTCCGCACGCCCTCCGGCAGGCCTTCACCCCGGTATTCGTCGAAAAGGACGACCCGCTCCAGAAGCTCGCCCGCCGCGGCGCGCAGGACGCGCTCGACATCGGCGGCCGTGACGCCGTCGGGCACCAGCAAGGCAAGGTCGAATTCGGCGGCCGGCGTCGTCGGCAGCGGGCGATAGCGGACCTGGGCCCGCGGCCGCGGCACCGGACGGACTTCATGCGCGTGCGCGCCGCGTGGCGCCACGAAACCGTTAGGCATGGGATCGAGCGTCAGCTCCACGCCGAACGCTTCCGCCGCCCACGCCGGACGGTCCAGGGCCACCGGGCCCGCGCGGCCAACGCGACGCCGTGCTGCCCCGACAACGATGACCCAGGAGCGGCCGTCATCGGCGGGCTCGAGGCTCGCCGCCTCCGATGGGAACGCCAACTCCGCGATCCGGGCGCCAAGCGCCTTGGCGTCCCAGGCGTCGAAGCGAGGAGGCTCAGGCTCGGTGAAATGCGGCGGACGCCGGCGTCCCATAATCAGCGCGCCGACACGCACCGCTTCGAGCGGCAGCCCATCCGGCCTCGGGGTGAACGCCGACCCGATCTCAAACAGCCTCACGTCACCCTGCATCCGGCTCAGGTTGTATTCCGCCCGTCGCGCCAGCGTCTCCAGCAGCGAGCGCCGAAGGTGCGGCTCGTCCTCCGCCAGCGGATTGGCTACGCGCACGTGCGTGTCGTCGTCGCCGCGAACAAACGGAAGGGGACGCGCCTCAAACAGCCCATCGCCAACGAGCGCATCACGAACACGTTTGCTCGTGACATGAACGGGATGGTCAGGGACCGTCCCGGGTCGGAACGGACTCACGGCGTCGCTCAGCACATCGTAACCGCGAAGGCGAGCGATCTCCTCCACGAGGTCCACATCGCGCCAGACGTCGCGCCGCCATGTGGGCGGCGTGACCCGCAGGTGGCCGTCCGGTCCCGACTGCACGTCGAAACCAACAGACGTCAGCAATCGCGTCATTTCCGCGGCCGGCACGCCGTCACCCAGCAGGCGCTCGGCGCGAGCCGGGCGAAGATCGACGCTCGCCGGCCGGGCAGGTTCACGACCTACGAAGATCGGCGCGCCATCAATGGCGCCACCGGCAACGTTCACGATCAGGCCCGCCGCAAGCTCGAGCAGTGTCGGCGCCGCCGCACCGTCGACACCGCGTTCGAACCGGTAGCTCGCGTCGGTCGACAGACCCAGTGCGCGGCGCGTGGCGCGAATCCGCGTCGGATCAAAGACCGCTACTTCGAGCAGGAGATCGGTGGTTGCCTCGGTGACCTCCGAGTCGCGACCGCCCATCACGCCGCCGATCGCCACCGGAGTCTTCGCGTCAGCGATCATCGTCATCCGCTCATCGAGCGCTCGTTCGACGCCGTCGAGCGTCACCATCCGCTCGCCACCTCGCGCCCGTCGAATCACGACAGTCTGCTCGACAAGCCTGGCGACGTCGAACGCGTGCATGGGCTGGCCGTAGCCGTGCAGCATGTAGTTCGTGGCGTCGACTACGTTCGAGATCGCCCTCAGGCCAACGGACTCCAGGCGCCTGACGAGCCAATCGGGACTCGGACCCACCGTGATGCCGCGAATCACGACACCCATGTACTGCGGACAGCCCTCGGTGTCCACGAGCCGGATCGTGACGCCGCCGCTCGTTGCTTGAAGCTCATTATGCACGACCGGCGCCAACGGCAATCCCGGGAGATCGCGCAATTCTTCCGGAAGGCCGGCCGGCACTCCCGTCAGCGCCGCAATCTCGCGTGCGATGCCAGCGTGCGAGAGCAGGTCGGGACGATTCGGAAGCACATCGATGTCGAACCGGACGTCGGCGACGTTGACGGCCTCGAGGAACGGCGTTCCCGGTTCCACCTCGATGTCAAGCGCCATGATGCCGGCGTGATCGGCGCCAAGTCCGAGCTCGCGCGCCGAGCACAGCATGCCGTTCGATACTTCGCCGCGGATCTTGCGCTTTTCGAGCTTTACGCCTCCCGGCATCACCGTGCCGGCCCGGGCGAACGGATACAGCGTGCCCACGGTTACGACCGGCGCGCCGCAGACGACGTCAAGCAATTCACCACTCCCGTCGTCGACTTTCGTCACCCACAGCGTGTCGGCGTTAGGGTGACGGGCGGCCTGCACCACGCGTGCGACCACGACCGCGCCGAGATCCTGGCGCAGGCGCTCCATGCGATCCACGGTTGCGACGTGCGCCGACAGCAGATCCCGGATCGCATCTGCGGTGCGCCCGTGCGGTACGAGCGCGCGCAGCCAGCCGTGTGAGATCAGCATGCCGCGAATTGCTCGAGGAACCGGACGTCGGAATCGTAGAGCAGCCTGATGTCGTTGATGCCGTACCGCGACATGGCGATGCGGCCCGGCCCCATCCCGAACGCCCATCCCGAATACCGTTCGCTATCGAGTCCCGCCGATTCGAGCACAGCCGGGTGCACGAGCCCACAGCCCATGATTTCCAGCCACCGCGCTCCACGGCCGTCGCCGAGATCGACCTCGACTTCCATCTGGGCCGACGGTTCGGTGAACGGGAAATACGACGGCCCGAAGCGCGTCTTCGTTCCGGTGCCATAGAAGCGGCGGGCGAAGAGCGAGAGCGTCGCTTTCAAGTCGGCGAACGAGATGCCTTCGTCGATCGCCAGTCCTTCGAGCTGCGAGAACACCGGCGCGTGGGTGGCGTCGAAGAAGTCGCGGCGATACACG
>CAZSNV010000269.1:0-6570 GCA_964608035.1 uncultured Gemmatimonadaceae bacterium | reverse complement strand
CGAGTCGAAGGCGGACTGGGTGATTGTCACCAGCGACAACCCGCGGACGGAAGATCCGGAGCGCATCCTCGACGACATCGAAGCTGGAATGCGGGGGAAGAATCACGAACGTCTCGAGGACCGGCGCGCGGCCATTGCCCGCGCGCTGGCGATCGCCGCGCCTGACGATCTGGTGCTGCTCGCGGGAAAGGGTCACGAGACGTACCAGATCCGCGGGACGACGTCGCACCCCTTCGATGAACAGGCGATCGTCCGCGAACTCACGGCCCAGCCGGCGGGCCAGCCATGATGCAGTGGACCCTCGATCGCCTGGCGCACGCGTTGCGCGCCGAGGTGCGTCCGTCGGCGAGGCCATCGGGGACGTCGGTGCTCGGCGGAGTATCGACCGACACGCGGACGCTCGCGCGCGGCGACATCTTCGTGGCGCTGCGCGGCGAACGTTTCGACGGGCATGAATTTCTCGCCCCAGCGTCGAGCGCGGGCGCTTCCGCCCTCGTCGTCGATGACGCCGCCCGGACCGCCGGCCTTGGCGTTCCCGTCTTCGTCGTCACGGATACCACCCGCGCGCTCGGTGCGTTAGGCGCGTGGTGGCGCGCGACCTGGGGTGGGACGGTCGTCGCGGTGGCCGGCTCCAACGGCAAGACCACCACGAAGGAACTGATCCGGGCCGCGTTGGCCAGCTCGCTCGAGACCTACGCCACCTCGGGAAACCTGAACAACCAGGTTGGGGTGCCGTTGACCCTGTTGCGGACTCCCGCGAATGCGACCGTGGCGGTGGTGGAGATCGGCACCAGCGTTCCGGGGGAAGTCGACCTGCTGCGCCGGATCGTCGCGCCGGATTTGTCCGTGGTGACGTCGATTGGCGAGGAACATCTGGAAGGACTCGGCTCCCTCGAGGGAGTGCTGAAGGAGGAGGCGGCCATTTACGACGGCGTGCCCCTGGGAGTCGCGCCGGCCTCGCAGCCCGAAGTGGGCCGCGCGGCGCGATCACGCGCCCACCGCGTCATCGAGGCTGGTCTCGATGCCGGCGACGTACGCCCGGATGGCTGGGGCATGACCAACGATGGCCGCGGTTGGGCCACGTTTGGTGACACGAGACTGTCGATGCAGGTCCCCGGTGTTCACAACCTGCGCAATGCCATGCTGGCGATGGCCGTCGCGCGGGCCTGCGGCGTTCCCGACGCCGTTGCGGCGGACGCGATCTCGCGAGTCGAACCGTTGGACATGCGTGGGCGCTGGATGACCAGCGGAGAGCTGACGATCATCAACGACGCGTACAATGCCAATCCGGCGTCGATGCGCGAAGCGATCAACCTGCTCGACTCGCTCAACGGCGGCCGCCCCCGCATCCTGGTGCTGGGTACGATGCGCGAACTCGGACCACAAGCGACCGCGCTGCACGAAGAGATTGCCGCGAAAGCGTTATCGTCAGGCGCGGCCATCGTTGCCGGCATCGGGGATTTCGTGGCACCACTCGCGGCGCGCACCGACGCGCGCGATCGAGTCGTGACGGCGCCGGATGTTCCGGAACTGTGGCAGGCATTAGCATCCCGTCTTCCACGCAATGCTATCGTTATGCTGAAAGCGTCCCGCGGCGTCCGTCTCGAACGCCTCGTGCCACTGTTGCAGGAATGGTCTTCGTAGCCAGCTGGCAACTCTTCATCACCCGTCTCCCGTCCCCCGTCCGCCGTCCGTGTTACACTGGCTCCTGTCGCCGCTCCAGGATGAAATCCCGACGCTGAGGTTGATCGACTACCTCGCGTTCCGGGGGGCCGGTGCCGCGGTGACGGCGCTGCTCCTGTCGTTCCTGATCGGGCCGGTCATCATTCGCTGGCTGCAGACGATGAAGGTTCAGCAGGGCGTGAGGCAGGGAACACCCGACTCTCACAAAGGGAAAGCGGCCACGCCGACCATGGGAGGGCTCATTCTCCTGGCCGCGGGCATCGGACCTGCGGTTCTGTGGACGCGCCTGGACAATCCCTATGTCATCGTCTCGCTGATCGTGACGATCTGGATGGGCGGCATCGGATTCCTCGACGACTATCTCAAGCTGAAGCAGAAGCGCGAGGGGCGCGTCGTTGACGGACTCGTCGAGCGATACAAACTCGCCGGTCAAGTGACGATCGGACTCATGGTCGGCATCCTGCTGTGGAAGGTTCCGCTCTCTTCGCTTCCTGGTGCGTCGACGTCGCTGCCGTTCTTCAAGTACATCCTCATTGTCCCGGCCTGGCCGGTGATCGAATGGATTTACGTGGCCTGGGTGACGTTCATCCTGACGGGCAGCAGTAACTCGGTGAACCTCGCCGACGGACTGGACGGCCTGGCCGCCGGTCTTTCGGCCATCGCGCTCGTGACGTTCGGGCTCTTTGCCTACGTCATGGGCCGCTCGGATGCGAGCGCGTACCTCTATTTGTTCTACTTGCCGGGTTCAGGGGAGCTGGCGGTTTTCTGCCTCGCGATGGCTGGAGCATGCACCGGTTTTCTCTGGTTCAATGCGCATCCGGCGCAAGTCTTCATGGGGGACACCGGAGCGTTGGCGCTCGGCGGTGCGATCGGCGCGATTGCCATCCTCCTCAAGTCCGAGTTCCTCCTCCTGTTCATCGGCGGCGTGTTCGCCGCAGAGACCACATCGGTCATTCTGCAGCGCGCGGTGTTCAAGTACCGGAAGGCCCGCCATGGCGTCGAGTATGCGCGGGCGAACCGACTGTTCCGCAAGGCGCCCCTCCATCATCATTTCGAGATGAAAGGGTGGACTGAGTCGCAGGTCGTCGTGCGTTTCTGGATTCTTGGTATCCTGTGCGCGTTCGTGGCTCTCACAACTCTCAAACTGCGATGATCACCGACTCCCTGCGGCATGGCGAGGTGGCCGTCATCGGGCTGGGGCGAAGTGGAAGCGCCGCCTCGCGGTTGCTGCTGGCCAGGAAAGCCACGGTGTACGCGTCGGATGCCGGGCACTCGCCCGAGTTGGAGACCCTGGCCACTGCGTTGCGAACGGCGGGCGCCGACGTGCAGCTGGGCGGGCACGATCAGGGTCGAATCGCGCGCGCTTCAATGGTTGTGGTGAGTCCAGGCGTTCCGACCGACGCCCCAGCCGTGACAGCGGCGCGGCGCAGCGGAGTGCCGGTAATCAGCGAGCTGGAACTTGCTCTGTCGGCGCTGCCCGGCGTCCGGTACATCGCCGTGACGGGAACGAACGGAAAGACGACGGTGACGTCTATCATCGGTCATCTGCTGCGCAACCTCGGGCTCGAAACTGAAGTCGCCGGTAACATCGGCCGCCCCCTGAGTGAAGTCGCGCTGCAATCGCGCCCACCGGAGTGGATCGCACTCGAAATGTCGTCGTACCAGTTGCATGACACACCGTCCATCGCCCCCACCGTTGGTGTTCTCACGAACCTGACGCCGGATCACCTGGACCGGTATGGAGACATCAACGCGTACTACGGCGACAAGGCGCTGCTCTTCCGGAACGCGACCTCGACGTCGCGCTGGGTGGTGAATGCGGACGATTCCGCATCGCTCGACATCGCTCGCAGCGCCGCCGGCTATCTCCTGCGGTTCAGCGGCGAAGGGCGGTTGAGCGATGCGTTCTACGACCGGCAGCATGGCGCGCTCATCCTGCTGGACGAACCGCTGCTGAAGCGCACCGAAGTGCCTCTTCTCGGCGATCACAACGTTGGCAACGCGCTCGCCGCCGCGCTGGCCGTCGCCAGTGCCGACCCGGCACACACTTCGATCAATGCGAGACGAAGAATCGCGGCGGGATTGAAGAGCATGCCGCCCCTGGCGCATCGCCTGGAGATGGTGGCCGATGCGAATGGCGTCGTCTGGGTGAATGACTCGAAGGCCACGAATGTGGCGGCGGCAAAAGTCGGGATCTCCGCCATGACCCGGCCAACCGTCCTGCTTCTGGGTGGGCGCCACGCCGGCGAACCATATACCGAATTAGCCGAGCCAATTCGCAAGCGCTGCAAAGCCGTGCTCGCGTTCGGTGAATCCGCGGACCTGATCCAGCACGATCTGGGCGGCGTGGCCCCAATCCAGCGTCTGACCGGCCGGTTCGGCGAAGTCGTTGACCGGGCGCGCGAGCTCGCCGTTCCCGGCGATTGTGTCCTGCTGTCTCCGGCCTGCAAGAGCTTCGACATGTTCACCGATTACGAGGACCGCGGGCGCACCTTCGCGCGACTGGCCCGCGGGCTGGACGGTCTCGAATGACATCCATCGCGATCGAAGCCCGTGATCGATGGGCGATGAGCGTCGAAGCGCGAGCGCTGGTCGTGCTCACCGCGGCGTTGACCGTGTTCGGTCTCGCGTTCCTGTATAGCGCGAGCGCCATAGTTGCCATGCAGGACGACCACGCCAGCTGGTTCTTCATGAGTCGTCAGGCCCTCGGGGTCTGCGCCGGGGTGGTTGCGTTCGGCGTCGCCGCCAAGGTCGATGCCGAAAGACTGCAGCGCCTAGCCTGGCCGCTGATGCTCCTCACCATCGCGCTCATGCTCGTCACCGTATTGCCATTCACGACATCGATTGCTCCGGTCCGTGGAGGATCGCGGCGATTCGTCCTCGGCGCGTCCTTGCAACCGTCGGAGCTGGGGAAACTCGCGGTCGTGGTCTGGACTGCCATGATGGTGGTGAAGAAGGGCGACAAGATGCGGCGCCTGACGAAGGGTCTGTTGCCGATCCTGATGGTGATCGGCGTGCTGGACCTGCTGGCCGTTCTTCAGCCGGATCTTTCGGTTGCGCTCATGTTCACCCTGACCATGGGGATCGTGCTGTTCACGGGCGGCGCCAGGATCGGTCATTTCGTCGTGCTCGGCGTGATCGCCATTCCCGTGCTGTGGGGCCAGCTGCTCCGGTTGCAGTACGCGCTGCTGCGCGTGGTGTCGTTCTTCGGAACCGAGAACGCACCCATCGAGCACCAATTGAACCAGTCGCTCATCGCGGTTGGATCGGGCGGCTTCTTTGGCCAGGGTTTCGGGCAGGGGCGGCAGCAATTCGGTTTCGTGCCCCTTGGCTATAACGATTTCATCGGCAGTACCGTCGGCGAGGAATGGGGTTTCCTGGGCATGCTGCTCCTCGTTGGCCTCTTCGCCTGCTACGCGTGGCTGGGAATGCGAATCGCGCAGGAGGCGCGCAGCCCGTTCCTCCAGCTCGTTGCCGTGGGGCTCACCATTACCACCGTCATTACCGCGTTCGTGCACATCGGTGTCGTCATCGGCTTGCTCCCCACCACGGGCCTGACGCTTCCGTTCGTGTCGTACGGCCGTTCCAACCTGCTCCTGTCGTTCCTGATGACCGGCATCCTGGTCAACATCGGGAGCCGCCGGGAGCGCGTCGCAGGGAGTGGAGCGACGAACCCTCTCTCGGTCGCGGCGTAGGTGCTGGTGGTCTTTACCGGCGGCGGCACCGGCGGACATCTCTATCCGGCGCTGGCGATCGCGCGGGCCCTCGTGCGCATTCGTCCGGACGTCGATCCATTCTTCATAGGGGCCCAACGCGGTATCGAACGCACGGTGCTTCCGGGCACCGGGTTTCCACACCTGCTGCTGGACCTGCATCCCCTGTACCGGAGCGCCCCGTGGCGCAGCTGGCGGACCGCGCGAGGTCTGGCGACGTCCTCGGGCCGGATCGCCGAGGCGTTAGGCACGCGGGTGCCGGCGATGACTGTGGCGACCGGTGGCTACGCCGCGTCGGCGACGCTGGCGCGATGCGTCCTCAAGGGCGCTCCGTTCGTCCTGCAGGAGCAGAACAGCGTTCCGGGGCGCACGAACCGGTTATTCAGTCGCTGGGCGACCGAGATCTACCTCGGCTATCCGGAGGCAGCGGCGGTTCTGCCGGGTCGCGCCATGTCACGCGCCGTGCACACCGGTAATCCGGTCGAACCTCCGCCCGATCCGCGTCCATCGCGCGAGGACGCGCGGCGGCGTCTGGGCATCCCCGATCGCGCTCGCGTCCTGCTGGTCTTTGGGGGAAGCCAGGGCTCGGCTGCGCTCAACGCGCGCATCGACGACTGGATTGCTGCAGGCCTGCCTGAGGGACTTCACGTCGTATGGGCGACCGGGCCGGCGCACTTTCAACGGCATGCCCACCGATCTTCTGATCGCGTGATCGTCAGGGATTACCTGTCTCCCATCGCTGAAGCCTACGCGGTTGCCGACCTGGCGCTGACGCGGGCGGGCGCGATGACGACCGCTGAGCTTTGCGCGTGGGGCATTCCGGCGCTGCTGGTGCCGCTTCCCACCGCGGCGGCCGACCATCAGACTGCCAACGCGCGGGCACTCGCCGAAGCGGGCGCGGCTCGCTGGTTGTCCGAATCCGAAGCGACCGCGCAACGGATCGACACCGAGATTCGCCAGCTCCTGGTGGATGACGCTGCGCTCCGGTCGCTGGCTGCCGGCGCCGTGTCGCGCGCGCGCACGGGCGCAGCCATGGAGATCGCCGGACGCGTCGCGCGGCTGATCGATCAGGCGGGCGGTCCATGACGCTGCTCGACGCTGGTGACGCGCGGCCGGTTCACTTCATGGGAATCGCGGGCGCCGGGATGAGCGCGCTCGCCGAGTTGTTTCGGCG
>CAZSNV010000268.1:0-6609 GCA_964608035.1 uncultured Gemmatimonadaceae bacterium | reverse complement strand
GCGGCCGCCGGTCCAAGGCGGGCCGGGTTGAGATCAGGGGCGGCCCCCATCACCCTGCCTCCAGGGCAAGGTCGGATCCGGCGAGGAGCACCGCGTCAGGCGAGGAGTTGCGCGTCATGGGAGCCTCCCGGGACAGGTGGGATCCGGCGCGCAGGGCGGCCTCGTACGCGACCTTTGCCCGCTGACGCGCGGCGGCGGTGATGTCGGACACCTGGACTTCAAGCTGCTCGGCGCTGGCGACCACCTGTGCCGGCGTCAGGTCTGCGAGCGTGGACTCCGAGTCCGTCGTCGGCAGCACCAACCAGAAGACATCGCCCTCGCGCAGCGGACGCGGATCGGGCAGACCCGAGACCGGCGCCCGCAGCCGCAGGAACGGCTCCAGCAGCTCGAGCGGCAGGTACGCCGGCCGCTCCTCGGTCCAGAGGTCGTCCGGCGGAGCGTCCTCGACCTGGATGAGGGCTTCCTGGACGACGTCCGGGGCGGCACCGACGTCGAGGGCCTCGGCGACCGACGACTCGAGCGGCTGCGAGGCGTCGGCGACTAGCACGCGGGCAAAGCCCTCAGCCAGGTCGTCGATCGTCCAGCGCTGCCAGCGGGAGCCGATGTTCACGCCGCGCCCGTCTCCGCAGCGTTTGCCGTAGCTGCCGCTGGCTGCGCCGCCTGCGTCGTGGAAAGTTGTGCCTTGTACTGATCGGCTGATGCCGTGAGTCGATCAAAGATGATCTGTGGCGACAGGCCGAAGATGGCGGCAAGGATCAGCTGTCCTGGGTTCAACGCAACATTGAAGACGGTCGTCAGCTCCGCCCCTGCCGCTCCGGAGGCGGCGCTGGCCACCTCAGCCACAAACGGCATCAGGAGGACACCTGCGACGCCCGCCAGACCTGACGCCAGCACGGTCTGGTACAGCCTCGCGGAGGTGAGCCCGTAGTCCTCGACCGCCTCGTTGCGGCGGGCATCGGATCTGACCTGAGCCACCAGGCCAACCAGCGCGCCGACGAAGAAGAAGACGCAGCCGGCAGCGATGCTGTCCCGCGGAACGCGCAGCAGGAGCGCCAGGATCAACAGGCCGTACGCGGTCCACGCCGTCATGAGGGCGCTCCGCACCAGGCGAAGGCGGGCGCGAACGAGTCCGTCCCAGCGTTCGTCGCGGTACTCGTTCACCGCTCGGCGAATCTCTCGCAGACGAGCCCCCACCGCCGGCAGATCAGGAGAAGGCCCGCGCAGTTCCGTCGTGATCCTGTCCAGCTCCTCTTCGAGCGATTGCGCCATGTGCGAACCCTTCACGCGGAGCTTGTCGTGAACGATGCTTGCACTGAGCTCTGCCTTGGACGCATAGGCGATCAGCGCTTCCTCCGCTCGGTGGATGGCGGTCCACAGATCCTGGTAGCCCGCGCCGCTTGACCACGACGGGTCGATCAGATCTGTCGGTGGGACGTCGCCATGCAGACCCAGTCGTTTCTCGACCTGATCGACCTGAGCTTTGGCTTCCTGCAGCTCGGCGCAGGCGCCCTCTTTGGGGCTGAGGCAATCGAAGCGAGCACGGAGCGCGCAGATTCGCTGCAGGACGAGGGCATGTGCCCGGCCGTTGGCGCGTGATGGAGAGCTGCGCGGCGCGGTGAGGTAGGCGGTCAATGCACCCAGCAGCAGCGCAAACACGAGGCCCAAGCCCACGGCCATACGCCGCGTCTCAATGGTTTCGCTGCCGAGCAAGAGGTAGAGAGCGGCGACGGTCCCGGCTGCCGCCGAGATCGGAATCCAAGGTGCTGCGTGAGAAAGTCCAGCCGATGTCCGGAGGCCCACAGATCCCCTCCTATGCCACGTTCACGTCTGGGCGGGACCGAGCCGAGGGTCGCGCACGGGCGCTGCGTTCGCCCGAGTCTGTCACCGGCCGAGCAGTCAGTCAAGAATCATTCAGGTAGACTCGCCGCTGTCGTGTCTGCCCTCATCTTCCAGTCGCCGGTGGAGCGCCCGCTGCACCCGGAGTCATGGGGCCCGTCCAAAGGGCAGCCTCGAGTTCCGTCTGACCCAGCGGTCCCCGCCGTGCGCTTCGAAGCTATTGCGGTCGTCGATCGGTCAATCTTTCTTTTCATCGCGGGCTTGAACGATGGGCCATCACGTATGGCCGTAGTTATCGATGGCCTTGACCTCGACAAGGAAGTCCTTGGCAGGGTGAACAGTGCGATCCAGAAGGCCGCGGTAGCTGCACTCGCCGACCTAGACCTCCAGGGAGATTTCCGATTCCATTTCCCGCGCTACCCGCGCCCAGAGTGGTGGGGCCTGTGGCTCGACCGCGTCGACCGGGTGGATCGAAGAGGTCCGCAACCCGCCTCCAGTCCTCGTCGCTCAGATCAATCGCGAACCCCATGCCGCCAGCCTGAGCGCCGGTCGCGACAGCTTATCTGGCGCGGAATGGCCGAGATGAGCACGGACTTTCATACACAGGCCCTAAGCACCAGCTGCGCTGCTATCTCGCGGGAATGCGCGACAGGCTCCACCCGGGAGCCTCTTGGCTCCTCAAAGGAGACGAGCCACAGGTTGTTGAATCCGCAAACCCCGATGTTGCGGAGGAATTCCCCTTGTCTCACGGCGAGTCGGCCATCTTGCTTCCGAATTACGAAAAAGCCGTCAGCCGTCCATTCGGCGGTAGTCCCGGCGGGCCAGATTAGTTCGATCTCACGTAAGTCCGAATCGAGGGAAACGATTCTGCCGTCCTGACCCCGCAACACCGGGAGGGAATCCCGGCCAGTCCCGGCGCAGAACGGGTGTTCCCGCCCCGCAAGAACCAAGATCGGGACCCTAGCGATGAACGAAGGCGAAGGGGGATTCGCGCATGCAGAAACCGCGCAACCGAGCGCGACGATAAGGGTCAGCCGCACGCCGATGTGTAGCAAGGGCGGATTGCGCTTTCACTCTCTATCCAGTCGATCGTCGAGTATGCGCTGTTAACCCCATTCGTCGCGCTTTGGATCCCGAGTGCCTTCGAGGCGTACAACACCGACCCGCCGCTGTCGCCGAGGTCTGAGGGGAAACTCGTAGTCCACATGTGATGGATCGTGTAGCCAAACTGGTCGTAGGGAATGCTCTGATTGGTGGCGGCAATCGTCCCACAATCATAGCCAGAGGTAACTCCTGAGCGACAGACCACGACCCCTTGCGCTTGGGTCGCGTTCGAGTACTTGCCGGTGATGGCACGGATGTCGGAGCTCGAACCTGCATAGACAAAGTTCTTGCCAGCCGTTTCAACGTCGTCAATGGCGCCCGAATCAGCGTTGCTGCCGTTGTAGAAGTCCTCAATCGCTCCGTCACCGAGAGTGACACCGTCGTGCTTCCAAATCTTTGAGAGCCCGCCTGCCACTTGTATGCAGTGGCCGGCAGTGAGCACGTACAGAGGGGTGGACGAGCCAACCGGCCTCCCCAAGAATCCGGAGGTACATGGGACGCCATTTGCAATGATTTTGAGCCCACCCTTGTCCGGCTCCGCGCAATGAAGGCGAGAGACGCAGTGAGTCACGTGAAATGCGGGCTCTGGCGCAACCAGCACGAGTTCACCATATCGCTCGGTGAGGGCCTTCGAAAGCGCTGGGGTCAGAGCGCTGACGCCGATACGGACGAGATTCCGAACCTCGTCAAGGTCGACGCTGGACACCGGAAAGCCTTGAGCGATGAGCAGTTCAAGATCTCTGGAGACAACATCGAAGGTTGCCTGTAGGTCGGTAAGCGAGTTGGCAACCTCCTCTACCCTGAAGTCGCCAGCGCTTAGCGCGCCCCCGACGATGTCGGCCATCGGTCCGCTGAGCCCTGACGTAAGAACGACGATCTGTCCGCCGGACAGCTGATCGAAATAGATGCCTGCATAGCCAGTCACGTCGGCCGCATATTCTGCTACCTCCCCTATGCGCTCCCAGATGGCAGCACGACGGTCCATCTCTGCAGCTTCAGCCGGTGTCATGGCGATCCCCAATGGGCGCACAGAGGCTGGGTCAACCTCTACAGCCGCGATACGCTCGGGGCTGGTGTCGAACCCAAGTTGGCTGCGGAATGCGAGCGCCTCCCGGAGCTTGTCGCCGGACAGGCTAGGCTCAGCGGCGCTGGACACGGAGGTCGTAAGCAGCGAGAGAGCGACCAATGCAATGAGGGGAGCCCGAATTCGGGAAAGCATGTCAACAGCCTCGTTTCCGTGCTAGTCCACCTGGCTGGCCTGACCTCAGATGGGCAATACGTCCCTCAACAATGTTTGCAGAGGAGGGTCGCCTTCGAGTTTGCTCGCCGGTCAATAAATATGCAACAGTCTTTCCACATTGAGCGCTGGCCGACACCGACAAGATAGATCCCGCTCCCTGGGTCGAGGGTTCTGCAGCGAGAGCGGCCGATAGTGACGCGCCGACAATGGATAACCACGGAGGTGCTTCGGGTGAAAAACGCGGCGAAATCCAGACAGTTGTGGCCCCGCCGATGAATGCGACGACTCTGAGCGGCTGGCTGTGCCTAGATTGCTGCGCCCTTCGGTCTCATGGTGTCGACGATGTGCGTCAGGCCTCGAAGCGCCAGCGCGTCGCTCCGAACGGCTCGGCAGTGGCCACCCCGAACGCGGTGTGCGGGGTCATCACGTACACGTCCCATGGCGGTGGTCCGGCGCTCGGTGCGCTGTATTCCGCAGTGAGGGCGCCGTCCTTGACGGTGGCGGGCCAGCCCCCTGCCCGGGCAACCTTGGCAACGCGTTCGAGCGTCGCCTCATCGGTCACCCTGACAGCGGTCCCCTCGACCACCAGGTCGATGTCGCCGAGCGCGACGGCGATCGCGCACTTTGGGTTCGTGGCCAGGTTCCGGCTCTTTCGCGTTCGCGCACCGCTCGTGAAGTAGAACCGGTCATCGGCCCACCAGGCGCCAACGCCGGTGGTGTGGGGCTGCCCATCGGGGCCGATGGTGCTCAGCCACCAGGTCTTCGGGGCGGCCTCGGCGTCTGGGTCGGCGCCCGCGGCCTCGAGCTGCGCGAGCGGGCGCGACCACGGAATCGGGTCATGGCCATAGATGTCCAGGTTCTTCTGCCGCACTACTCCACCGTGATGGTCATGTTCATGGTCGGGTGGAGCGTGCAGGTGACCTGGTACGGGCCTGGATCGGTGAATGTGAAGGTGTCGGACTCTCCAGCCGCCAGCTCGAGGTCGAACAGGGCATCGGTCGCCAGCTCGCCGTCGACTCCCTCACTCACGGTGTGGTCGAAGGGATCGTCGTTCGTGAAGGTGACGGTGGTGCCGGCCGCGATGGTCAGGTCGGCACTGAACTCGGTGTTCTCCATCGTCACCGTCGCGGTTGGGCCGCTGGCCGATGGACTTGGCTCGGCGGCCGATCCACTCGGTGCGGGGCCGCTTGGGCCGGGCTCGGCAACGCTCGCTGTCGGCTCAGGAGTCGGTTGCTGCGCCACGTACTGGCCGCTGACGATGGCGTAGATGAGCGTCAGCAGCAGCAGGCTGAGGACGGCCGACCCAAACAGAAAGATCCTGCCAATCAATCTTGGTCCCTCGTCTTCGCCGGCACGACGACCTCATCCGCGGTGCCGAATCCGTGATCGCTGGCGGAGCCTACACCCAACGACTCCTCGGCACGCGGCCCAGGCCGAATCCCGCGCACGATCAACGCAACGACAGTGCCTCCGATGAGATAGCCGCTGCCCTGCACGACCAGGAGGAGGACCACCGGCAGGTATTCGCCGAGGATGCCCGCTCCAACAGCGCCGATCAGCGCGCCCACACCTGCCACAGCCCTGATGGCGCCGACCACCCGACCGCGGTGGCTGTCCTGGGTCTCCGACTGCTGGAGCGTGGTCTGGGCCGCGCCCATGGCCGCACCGGGAACTCCCACGATCACCAGCATCACCAGCGCCGGACCGATGTACGGGAAGATGGCCGGATAGGTGAACAGCACCAGGTCGATCGCCCCGAACGCCAGCGCGCCACCGATCAGCAGCGGCAGCGGTCGCAACCTGGCTCCCAGGCGCGCGATCACCAGTGCACCGGCCAGGCCGCCGATCGCCTGTGTGGAGAGCACCCAGCCGAAGCCGGTGGCGTCGGAGTGCAGCGCATCCGTGACCCAGGGCACGAACAGCGTGCCGGTCAGTCCCTCACCGACGCTGGTGATGGTCGCGAACACGAGCAGGGCGCGCAGCACCGGCTGGCGCACGACGATGCGAAGTCGCTCGCGCCACTCGTGCGCCACGCGACGCCAGGCGGAGAGCGCGGCGTGTTCGAGCGACTCGGTCACGCGATGCGCAGTCGAGGGCGATCGGATCAGCGCGAGCAGGCCGGCCGAGGCCACGAACGAGACTGAGGGCCTGTGTATGAATTCCGGGACGGGCAAAGCGGCTTGGTCCTCGTTCAGATGCGCGGCTGGACCGCGTCGATCCCTGGCCGCGCGTCGCGGCGCTCGCCAAGCCGGCAGACGCGTGGCAGACCCCCGGTTGGTGACCTCAGGTCGTGGCGCGACCCAGCAGGTAGCCGAGCGAGGCCACCTCGAGCCAGGCGCTGGCACTGGCCTGGCTGCCCTCGTAGCAGCGCAACAGACGTCGCCAGCGGCCGAGCTGGGCGAAGGTGTGCTCGATCTTGTAGAGCGGGG
>CAZSNV010000267.1:0-6643 GCA_964608035.1 uncultured Gemmatimonadaceae bacterium | reverse complement strand
GATGCAGGGCGTGAACTCACCGCGCGTGAAGCTGCTCTACGACATCTACCACATGCAGATCATGGAAGGGGATGTCATCCGCACGATCCGCGACAACCTGGCGCACATCGGTCACTTCCACACCGGGGGCGTGCCGGGTCGCAACGAGATCGATGACGGCCAGGAGTTGAACTATCGGACGGTCTGCACGGCCATCGCCGACGCCGGATTCACCGGGTTCGTCGCGCACGAATTCGTGCCGAAGCGCGACCCGCTGACTTCACTGGCGGAAGCCGTAAAGATCTGCGACGTGTAAGAACCAGATGTGAGATGTGAGATGTTCGATGAGAGGCTGACCAATGCGCGGAAATGGTACGAACGGGGACGATGAGTACGACCAGCGTGAATCGCTCGACGAGGAGTTTCCGCTGGGCGATGGCACCGCGGATCTCGAGGCGACGGTCGCCTGTCCGTACTGCGGCGAGCCAGTCGAGATCACGCTCGATCCGGGGAGCGGGAACGAGCAGGACTACGTCGAGGACTGCGAGGTTTGTTGCCAGCCGTGGCAGGTCGTCGTGCGCTACGATGATGAGGGGCACGCTGAGGTGTCAGTCACTCCGCTGACCGAGTAAGGAGTAATCCGCTCAATGGAAGTTCCTCGAGCTCGAGCATGCTCAGTTGCGCGACCAGTCCACTGCGTACAGGCTCGCGCGGGGAAGCTCTGAGATCAGTCGGAACGTATCAGGGAACTCCCGGATCACGACTCGGAGAGAGTCGGTGAGTCGGCCACCGCGGTGATCCACGAGGAGATACCTGACGTCCTCACGCCGAAGCCTGGCAATGAATTCGGCGTGCGGACTGGTCACCGCTGCAACCAGCGAAACCCCGCGTCGCTCGGTGATGACATCGAGCATGTCCCGCTGTCCAGCGGCGTAGCGTGCGCCCGCTTCCGAGCTGTCCCGAATCCACATCGCCAATCGTTGCAGGTCGAAGTTGTTCGGGCGCTTAATGGGATACGCACCGAACGGGGAGGTGTGTGCATTTCGGGCGCTCTCCGTCGCAGTCCTCAGCCCGCCGTTCAGGAACCAGAGGACGTAGAGTCCGGCGGCGGCAGCCGTTCCCCAGCGAAGGAATCCCGGGCGTGTTGGCCGATTGATCAGCCAGCGGAGTGTCTCGAGCGGGTAATAGAAGAGAAACGGCAGGACCGGTATGAGGTAGCGCGAGTCATTCCAGCCACCAACCAGCATCACAACCGACACCGCGACGACGTAAATGAGCACATACAATCTCGTAATCGTTATGCGGCGGAGCAGGACGGCGATCAGGCTGGCGATGAAGGCCAGCGTGCCAGCCGCGTTGAGGAGGAGCCAGAGAAGTCCATTGCTCCGGGAGTTCACGAGCAGGAGACCAGGAGTGGGAACTTCGCGCAGGTTCCATACCATGCGACGCACCAGGTCGATCAGGGACAGACTGGCGCTGCTCGGCGCGTTCGGTTCCAGTTTGGTAAACGTCCGGAAGATGCCCGTGAAATACGATTCGTCCGCGATGGCGTTCCACGCGGGCTGGGCGCACAACGCTACAACAGCGAAGAGGATCACCATTGGCCGTGGCCGCCTGGCTCGCGTGATCCATGCATGCGCTTCGACAACGAGCACCGCCAGCGCGAGCGTGATGCCGATGTACCTCGATAACACACTCAGTACCAGGCAGAGTCCCCCCGCGACCTCCCACAGCCGCCGCGCACGCGCGGCAGCGGCGCTGGGAGCGGATCGCTCTTCATTGACCGGCTGATCGAGGAACCACAGCGAAGCGAACGTGAAGAGCAGGTAGGATGGCTCAGACAGGAGCTGCGTGCTTTCCGAGATCAGTCGTGCGGACGACAGCGACAGCAGTACGACCAGCAGTGCAAACGTGCGTCCACTCTCACGCTCGATGAGGCGATAGGAAATTGCCACCGCGCTCAGGATCAGGAGCACCGTGACGGCATTGAGTGCGAAGTAACCGCCGCCGAAAAGGCGAAACGCCGCGGCGAAGAAGAAGGACGGTACCGGCGGAGTCATCGGCACTTCGGTCCAGCCACTGCCGGTTGCAAGCGAGCGCCCCCAGCCCACGTAGGTCGCGCTGTCGGGCGAGATATTCCAGTACGGTCCGATCGAGGCGATGTACAACGCGGTCAACGACAGGACCGCCGCCGTCAGTCCCAGCGTTGGCAACAGCGAGCGGAAGCGCTCGTTCATCTGCATACGTCGGCCGCGTGTGGCGTGAAAGGCTTCAGGGTCGTGAAAGTGACAGGCGATCGCGGCGCACTGCCAGTAGGTGGGCGCTGGCGCGGTTGCCTGACGCGACGTACGTTCGCGCGCAGGTCACGATGCGGCGCACCCCAGCAAATCCCGACGCCCCCCTCCCCTCCGTGCATCTATCCGGCGGACGGTATGACCCCACGCGCGTAATGGTAGTGATTGCGGCGTACAACGAGGGGCGCCGCATCGGGGAGGTGTTACGCAGACTCGCCGCAGAGAGGCTTGACGTGGTGGTCGTCGACGACGGGTCGACCGATGACACCGCGGTGGTAGCGTCGGCCGGCTCCGCCGTCGTGCTGCGCCACGCCGTGAATCGAGGCCAGGGTGCGGCGCTCCAGACCGGCATCACCTTTGCGCTGCGCGTCGGCGCGGACGTGATCGTAACGTTCGATGCCGACGGACAGCATGACCCGGATGACATCGACAAACTCGTCGCGCCGGTGATGGCGGGCACCTGCGACATTGCTCTCGGATCGCGCTTTCTCGATGCGCGTTCCAGCGTGCCACACGCGCGGCGGATGCTGCTCAAGGCCGGCATTCTTTTCACCAGAAGCCTGTCCCGCGTCTCCGTAACGGACACCCACAACGGATTACGCGCGTTAGGGAGGAAGGCCGCTGGTGAACTCGTGATCTCGAGTGATCGGATGGCGCACGCCTCGCAGATCATCGACGCCATACGCGTGCACCGATGGCGGTTTGTAGAAGTTCCAGTCGTCATCAGTTACACAACCGCGAGCCTCGCCAAGGGACAGCGAGGCACCAATGCCATTCGCATCGCGTTTCAGGTTCTCGCCGAGAGGTTGCGATCATGATTCCGTTTCAGATCATCACGATCCCTGTGCTCGTGTATTTCGCGCTAGTGAGTGCTGTGCGGATGCTACGGGACCCAGCCCATCGCTGGATTACCGGGTTCCGGGCCGTCGTATTGCTCGCCAGCGCGATTGTCATCCTGGAGCCAGAGACCACCACCAGGATGGCGCACGCGCTGGGCATCGGGCGGGGCACCGACCTCGTTATTTACGTGGTGGCGATCAGCACGATCTGGTCATTCTTCCATTTCTCGAGGGTAACGCGCCGGATCGAATCCGAGATCACCGCTGTGGTCCGGCACATGGCCCTGGCTGAGGCAACGCGACCGGGTAACCGCGACGTGGACCCGGCGTAGCCCACTCGCGTCGCTATCCGTTCAGCAGCAGCTGGTCGTACATCCGCTCGATCCACTCCTGCAACGACGGGCACAGGGCTCGAACGGTGTCAGGATCACCGGCGAAGCCCGCGGCGAGCGCAGCTCGAATCGCCGCCTTCAGATCCGTTGCGGGATCGTGGAAGGTGAGACCGGCGAGACCCCGGTACGGCTCGAACCCCGGATCGTACGAGAGCAGCACGGGCAACCCGCACGACACTGCCTCCTGCGCCACCAGCGGAAACCCCTCGCGCATCATGGACGGCACCACAAGGAGATCCACGGCGTGATACAATTCCCGGAGGCGTTCGTGCGGCCGGGCCGGCAGGTATTCGACGCCGATCCGCGGGAGCGGTCCGAGCATCGCCACATCGCCGGGTCCGCAAAACACCAGGTCGAAATCAGGGCCGGCGCACTCGAGGAGTCGCGGCACTCCTTTTTCGTATGAGAGGCGGCCGACAAACAGTGCCTTTGGCCGATCCGGCGACCAGCCTAACGCCTGACGAGCCCGCGCGCGCTCGTGCTCGAGCGGCCGGCGAAACAACCGGTCATCGACCGGATTGGGGAGAAAAACTGGTGTGGCGCTCCGGCCACCGAGGCGCTGGAGCAGGTCGAGGATGCGCTGATTGTACGAGATCAACTTGTCTGCCGAGCGGATCGTCAGTCGTCCAGCGGTCGCGGTGCCGACACGTGCCAGCACGGTTGTCACGCGTGACCTGTACTGCTGCACACCGCCGTGCTCAGTGAGAACCACTCGGCGGCCACGGAGTCTGCCGGCAAGCGCGGCGGCGACCGAGGAGATGAACATCATCCCGTGCACATGGATGACGTCGCAGTCGCGGGCGGCGCGCCAAATGACCGCAGCAAGTCGCGGCGAAAAGATGGGATACGGCAACGCGGCGCGACGTTCGAGCACGTGCCAGGCCGGCACACGGATGATCCGGATCCTGGATTCGTAGTCAGGGATGGATCCGGGGCCGGTGCCGTCGCTCGTCACCAGGGTTGCCCGATGACCAGCGGCCAGCAGTGCGCGGATCTCGTAGTCGACGATGTTCTCCACTCCACCCACGTGCGGCAGGGCCAGATGCGAAACGATCAGGACGTGCACGACATCGTGGCCGAGTTCGTCAATCGGTTACCGTCGGACACCGTGATCTCACGACGGACGTCGCACCGGCTGTTCAGCGAGCTGTTGAGCTGGGGAATCGCTTCCATCGTGCCGTGAATATGCGACCAGTCGAGTTCGGCGCTACGGGCTTCCGACTGGCAACCGGCGCGCCGCCCACTCAGGCCACGCGCTCGATCCCCGGAACGCGGTCGAACCCCGTGTCGAACGTGAGGACTCGCTTCACGCCGTGCCGCTTCATGATCGCAACGTGGAGGGCATCACGGGACGAGAGGTCCGTTTGCCCGAGCAGGATGTCGCGCGCTCCTTCGACGTCCGGTAGCTCGACGGGAAACACCTCGTCCACCACGCCGAGCAGAGCGTTGAACGTCGGCTGAATCGCATCGCGCCGCCTGATGGCGATGTACCGGTGAAGGATCTCCTGGAGCACTTCGGCGTCGCTTACCAATCGTTCGGCGCGCTCGATACACGACTCGAGCAGTCGGCGCGCCGCATCTTTGTTCGGATGCGCCGCGCCGACGAGGTACATCGGGATGTTCGAGTCGACGAAGATCACGCCGGCGGCGACTGGTCAGTCGAGTAGCCGCGCTCGATCTCGGCCAGCATCTGATCGATGTCGGCGGTGGGGTACGCGCCACGTGCGGCTTCCCGGACCATCGCGATTTTTCGCTTTGTGTCAGTCACTGGCTCCTCCCTTCTGGCCCGCCGCAGTGCCTGACGCACCCACTCGGCCACCGTCATGCGGCTGAGTCGAGCGGCGCGCCGGATTTCCGCGAGCTCCGTTTCCTCCAACAAGACTTGCAGGCGCTTACTCATAGTCATGAGTATGAACGACTCCTTAGCAGAAGTCAATAGACTGTGACTGGCAATCGAGGGAGCTCCCCCGTTTCGAGAGTGTCGGACGGCTTTCATGGGCGGTAGTTTGGGCCTGCCCCATCACGTCGCCGTCACCTGGTGAACCTCCCGGTTTGAGGTGTGATCATGAAGAGGATGATGCTCCGTTCCGCGTGCACTGCAGCCACAATCGTGGCTTCTGCTTCCGGCGATGCTGGCGCCCAGGGCGCGGCGCGCGCACCGGCGCCCCCACCGCGGGCGCAAGTCGCGGCGCCGAAAATGCCGATGATGGCATCCGTCGATACGGCACTTCTCCGAGGGCTCAACTATCGGCTCGTCGGCCACTCGCGCGGCGGTCGCGTCACCACAGTGACCGGCGTCCCTTCGCAGCCGCGCACCTTCTACATGGGTGTCGCCAGCGGCGGGTTGTTCCGGACCACCGACGGCGGAGTGAACTGGGAGCCGATCACCGACGGCAAAGTCCCCGTGGCGTCGATGGGCTCCATCTCAGTCGCCGACAGCGATCCCAACACGATCTACCTCGGCACCGGGTCCGACGGCGTTCGGTCGAACGTCTCCACCGGACGCGGCGTCTACAAGACCACCGACGCCGGCAAGACGTGGTCGTTCGCCGGGCTGTACAACGTTGGTCAGATCGGCGCCGTGCGAATCCATCCGACCGATCCGAACACCGTCTGGGTCGCAGCCTATGGCGACATCTTCAAGCCCAACAACGACCGCGGAATCTTCAAGACCACCGACGGCGGCCGCACCTGGAAGAAGACGCTCTACCTGAACGACAGCACGGGCGCGATGGATGTCGAGCTGCAACCGGGCAACCCGAACGTCGTGTATGCGTGGATGAACCGCATCGAGCGCAAGGGCTGGTCGATCATCAGCGGCTCGCGCGAAGGCGGAATGTTCCGCAGCACGGACGGCGGCGAAACTTGGGCTCGCGTCAGGACAGGCCTCCCCACTGAAATCATCGGCAAGGGCAACCTCGCCGTCACCGCCGCCAATCCGGCGCGCGTGTACGCGCTGGTCGAGGCGAAGCCGGGCGGCGGGCTCTATCGCTCGGATGACGCGGGGCTCAACTGGACGCAGGTGAACGCCACGCCAGCGTTGGTGCAGCGCCCGTTCTATTACTCCACGTTAGGCGCCGACCCCACCAACGCCGACGTCGTGTATGCAGGCGCCGAGGGATTCTTCAAGTCGACCGAC